>JBKJSC010000187.1:0-8411 GCA_046593035.1 Limisphaerales bacterium | reverse complement strand
TCAACCAGTAGGGTGCGGGGATGATGACCTCATCCCCCTCCTCGCAAGTCGCCATGATGACGTTGTAGCAAGAGTGCTTGCCGCCGCAGCTCACGATGACCTGCGACGGTTTGTAGGTGAGGCCGTTCTCGCGCTTGAACTTGTCGGCAATGGCCTGGCGCAATTCCGGGATGCCGGCGGCGGGCGTGTATTTGGTGAAGCCGTCGGCGAGCGCCTGGGCGCAGGCATTTTTGATGTGTTGCGGCGTGTCGAAGTCCGGTTCACCCGCACCGAAGCCGACGACGTCCACGCCCTCGGCCTTCATCTGCTTGGCCTTGGAATCAATGGCCAGCGTGAGCGAGGGCGATAGCGTGGCGGCGCGTTTGGAAATCTTGTAATTCATAAACGGCGAAACAATTAGCGGGCCGGGCAGGGGAGAGCAAGCAGTATGTCCGGGCAGCGTTTACACATTTGCGGACAATTCCAATCCCGCTCGGAGTTTCGCCAATGCCTTCGCGCGATGGCTCAATTTGTTTTTGGTGTCCTCGCCGAGTTCGGCGAACGATTCCTGAAAGCCATCCGGAACAAAGAGCGGATCGTAACCGAACCCGCCCTTTCCGCGCGGCGCGAATTCGATGCGGCCTTCGCAAGCGCCCTCGAAGAACTGCGGCGTGGAAGATGCGGCGTGTGGCGTGGCGGCGACCAAAGCGATCACGCAGCGAAACCGGGCGGTGCGCTTTTCCTGTGGAACCTTCTGGAGCAACCGGAGCAGCTTGGCGTTGTTGTCCGCGTCCGGGCTGTTGCCATTGTCCGCACCGTCCAACGCGGCGAAGCGCGCGGAATACACGCCGGGCGCGCCGTTGAGTGCGTCCACTTCCAGGCCCGAATCATCCGCCAGCACCAGAGTAGTTGAGAGTTGAGAGTTGAGGGTTGAAGGTAGAAGGCTCGACAGCCAGCGCGCGATTTCGGTGGCCTTCTTCGCCGCGTTGCCGGCGAACGTGTCCGCGTCCTCGACCACGGCAGGCGCGGCGGGGAAATCCTGCAAGCTGAGGTAATCAAAGCCGTCGCCGAGAATGGCGCGGATTTCCTGAACTTTGTGGGCATTGCGGGTGGCGATGAGCAGCGTCGTCATGCGCTGGAAGTTGACCCGTCGCGCGGTGGGAAATCAACGGTATTTACCAGGACGGAAGGTATCATCACCCAAAATGGCTACGGTGACGGACAGCTTTGCCATAGACTTTGGCAAGTTTACCATTATCTTTGCTGGGTATAATTTGAGCCGTTAGTACAGAGTCGGCACTATCATGATGAAACCAGACACATCCCTTTCCCGACGCAATTTTCTTAAGACGTTTGCGTTGACGACGGCCTACGCTGGCGGCTGTGCCACGGTGGGCAAGTTGTTCATGACCGAGATTTACGCCCAAAGCTCCGGCGGGGTGGGGATACTCAAGGTCAATCTAAGTTCGTTCACCGCGCTCCAATCCACCAACGGTTCGATCCTGCTGATTGTACCGGGTATGTCGACGGCCACCTTCCCGAAAATCATCATCACCCGGCTGGCGAACGACCAGTTTTTCGCAGTGACTTCTAAATGCACTCATACGGGATGTACGGTAGGTACATTTAATGGAACCAGCTTGACCTGTCCTTGCCACCTCTCACGTTTCACGGCAGCGGGGGTGGTGATCAACGGCCCAGCCCCCTTGCCGCTGACAAGTTATCCAACGACTTTCACACTCGACGCCGACCATCCCGCTCCCGGTTCGCTCGCCATTCAAATCGACGGCCTCGGCTACACGACCTCCGGCGCGCTGGTGGGAGCTAACGCCGGCAAACGGTTTCAGTTGGTGTTTCCCACGGTCAGCGGCTGGAAGTATGGTATCCGTTTCCGCGCTGCGCTGGGGACGGGTAGCGATGCTCCGGTTTTCTTTGCGACAGCACTCGATGGCACGGCCAACCAAACCACGTTAAGCGGCGACGGCACGAATAAAACTGTGTTTGTCGATCCGCCCACGGACAAGGGTTTTTACAGTGTGATTACCACGCCGTAACGGAAGCGTTGACCGTTGCCGCGCCTACGGCCACTTCTTCGTCAGCGTCGCAAAGATTCCGTGAGCCGTGTAGTTGTTCAGCCCGCCGCCCGAAGGCTCGGTGTATTGGAAAAAGCCGTATTGCAGATTCGTCGTCAGTTCCTTCTTCCACCGCTTGGCCACGCCGACCAACACCGCGTGCCGCTGATATTCCAGGCCGAGCGGCAGGCCGTCCGCCGAGTTGCTCTGTCCGTAATCGGCGCGCGAAAAGGAATAGCTCGCGGACAAATCAGTGGTCGGGTTCAGCGCAAATGTCCCGCTCGTCAGCGCGCTATACGTGTCGCCGCGATACGGCACGATGGACGGATTTCCATTCTTCGCCGTGCGGGTGCGTGATGCGGAGTAGGAAAAGGTCGTGGACAGATAGAGCCGTCGCCACGGCGTGATCACGGCATTGGCGCTGTAAACATGCGCGTCGTAATTGCCCGCCAGAATCCCGCCGCCCGGTGTGATCAGTGCGGCGGAGAATGGGTCGATGTAGGGATCGGTCACGGTGGTGAAATCCATGGCGGTGAGTTTGTAAGTGAATGCCGTCTTCAACCACGCCGTCGCGCGCCAGGATAATTTCGCCTCTACTTCATCGGTGACCGTCTCGCGCGAACGGATGAACGCCGAGTAACCGCCGCCGAAAAAGGGCGCGGGGCCTTGGTCGATCAGATTTAGATAATTGCTCTGCTTGTCCCGATGCCGGGCCTGGACGTTGAACGAGACGCGCGGCCAGGGCGACACGGTGAAGCCGGCGCGGTAATCCTTGAGATCGCTCGTGGCAATGGTATTGCGCAGGAAATCGCGGTAATCCACCGGCGTCCCCGCCTCCCGCTCGAACTGACCGATGCGTTCCTGCTGAAAGCGGGTTTCCACAAAAAGCACGGCGTGGGGAATCTTCGTGTAACGCAGCGCAAAAATCTCATCGACGGAATTCTTGTCCAGGTTGGCGCTCACCATCACCGGCTGGACAAACAGCGGCGGCGCGACGGCATCGCCGAAGTCGAGATTGAGGTTGCCCAGGCCTTCCTGATGGCTCCATTCGCTTTGCACGCCCGCCGAGAACGTCAAACCCTCCCACGGGCCGAGCAGCGTGTTGGCGTTGAAGACGTGAGTTTCCTGCGCGAGCAAAATCTGCTGGCTGCTCCACAAATCCCCGACGAGCGGCGCGCCCGCGCCGTTGATGGTGTTCAAGCGAAACGCCGCGTCAGCGTCCAGCCGCGAATAGAAGTAGCCGCCCGAAGCAAAGAGCCAGTCGGTGAACTGCCGCTCCAATCGGAAGGCGTTAGCACCTTGAAAATGCCGCTGCCGCTCCTTCACCAGCGCGAACGACCCCGGCGTCGTCGCCGGTGGCGCAAAGGCAGTCACGTTTTTTCGCTCGGTGGCGAGATCGTAAAACTCCGCGCGAAAATTATTCTCCACCCGCACGCCGCGCCATTCGTGGTCAAGATCAAACCGGATGACGTGCAACTTCTCGTCAATGCCTTTGGCGGTGGGGAAAATCTTTCTCGTCTCGCCGCCTTGCGTGGAATCGCCCCATTGCAGCGAGGACTTGGCGCCGTTTTTGAAATGATATTCGTAACCGAAAACCATCTGCGGCCAGTCGGGCAGGGTGAGGCCGAACTCCGCCCAAGCCTTGCCGATGTCCAGATGCAAATCGCGGTTCAAGCGGAACGCCGGTGTGCCGAACGGCTGATAATAGCCGCCGCTGTCGTCGTAGTATTTGCGGTATTGCTCAAAGCCAGCGCGCGCGAAACCAAACTCATTCTTTTCCAGTGTCAGCGTGATCTTGTAGTCGCTCTGGTCGAACAACGCGCGCCCTTCGAGGGTCAGGGTTTCATCTTCACCGATCTTTTGCCGCAGCTTGAAACTCTCAAAACCGCCGGAAGCTCCGTCCTTCATCCACCAATCTTCGCGGAACTTGCGCGCGTCACCCTGCACGCCGATCCAGCGAATGGTCGGCGAAACGGTGAACTGCATTTTGCTTTCGGCGGTGGCGGCGGAGTCCGGCCAGTCCACCCCTTGATCAATCCATGCGCGCAGCAGGCTGATTTGCTCACGCGTGAGCGGTTCGCCTTTGCCCGGCGGCGGCATCTCCTTGTCCTCAACAAGCCGCGCGACGTAATGAATCAACGGACTCTGCGCGCTTTGTCCCGGCAGAATATCGAGGCCGTCGGAGCCGCCCTTCAACGCGGCGGCGCGATCATTGAGGCGGAATTTGCCCTTGGGTTTTTCCGGCCCGTGGCAGCGGAAGCAGGCGTTTTCAAAAATCGGTTTGATGTCGCGGACGAACTCGACCTTGGCCGTCGCGGGCGGCGGCAGTTTGCTTTCATCCACCGGCGTGCTGAACAATGCCAGCGGGCCAATTCCCGGCGTCAGGCAGACGGCGGTAACAAGTAACCAAGGCAGCACAGCGCGAAACCTTGAGCCGGAACGATGCCATTGCTCCGGGGAGCGCGGGCGACTCGCCCGCAGTTTTCGGCGTCCCGCCGAAAACATCCCGCCGCCAGACGAGCGCACAATTCGGTGGAGTTGGACACGTTGGGAACCAGTCGGCGGGACGCCGACTGGAGCGACCGGGACGGTCGCGCTCCCCAGTTTTATCTGGGCCGTTCCGATTGAATATTGAACGCTGGGCTTCATCGCGTTCAGTAGCGGAGGCGCGGGCTGACGTTGGAGCCATGCACCGCATTGTGGCAGCCCGCGCTCCAACACGTTCCCTGCCGCAGATAGAGCGTGTGGTTTTCCTTGCCGATGAAAATCTGTCCCGCGCCCGCGCCCGGCGCAGGCACTTGCGCATGGCATTTCAGGCACAAGTTGGCGTCGCGTTCGACGAGCAGCTTCGGGTTGACCGAGCCGTGCGGATTGTGGCAAGTGGTGCAGCCCTCGCGCATCGCCTCGTGCTCGAAGACGACGGGTCGCGTCTGCTCGTGATGACACGCGGCGCAGGCTTCATTCTGCCGCGCCATCGCCAGGCCGCCTTTGGCTTTACGGATGTCGCTGCCGTGCGGATCGTGGCATTGCACGCAGTTGACCTTGCCTTCGGTGAGCGGGTGATGCTGCGGCAAATTGAATTCCGCATGCGTTCCCAGATGGCAATTGAAACAGGTTGTTGCGTCCTGCCGCGGATTCACAATGAGTTTGCGTCCGCCGCCCGCAGCCACATGTTTGCTGCCCGGTCCGTGGCACGATTCGCAGCCGGTCACGCCCGCCATTTTCAAATCCTCCGAGTGAAAGCGCGCGTGCGGGCTGGCGGGAAAGGCGCGCGCGATGTTGGTGTGGCATTCGGCGCAGGTTTTGTTGCCGACAAATGACGCGCCTTCTACGGCGGGTGGCGCGTTCACAGTGCGGCTCGTGGTGGAACACGAACTGAGCATCGGCAGGCTTGCGCCGAGGCACAACACGATGATCGCCGCCGCCACACGAGCTTGATCCGGGAACTGCATGGCCGGAGGGTGAAAGAACCTGAGCGCGATTTCAAGTTCTCAGCATCAGAGCGAGGGGATTTTTTTCGTTCGTTGAAATTCCGCGATTGCCCCGCGCCGCGTGTTTGCTCAATATCCCCGCCCTATGTCGAGTCGCAGACAGTATCCGTTTCATTTGATCGAGCCGAAGTGGCAGGCGCAGTGGGAATCCGAACAGGCGTTTCGCGCCTGGAATCCCGGCGACACCGTGCCCACAGCGCATCCCTTTGGCGTACGCCACGGTTTGTCGGGTAAAGTTTCCGCCGCGCAGTTGCCGCCGAAGTATTACATCCTCGACATGTTTCCGTATCCGAGCGGCGCGGGCTTGCACGTCGGGCATCCGGAAGGCTACACGGCCACGGACATTCTTGCGCGTTACCGTCGTGCCTGCGGTTTCAACGTGCTGCATCCGATGGGCTGGGATTCGTTCGGTCTGCCCGCCGAGCAATACGCCGTCAAAACCGGCCAGCACCCGCGCGTCACGACCGAGGCGAACATCGCCAACTTCACGCGCCAGATCAAAAGCCTCGGCTTCAGCTACGACTGGTCGCGCGAACTCGCCACCACTGACCCGGATTATTTCAAGTGGACGCAATGGATTTTCCTCAAGTCTTACAACTCGTGGTTCAATCTTGAAACAAACAAGGCTGAACCGATTGAAACGTTGAAGTATCCAAAAAATTTAGACCTTCCCGCATTACCTCCGCAAAAGGACGAAAAAATTGAGCAGTTACGGATTTTCTTGAAGTCGGAAAACGAGAAGCTGCGTCGCGCATACTGCGATTCAATGCGCCTCGCCTACGTCGCCGAAGCGCCGGTGAACTGGTGCCCCGAACTCGGCACGGTGCTGGCCAACGAGGAAGTCATCGACGGCAAGAGCGAAGTCGGCGGCTTCCCGGTCGTCCGCAAGCCGATGCGCCAATGGATGCTCCGCATCACCGCCTACGCTGAAAAACTGCTGGCCGATCTCGACACGATTGACTGGAGCGATTCGCTCAAGGAAATGCAGCGGAACTGGATTGGCCGCAGCGAGGGCGCGGAGGTTGATTTTCAAGTCGTCGGTCACGATGCAAAAATCAGCGTCTTCACCACGCGCCCAGATACGCTTTTCGGTGCGACTTACATGGTGCTCGCCCCGGAACACAAGCTCGTCGATCAAATCGTCACCAGCGACAATGTTGCTGCCTATCGGGCAGAAGTCGCAAAGAAAAGTGATTTGGAACGAACGGAGCTAGCGAAAGAAAAAACCGGTATTTTCATCGGCGCTTACGCCATCAATCCCGTCAACGGTGAAAAAATTCCCATCTGGATTGCCGACTACGTCCTCGCCAGCTACGGCACCGGCGCAATCATGGCTGTGCCAGCGCATGACGAGCGGGATTGGGAATTTGCGAAAAAGTTCAATCTACCAATCAAGCAAGTTGTCATTCCAAAAGACTTGAAGCCAATTACTCTTCCAGATGGCAAACAAATCGGCGGTGCGATCGGACCGTTAAAGGAAGTTTTCTGCGAAGAAGGCGTGGCATTTGAATCTCCAACTTCTGGTTGGCGATTGAAAGACCCAACGGGCGAGCGTTGCGACATTAACGGTTTCCCCACTGCCGAAGCCAAAAATAAAATCACCGCCTGGCTTGAAGAAAAAAATCTCGGCAAGCGCACCATCAACTACAAACTGCGCGACTGGCTGTTCAGCCGTCAGCGTTACTGGGGCGAGCCGTTCCCGATCATCTGGAAGAAGGACGCCGCCGGAAATCTGTATCACGAAGCGTTGCCGGAAAGTTCGTTGCCGTTGCTGCCGCCGACGTTGGAAGATTACAAGCCCACCGCGAGCGGTGAGCCGCCACTGGCCCGCGCGAAAGAGTGGTTGAATGAAATCCCCGGCGCGATTCGCGAGACGAACACGATGCCGCAATGGGCGGGCAGTTGCTGGTATTATCTGCGCTACACCGACGCCAAGAACGCACAGTCATTTGTCGGCAAAGACGCTGAGAGCTACTGGATGGGTTCCCGAGAACCCAGAACCCAGACCCAATCCCACAAATCGACGACCCCAGGAGTTGATTTGTATGTCGGCGGCACCGAACACGCGGTGTTGCACCTGCTCTACGCGCGGTTCTGGCACAAGGTTTTGTTCGACCTCGGCCACGTCTCCACGCCCGAACCGTTTTGCAAACTCGTCAACCAAGGACTCATCCTCGGCGAGGACGGGCAGAAGATGTCCAAGTCGCGCGGCAACGTGGTGAACCCGGACGATGTGCTCGCCGAATTCGGTGCGGATGCGTTCCGGCTTTACGAAATGTTCATGGGCCCGCTCGAAATGGTAAAGCCGTGGAACACGCAAGGAGTTTCCGGCGTGTATAAATTTCTTGGGCGCGTGTGGCGGTTGTTCGTGAATGAAGCGAGTGAGACGGACTTTGAACAAGCCGAGACAACCGCAGAGACGCAGAGACGCGGGGATCTGCTGGGGTTGATCAAACTCAATCCAGCGATCAAAGATGTCGTTGCCACGCCCGCGCAGTTGAAGACGCTGCACGCTTGCATCAAGAAAGTAACCGAAGACTTGGACGGCATGCGCTTCAACACGGCGATCTCCGCGATGATGGTTTTCACCAATGAAGCGATGACGTGGGACGTGAAACCGGCCAGCGTGCTGAAGACGTTTCTCCAACTACTCGCGCCCTTCGCGCCGCATCTTGCCGAAGAACTTTGGGCGAAATTTGAAGTTCAAGGTTCAGAGTTCAAGGTTCACGGTTCGCTGGCGTATGCGCCCTGGCCTCAGTTTGATCCTGTGCTGCTTGTTGAATCCATGCTGGAGATTCCGGTGCAGGTCAACGGCAAGCTGCGTGACCGCATCGTCGTGCCCGCCGACGCCACGCCGGCGCAGATCGAA
>JBKJSC010000173.1:0-7690 GCA_046593035.1 Limisphaerales bacterium | reverse complement strand
TGCCAGGCACGCCTTGCAGACACTTGGCGAGCAACAGGCAGCCGGCGCGGTGCTCGTGTTGCAGCGGGCCGTGGCTCGGACGTCCGGCAATGAAGATGATTTTCGCGGGCGGAGCACTCGCCAAAGGTTTCGCGCCAGCACAACCCGTGAGCAGAGCGGCCAGCGCCGCAACCAGAATCAAGCGGTTCATGAAGTTTTCCCCGATGATTAGGGAACGCGCTTATAGGCGGCGAAAACGCGGTCTGAGCCGGCGGTGGATTTGAATTCCGTGGGGCGTGTGCCGTTGTTCAGGACATAGCAAACCCGCATCATGTCGCCGGAGAATTCGTAGATGGCGGTAACTGAATCACCAGTCTTGGTTTTCACGTCCATGTGTTTAGGCGTCGCCGATTCGTTCAGCTCAAACGAGCCGCTGTCATCGGTGTCGCCCGTGTTGACGAAGTATTCCTTCCCTTTGATCGCGAGTTTGATTTTTGACAAAATGTCATTTCCCGCCGCATCACCATTGCCGACCAACTCAACCGGCACCCAGTTGCCCTGCATGGTGTCGAGGTCGCTCTTGGCCGCTGCCGCGAAATGCTTGATCCGAATATTTTTGAATTGCACCGTCATGGGCGGGCCGACATGGATTTGCAGCGCGAGAATGCCACTCTTCGCTCCCTTGTCGCCCTGCTCGTCCACCACGTCCACGGTCTGCTGCCCGTTGATGAAATGCTGGAGGTGATTACCCTTGGCGATGACGACATAATCATTCCAATCCTCGTGCTTGATCTTGGCCTGGATGTCCTCGGACTTGGCGATTTCGCCGACCACTTCCACCTTGGTTTTGCCGTCGGCCTCCTTGATCACCGTCTTCTGGCCGCGCTGGGCGAGGATGCCCCGCCCGCGTTCTTCATAAAGAATGCCACTGTAAGTCTTGCCGGCCTCGAAGTCCGCCTGATAGCCGCCGACAATGGGGCCAAACTTCCCCTGCTCCATCACCTTGCTGCGATACTGGATGCCGGAGTTGCCCGCGACGATGCGGTAGCTCAAGCGTAATTCAAAGTCGGCAACGTCGCCACCCTTGTACACCAGAAACGTGTTGTGCGTGAGTTTCGGATCGTCCTTGGTGACCCCGGTGATGGTACCGTCTTTCGCGGACCAGAGATCGGGATTACCCTCCCAACCCGTGAGGTCTTTGCCGTTGAAGAGGCTCTTGAAACCTTCCTCGGCGGCAATGGCTGCGAGGGAGATTTGCGTGATGGCGGTGAGCGTGAGGAGGAGGCGGAGTGAGGTTTTCATATTCGAGTTCATTAAGGATTTGGTCCGCAACGCAACGCTGCCGGGCCGGTTGTTAATTTACGGCATTAAGACGAGGCAAAGGGTCACTTACTTCAACGCCTTCTTCAAAAACGCCAGGCCTTTCACGGCGATGTCGTTGCGATTGGGTTCGATCTTGCGCCAGATCGCGGCGGCGCGGGCGATGACCTTCACATCGGTGGTGAAGGATTCAATGACCACATCGCCCTTGTATTTCACGGCCCGCAACGCCTTGATAATGCTCGGCCAGTCGATATGGTCTCCGCCGGGCGTGCCGCGGTCGCTGCCGCAGGCATGGAAATGCACGAGTTGCTTGCCGGCCTTCTTGATCGCGACGGCCTGGTTCTTCTCCTCAATGTTCATGTGGAACGTGTCGAGATGAAGTCCCACCGCCTTGGACCCGACGGCTTTGACGAGTTTCAAACCTTGATCGCAGGTGTTGAGGAAGTCGGTTTCAAAACGGTTCAGCGGCTCAATGCAAATTTTCACGCCCTTCGCTTCGGCGTATTTCGCCAACTCCTTCAAATTCTTCACCACGAGCGCCCACTCGATTTTTTGTTGCGCGGGTTCCACAGCGTCCGCCTTGCCGACGACGGAATAAACCGGCCCGATGAGCGACGGGCAACCCATGACGACCGCTTGATCGATGAGCGCCTTGCAATAAACCATCGCGGTTTGCTGTTCCTCCGGCGTGCCACGGAAATCGCGTCCCGGCCCCATGCAGGCGCAGATGCTGCCGATGGCCAGGCCGTGCTTGTCCGCCGCAGCCTTCACCTTGGCGGGGTCGATGTGCTCCGGCGCCTCGACGGGGATTTCAACCGTGTCGAAGCCCCATTGTTTGAACTTGGGGAATAGCTTCACGCTGTCGGTGGTGAAGGGCGAAGTAAACAAAAAGGTATTGATGCCGAGTCTCATAATTTTGGTTTCGATGTTGGGGACAGGCTAGAGCATTGCGGAAAACTGTCAAAAACTTTTGGGCGTGCGTTTGTTGGGATTAATTCTGAAGGTAGGAGACGACGTGCGGAGTCTCAAATTTTTGGATCTTTTTCGGACGCCAACTTCCCAAGTGGATTGTACAGGAGGCAACGGAGGGGGAGTCGATGGAACTGGAGACAGTGGGTAATCTTCCTCCCCGCCCCATCGTTACGGTCTTTGGCTCTGTTTGCTGTGTTCCCTCCTGTTCAAATCCGTTTTGGAATCCGGGTGAAAACTCTCACCCGCGCGAATCGCGTTGCCGTCCCTCAGTGGAAAACGCTATCTTCGGCCAGCCATGAAATCATTTGTGAAGCTCTCGATTGCGGTCGCTGCGATGGTTGCCCAAACCGCCTCCGCCGCGAACTACACGCCGCCACGGCGCGACCTCGGTTTTCCCGTTTACACGAATAAGCCGTCGGGCAAACAGATGAGCGGCCAGCACGCTCCGGCCAGCACACCTGCGCTTTCGCCCGAGGAGGCGCAAAAGAAATTCACCCTCCCGCCCGGTTTTGAAATCCGCCTCTTCGCCAGCGAACCAGAGGTGGTGAATCCCGTCGCCATGACCTGGGATGAACGCGGCCGGCTCTGGGTTGTGGAGCTGTACGAATATCCGCTGGGCTCCAAGCCCGGCGAAAAGGGCCGCGACCGCATCAAAATTCTCGAAGACACCGACGGCGATGGCAAGGCCGACAAGGTAACGGTCTTCGCGGATGGATTGTCGCTGGCCACCGGCCTGCTGCTTGGCAATGGCGGCGCATACGTCGGGCAGGCCCCGGATTTCTTGTTTCTGGAAGACACCAAAGGCACCGGCCAGGCGGACAAGCGGACGGTTTTGAAAACCGGTTTTGGCCTGCACGACCGTCATGAGCTGCTCAACGGCTTCACCTGGGGTCCGGACGGCTACCTCTATATGACCCACGGCGTCTTTACGCTTTCCAACGTCAAGGATCCGAACAATCCCGCCGACACCGGAGTGACCGTGAACGCCGCCGTGGCGCGCTTTCACCCGTTGACGAGAAAATTTGAAGTCTTTGCCGACGGCACGAGCAATCCGTGGGGCGTCGATTTCGACCGTGCGGGCAACGCTTTTCTAAGCGCGTGCGTGATTGACCACATGTTCCACATGGCCCCGGGCGGGCAGTACGTGCGGCAGGGCGGCACGCCGGCGAATCCCTACGGTTATCAACTGTTGCCCAGCATCGTGGATCACCGCCATCACATGGCCGCCTACGCCGGCATCCAAGTATATCAAGGCGACCAATACCCGGAGGAATATCGCGGCACGATCTTTTGCGGCAACATCCACGACAACGCCGTCCACCAAGATCGCCTCACGCCCAACGGTTCCAGTTTCAAATCCACTTTCATCCGCGATTTTGTCCGCGCCAACGACGGCTGGTTCATGCCGGTCAGCCAGCAGATTGGTCCCGACGGCTGCCTCTGGATCATGGATTGGTATGACAAATATCCGTGCTACCAAAACGCCAACGCCGATCCCGAAGGCGTGGACCGGGAGCACGGCCGCATCTGGCGCGTGGTTTATACCGGCCCGGAGAAGGGCAAGCCCGTGCCGCCCCGCCCGGAACTCAAAATGGATTTGAGCAAGTGGAGCAATACGCAACTGGTGACGCTACTCGCGCACCCAAATGTCTGGCAGCGGAAAATGGCGCAGCGCCTGTTGACCGAGCGGTTCGCTGGCCAGGCGGTCACCAAGGAAAAATTGCCCACGGCGATTGCGCTGCAAAAACTCCTCGCCACCGGTCCGACGTTGGAAGCCCGTCTCGCCGCGCTCTGGACACTGCACGGCACGATGATTTTGAACGACGTGATCCTCGACAAATACGCGGAAGACAAGGAACCGGTCATCCGCACCTGGATCGCGCGGCTCACCGGCGAACGCGGCAACGCCTCGGATGAGGTGCTGATCCGCTTGGACAAGCTTGCCCAAGACGCTGCCCCTTCCGTGCGGCTCGCGGTGGCGACGGCGTGCCGGCAGTTCGTTTCCAGTTCGCTGACCGTCAATACGCCCATCATTTCCGAATTGGCGGAGGCCAATGTGGGCAAGGTTCTCGCGACCCTCGTGGAGAAATCTGCCGATGCGAACGACCCGCTGATTCCATTCATGATCTGGATGGCGTCCGAGCCAAAGATCGCCGCCAATCCGCAAAACGCCTTCAACTGGCTGGCCAAAAGCGGCCCGGCCACCATGCCGTTGAGCGGACAGCTTGCCTATAAAACCATGCGGCGAGTCTGCGATTTGCAAAACCCGGCCCAACTTGACGCCGCCGTGGATTTCTTGATGGCCCTGCCGCCGGGTGAGGCGCTCGCGGCCTATGCCTTGAACGGATTGGTGGACGGCCAGAAAGGCAAGGCGCTTCGCCCAAACAAATCGACGGCAGAATTGTTCGCCAAACTGCTCGCCAGTCCGCGCGCGGACATCGTCGGCCACGCCCAGCGCCTTGGCGCGCTCTGGGGCGACGCCACTGCCTTGCAGAACAGCATTAATCTGGTCAACGACGCCAAGGCCGCCGTGGAGGAACGCATCAAAGCCGTGCAAGCGGTCCGCCAGTTGAAGAATGACGCGGCTCGCGGTGCGATGGTGAAAGTGCTCGCCCAACCCAACCCCGAAGCGCTTGCCGTCGAAGCCGTGCGCGCGCTGGGGGAAATCGGCGGCGACACCGCGGGTGACGAGATCGTCAAGCAGTGGAAAACTTTTACCCCGGCCACACGCCGGGCCGCCGCCGAGGTGCTGGCCTCGCGCAGCCACTGGGCGCTGGCGCTCCTCTCGGCCATCGAGGCGA
This sequence comes from Limisphaerales bacterium, assembly GCA_046593035.1. Taxonomy (GTDB): domain Bacteria; phylum Verrucomicrobiota; class Verrucomicrobiia; order Limisphaerales; family JAYTXL01; genus JAYTXL01. Next base: position 2,615 of record JBKJSC010000173.1, on the reverse strand, counting down.
AGACCGTTTCCGCCAGCGAAATCCCCGCGACCGTCATCCGCACGCTTGGCCAGTCGGGCGACGACGCGGTGCGGAAGCGCGCGGCCAGCGCCATCGGGCGCATCCGTCCGCCCGACACCGACAAGCTCAAGCTGATGGCCGCCAAGAAGCAGATGATTCTCAACGGCACAAAACCGGATTTGAAGGCGGGCTACGAGCTGGCCAAAAAGACCTGTTTTAATTGCCACAAATTGCACGGCGAAGGCGCGGACATCGGCCCGGATTTGACTGGCGTGGGCCGTTCCACGCTTGACGCGCTGCTGGCCAATGTCATCGATCCGAACCAAATCATCGGCAAAGGCTACGAGAACGTGGAGGTGGAAACCAAGGATGGGCGGAGCATCAACGGCCGACTGGTGGAGGACACGAATGTCCGCGTGAAACTTATTTCCGCCGGGCCGAAGGAGGATGTGATCGCGCGCAGCGACATCGCAAAACTGCGGGTGAGCGAAATTTCCGTCATGCCCGAAGGCCTGGAGCAGATGCCCGACGAGGATTTTCGCAACCTCATCGCCTTCATCTTGAATCCGCCCGGCGACCAGCAGCCGTTCAGTTGGCACAACGAGGAAACGCCCGCCCCGCCAAAGAAAAATGCCGCCGCGTTCCCGCCGGTGGACCGCGAATCCGTGGCGCTATGGAACCCGGAGTGGCAGGTGATGGCGCCGGACTTTGAAGGCGCACCGCGCAAGCTCACGGATTTTGCGGGGCGCAAGAATGTCTTGATGACCCACCCGTATGACCGCGAGCAGGCCAGCGCCTTGGAACGCACGATACAATTGGTGGCCAGCCAAAAGACGACGCTGAATTTTGCCGTCGCGGCGCATGACCAGGGCGATTGGGAATTGCGCGTCCTCGCCGACGGCAAGCTGCTTCACAAACAAATCGTGGACAAAACCGGCGAACGTTGGAAACGCGTCAGCGTGGATCTCTCGGCCTTCGCGGGCCGGCCGGTGAAACTGCGGCTGGAAAACGCGGCCAACGATTGGGCCTACGAGTTTGGTTATTGGGCCGACGTGGAGTTAAAGATCGCGGCTCAGTAAGGCCAAACCGCGCCCTCCCGTTTCAAATCATTCTTGTTTCGAGCCGTTTCAATTCCTACTTCACCAGCGAACCGATGCGGTGCTTGGCTAGATACACCTGCGTGATGCTTACGCCGAGTATCTTCGCCACTTTCGTCGCCGGCCAGTCTTTGATGACGTAGAGATCGAAGATTTGATATTGGCGCGGATTCACCTGCTTCTTCACGCGATCCAAGGCGGCGTCCATGAGGTTCTTCTCCCACTCGGCATCCCACGTCGCGTCGAGATTCAGGCTTTCGGGATCGGCGACGCGCTCGATGGTGGCGGTGCGCGCGGTGTCGCCGGGACTCGGCTCGTGCAGGGCCGGTTGACGAGCGCGTTTGCGAAACCGGTCGGTGATGCGTCGCCGTGTGATGAGCAGCAGCCAGCCCTTGAACGAGCCAACCGCCGGATCGTATTTGAAGTCGTGCATTTTCTTGGCGACGGACAGCACGGCCTCCTGCACCACGTCCTGCGCCTCGGCGTCACTCAGGCCGGATTTGCGGGCGACGCCGTAGATGAGCTTCCAATACGTGTTGAAGAAATCGCGCCAGCTCTGGTGGTCATCCCAATCCTTGAGGCGGCTCAAAAGACTGGCGCGCGTGGGAATGAATTCGTCGGGTGAATCAGGCATAGGCTTGGATAATCATAAAGGGGCTGTCCTAGATAACTAGGTTAGAAAATCATTAACCCATTGATTTAATTGGCGCAATTGGGTTTTGGGATTCGGTTGGTTAAAACGCCACTCACACTCCTTTAAGAATAGGGGGAAATGCTTCTGGGGAACACCGTTAAATTTGCGGAGGTGACGCTTGGCCTGGTTCCAGAAATTCTCAATGCCATTGATGTGATTTTTACCGGCGGCAAAGAGCTTGGAGTGGTTGATCCGCAGATGTCGAAAGCCAGCCACCGCGAGGGCATGGTAGCTGGGCAAGGAATCACTGTAGACGATGGAGTCCGGCACGATCCGTTGCTTCAAGATGAGGAGCAACGTCGCCGCCTTGGCATCGGTGATGACCACGGCATAGACCTTCCCGCCCCGTTTTAACAGGCCAAACACCGGCACCTTGCCCGCCGCACCCCGGCCACGCTTGCCTTTGCGCCGCCCGCCAAAATAACTTTCGTCCACTTCAATCTCGCCGGCGAACGGCGTGGCGTCCGCAATGGCGTGATAAATAATCGCCCGCAACCGGTGATAATAATACGCCGCCGTCGTCTTGTTGACCCCAACCAGCTCCGCCGCCGTCCGCGCCGTTGTCCCGGCCACAAAATGCTCCTGCAGCTTGCGCTGCTTCGCTGCGCTTAATCGACTCTTTCTCATGCTGCCTTTAGATAACACATCTTTGCGTTATCTAGGACAGCCCCATCATAAAAGTTCCTTCGCCCGAATCGAGCCGGTTCTTTCAAGAAATATTTCGAGGCAAGAACGCATTAGAGCGGATTAAACAGAACTATGGCCGTTCGGCACCAGCGAAGCGCTCTCCCTCTCCCTCACCCTCTCCCGCTGGGAGAGGGAAC
>JBKJSC010000159.1:0-11970 GCA_046593035.1 Limisphaerales bacterium | reverse complement strand
CGCGTGCCAAACGTTTCATCGAAATAATCATTCCAGCCATTGATGATGTAGCTGCGCGGCGCCGCATCCGCCGCGTTGGTGCTGCCAATGCCAAAGGTTTGCGGACTCTGGACATCGCTCGGGCACTTGAGAATCCGCAAGTCAAGAAAGCCGGGCTGAATCAACGCGGGCCAGTATTTTCCATCGCTACGACGCGGTAGGGTATCCGAGTTGTCGTCGGCATATAACTTCACGGACAAATTAAGCTGCTTGAGGTTGTTCGTGCACGCAATCCGTCGGGCGGTTTCCTTGCCGCGCGCGAGCGACGGCAAAAGCATGCCCGCCAAAATGGCGATGATCGCAATCACCACCAGCAATTCAATGAGCGTGAACGCGCGGAGATACCATGCGGCTCTGACCGCACCAGACGAAGAATTATTGAGCAGGCGCATAAGACAACGGCTTTGGTAAACAGGTTCTGTTTGAAATAACGCGGTTTGGACTTTCGGCGCGCGGAAATTATTCAGGGAAATTTCGGAAAATTACCCACTCCCCTTCGCGACCAATCCCTTGATGCCCACCGCTTACTTCGCCAGATGACACGCCGCGAAATGCCCCGGCGTCACCTCACGCAGCACCGGCACTTCCGTTTTGCATCGCGCTTCGGCCACCGGACAACGCGGATGAAACGGACAGCCGCCCGGCGGGTTGATGGGCGAAGGCACATCGCCCGGCAACACGATGCGCGCGCGCTTTGAATCCGGATCCACCACGGGCACGGCGGAAATCAGTGCCTGCGTGTAAGGATGCTTCGGCTCGCGGCAGAGCGTCTTGGCGCTGGCCACCTCCACCACCTTGCCGAGATACATCACCACGATGCGCCGGCTGATGTGCTCCACCACCGCGAGATCGTGCGCGATGAAGAGATACGCCAGCCCGCGCTCGCGCTGCAAATCCTGGAGCAAATTGATGATCTGCGCTTGCACCGACACGTCCAGCGCGCTCACCGGCTCGTCGCAGACAATCAGCTTCGGCTCCACCGCCAACGCGCGCGCGATGCCGATGCGCTGCCGCTGCCCGCCGCTGAATTCATGCGGATACCGTTGCGCATGCACCGCGTTCAAACCCACCGCCACCAGCAACTCCTCGATGCGCCGCTGCCGGCCCGCCGCGTCGCCACCCAGCGCATGGATTTCCAAAGCCTCGCCGATGATTTGTTCGACCGTCATGCGCGGATTCAACGAGCCGACGGGGTCTTGGAAAATCATCTGAAACTTCCGCCGCCGTGCGCGCAACTCCGCACCATTCAACCCGGCGATGTCCTCATTCTCGAACAAAATACTTCCCGCCGTCGGCTCCACCAATTTCACGATCGCGCGGCCCAGCGTCGTCTTACCGCAACCGCTCTCGCCCACAAGACCGAGCGTTTCGCCTGGCTCGACGATGAGGCTCACATCATCCACCGCCTTCACCCACGCCCGCGCGCGGCTGAACACCCCGTGCTGGACGGGGAAGTGAACTTTGAGGTTGCGGACTTCGAGGAGCGCGTTCATTCAATGCCGAAACATTCAAAATGAAGCTTCGGAGGAGCGCAACCTTTATAGCCTTGAATCATCTCTCGGCGAAATACCGGTTCCAGTTCAATTCACGGCTTGTCTTTGGGTCACCGGGAGCGTAGTTTTCCCGCGTGAGTATCGAAACGCTGCAAAATGAAGTTAGCGCGCTCCCAGCCAAAATGCGCCGCAAGCTGATGGCGTTTATGATCGTGCTCGAAGATCGCGGGCGCGGTGATTACGCGGCGGAACTCGCCCACAAGATCGACGACCCAGCTCCCGGCCGCTGGCTGACCCCCGAACAATGCGAGCGCGAACTGGGACTGCCGCCTGACTCCCAATGAGCGATGCGCGGTTGCTCGTGGCCATTGAGGTTCTCGATTTTCTCCGAACCCTCCGACCGCGCGAACAACGCGACTTGCTCAAACGCTTCCGCGACCTCGCGGCTTTTCCGTCCAACTTTTCTGACTTTGTCGAACACGATTCCACCGGCCGCCGCGTGGAGGTTCATGTGTTCGGCAAGTTCGCCATCAAGTTCTGGAACGACTTTGCCGACCGGCACGTAAAAATTCTGGACCTGCACTTCGCGGATCGCTCCCGGTGACGCGCCGTGCTGGACGGGGGAAGTGGACTTTCAGATTACGGACTTCGAGGAGGTTCATTCGAACGGGTAACCCGCAGTCATTTTCAGAAATAACCTCGCAACAAAATTCGCAACGACCAATCCATTCAGCAACAAGAAGACTCCACCTAGAATCCGCATTGGACCGCGCATCAAGGCGCGAGTGCCATAATAAGCGCCGACTGCTCCAAGCAGAGCTTGCGCTAACATGAGCCAGAAATCGTCACGGAAAATTGCCATCGCCAAACCAAAGACGATTAGCCAAATGGCCCAAGCTTTATAGGCGTCAGCCAATTTCATCGCTGCAATTCTGGCTTTTAATTTCGCGATCATTACTTCCAATACGGACACCTTACCCACCGCCCCGTTTCCACTTCCACCAACTCCGGCGGCTTTTGCGCGCAATCGGGTTGCGCCTTCGGGCAGCGCGGGTGGAAGCGGCAACCCGACGGGAATTCGCCGAGGTGCGGCACGGTGCCGGCGATGGCGGTGAGGCGCGTCGTGCCCGCGCCGAGTTTGGGCACGGAATTCATCAACGCCTGGGTGTACGGATGCAACGGGCGGCGGAGCAAGTCGTGCGCGGGCGCGAGTTCGACGATCTGCCCGGCATACATCACGGCCACGCGGTCGGCGATGTCGCCCACGATGCCGAGGTTGTGCGTGATGAGCAGAATCGCCATGCCGAGCCGCTGCTTGAGGTCGCGCAACAGGTCGAGGATTTGCGCCTGGATGGTCACGTCGAGCGCAGTGGTCGGCTCGTCGGCGACGAGGAGCTTCGGCTGCGACGCCAGCGCCATCGCGATCATCACGCGCTGCTGCATCCCCCCCGACATCTGGTGCGGATAATCGCGAAGACGCGATTCGGGCGCGGGAATCCCGACGAGTTTCAAGAGGCGGATTACCTCGTCATCTGTCGCAACCTGCGGGCGATGGAGCTTGAGCGATTCCTTGATTTGATTGCCGACGCGGAAGACGGGATTGAGCGACGCGCTGGGTTCCTGAAAAACGTAGCTCACCACGCCGCCTCTAACCTCGTAAAGCTCCGGCCTAGTCATTTTCAAAACGTCCCGGCCATTCACCAGAATCTCGCCACCCACGTAACGCGCCGGCGGCATGGGCACCAACCGCGCGATGGACAGGGCGGTGACGCTCTTGCCACTGCCGCTCTCGCCGACGAGGCAGACGGTTTCACCGGCGTCAATCGACAGCGACACGCCATCCACGGCGCGGACGGGGCCAGCGTCGGTGGCGAAATTGAGCTGGAGGTTTTTGATTTCGAGGAGCGGCATGTTGTGGGCGCTACTCTTAACGAATCGACGGCGCGGTGAAAAGAAATTAACCGCGAATGGACACGCTTGAGTGTCCCTTCAAGTTGCGCTTCCGCCCAAATCGGCTTGCGTCCCGGTTCTGGTCGCCAGTAGGTTGACGCCATGCATTTGAAAACCTGGCCGGTTTCGACCGTGGCTGCCTTAATCTTCGCGATGGCAAATCCCCTGCCCCATGCGTCCGCCGTCGAGAAATCGCTCGAAGATTATCAACGGCAAGCCGTGCGCTTCAATGCCGTGATCCGCCTGCCGGAGTTGGAAACGACCACCAACGCCATCAATGCCTCAGTGGAACAAACGATCGCCAAAGCCAACGTCGCGCTGGATGTCATCGGCAAGCTCGACCGCAGCAAAGCAACTTTCGCCAACACCATCCGCGCGCTGGACGACCTCGGCTATCAAGTCGGCCTGACTGCCAACCGCCTCGGCTTGATGAAGGAAACCAGCACGAACGCGGCCCTGCGCGAGGCGTCCACGGACGCAACGAAAGTATTGTCGGAATGGTCGGTGGGGCTGGATTATCGCGAGGATGTTTATCAGGCGGTGAAGGCGTTTGCGGCCAAGGACAAACACCTGGTGGGCGAGGACGCCAAACTGTTGGAGGAAACTCTGCGCGATTACCGACGCGCCGGACTAGAACTGCCCAAGCCGAAGCGCGACGAAGTGGAGAAGCTGCGCAAAGAATTGTCGAACTTGACGACGGATTTCGAGACGAACATCACCAAGACGCAGCGCGGGGTGAAGTTCACCAAAGCGGAGTTGGAAGGTGTGCCGGAGAGTTTCCTCGCCCAGAAAGATGTGAAAACCGGTGACGACGAATACACCGTGATGGCCAACGTCACGTTCCATTACCTCATGATCATGGAGAACGCGAAGCGGGAGGCGACGCGCCAGAAATTCATCCGCGTTCACGACAACCTGGCCCGCGAGCAGAACGTGCCGTTGCTGCAAAAGATCATTGAGCTGCGCGACACCATTGCCCGCAAGCTCGGCTACACGTCGTGGGCAGATTACCAGATCGAACCGAAGATGGCCAAGAACGCGAAGACGGCGCGGGAGTTTCTGGAGAAGCTCAAGGTGGGATTGCAACCCAAGTTCGCCGCCGAGACGGCGGAATATCAGAAGCTCAAAGCCAAGGACACCGGCGACGCGAAGGCGAAAATCCAGGTGTGGGACTGGCGCTATTACAGCAACCAGTTGAAGAAGGAGAAATACACGGTGGACGCGGAGCAACTGCGGGTTTATTTCCCGTACGAAAAGGTGCTGCACGGGATGTTCAACATTTATCAGTCGATTTTCGGATTGAAGTTTCAGGAACTGAAACCGCCCGCCAAATGGGTGAGTGATTTGAAATTGTTTGCCGTTTCCGACACGGCTTCGGGCGAACCGCTTGGCTTGTTCTATCTCGACATGTTTCCGCGCGAGGGCAAATACAACCACTTCGCGCAGTTCGGTATTATCGAGGGCAAGCTCCTACCGGACGGTCAATATCAGCGGCCCACCGTCGCGCTGATCTGCAATTTTCCGCCACCCGCTCCGGGCAAGCCATCTCTGCTCTCGCACAGCGACGTAGAGACGCTCTTCCACGAGTTCGGCCACGCGATGCACTCGATCTTGACGCGCGCCAAATACAGCCGCTTCGCCGGGACGAGCGTGCCACGCGACTTTGTGGAGGCACCCTCACAAATGCTGGAGAACTGGGTGTGGGACAAACGAGTCCTCGACAGTTTCGCGGCGGACTATCGCGATCCGTCGAAGAAAATTCCGCCGGAGATACTCGCCAAACTTAAGGAAGCGCGGCTGGCCACGGAAGGCTATCGCTACCGTCGGCAACTGTCGTTCGGGTTGGTGGATCTGGCGCTGCACACGGATGTCCGGGCCGGTGGCGGCACCGATTGCGTGAAACTGTCGAATCAAGTTCTCAGTGACGTCTTCTTCCCGGTGCCGGAGGACACGGCGTTTGTCGCCTTCTTCGGTCATCTCATGGGTTACGACGCGGGCTATTACGGCTACGCCTGGGCCGACGCCATCTCCGCCGACATGGCCACCGTATTCGAGGAATCGCCGCAGGGCTTCTACGACGCCAAGGTCGGCCACCGACTGCGCGAGGAAATTTACGCGCCGGGCAGTTCGCGCGACGTGAACATTTCCATCAAGAAATTCCTCGGCCGTGAACGGTCCATCAAACCCTTTTTGAAACACATCGGAATCGAGACGAATTAAGACCGGACTCTGCATGGCGATGCCAGCGCAGCACCCTGGTCGGTTTACTTGAAGCACATGCACACCGCATCAAACCAGCCAAGAACGCGGTGCTTCCGTTTCACCCGGTCGATGATGGACACCCTGCTGATGTGCCTGCTCGTGGCTGGCTGCGGCCACCGCGAAACGCCGGTGGACAAGGGCATTCGCGAACAGGTCTTGCACCTCGGCAACGGCACCGAACCGGCGGAGCTTGATCCCCATATCATCACCGGCATCCCGGAGCACAACATTGTCTCCGGGCTTTTGGAAGGTCTGGTCGCCCCCGACCCCAAGGATTTGCACCCGGTTCCCGGCGCGGCGGAACGCTGGGAGATTTCTCCCGATGGCATCGTTTATACCTTTCACCTGCGGAAGAACGGTAAATGGTCGAACGGCGAGCCATTGACCGCGCGGGATTTTGTCGAGACCTACAAACGCATCCTCACTCCCTCGCTCGGTTCCGAGTACGGCTACATGCTATTCCCCATCAAGAACGCCGAGCAGTTCAGCACGGGCAAGCTCAAGGATTTCACCGAGGTGGGCGTGAAGGCGCTGGATGATCTGACCTTGCAACTCACCTTGCACAGTTCGACGCCGTATTTTCTCTCGCTGCTCGCCTGTCATTACTCCGGCTGGCCGGTACCTGTGCCGACCATCGCCAAATATGGGCCGGTCTATGAGCGTGGGAACACCTGGACGCGCCCGGGCCATCACGTCGGCAACGGGCCGTTCGTCCTCGATACGTGGAAAGTCAACCAGCTCATCATCCTTAAGAAAAATCCTTTTTACTGGGACGCCGAGCATGTGAAGTTGAACGCGATTTATTTTCATCCCATCGACAATAACAACTCCGAGGAGCGCATGTTCCGCACCGGTTTGCTGCACAAAACCGAAACGCTGCCGCCCACCAAGATCGAGGTCTATCGCCAGAAATGGCCGGAAGTCCTGTCCATCGACGCGTATCTGGGAACTTACTTTTACCGTTTCAATGTCACCAAGCCGCCGTTGGACAACGCGAAGCTGCGCCGCGCGCTGGCCATGGCGATCGACCGCGAAGCCATCGTGAAAAGCGTGACCAAAGGCGGACAATTGCCGGCGAATAATTTCACGCCGCCCAACACCGGCGGTTACACGGCCCGGGCGCGAATCTCCACGGACTTTGCCGCCGCGAAAAAAATGCTGGCGGACGCCGGCTATCCCGAGGGCAAAGGTTTGCCGACCCTGGAAATCCTCTACAACACCAACGAAGCCCACAAATCCATCGCCGAAGCCATTCAGCAAATGTGGAAGCAAAACCTCGGTGTGGAGGCGCGACTGGTGAACCAGGAATGGAAGGTTTATCTGGATTCGCAGCACCGCTTGAACTTCCAGATTTGTCGCGCGGCTTGGATTGGTGACTACGTGGACGCCAATACGTTCCTCGATATGTTCGTCACCGGCGGTGGCAACAACGACACCGGCTGGTCCAACGCCGAATACGACCGGCTGGTAAAAGAGGCGGGGCGCACCAGCGACGCCGCCAAGCGCCTGGAAATCTTCCAACGTGTCGAGGAAATCTTGATGGAGGAAGCGCCAATCATCCCGCTTTATTTTTACACCCGCGTCCACCTGTTGCATCCGAGCCTGAAGGGCTGGGACTCGAACGTGCTCGACCAGCATCCGTACAAACATGTTTACCTGGAACCCGCCGCCGCTGCGGGCAGCGTGAAGAACCATCGCGATTGATCGCATGATTCGATTCATCCTCAACCGCCTGCTCCAGACCATCCCGGTGCTGCTGGTCATTGCCACGATGACCTTCTTCATGCTCAAGCTGGCGCCCGGCGGGCCCTTCAGTGCGGAGAAAAAGTTCAGTCCCGAAGTGTTGCGGAGCCTTGAAGCGCACTACGGTTTGGACAAGGACTTGGACCAGCAATACCTGGATTATCTGGGTAAGTTGCTGCATGGCGACCTCGGTCCTTCCTTCAAGTATCCCGGCCGCTCCGTGAATGAGCTGATCGCACAGGGATTCCCCGTTTCCCTCGAACTCGGCATCTACGCCATCGGCATCGCCCTCGTCTTGGGTGTCACGGCGGGATTGATCGCCTCCCTGCGGCCCAACTCGCCCACCGACTATGTGCCCATGTCGCTCGCAATGGCCGGCATCTGCCTGCCGACCTTCGTGCTCGGCCCGCTATTAATCCTGGTCTTTGGTCATTGGCTCGACTGGTTCAACGTCGCCGGTTGGTACACCCCCGCAGATCGCGTGCTGCCCTCGCTGACGCTTGGCCTTTATTACGCGGCTTACATGGCGCGATTGACGCGCGGCGGCATGCTCGAAGTTTTGAACCATGATTACATCCGCACCGCGCGAGCCAAGGGCGCGTCGGAACAGCGCGTCATTTTCCGACACTCCCTGCGCGGCGGCTTGTTGCCCGTGGTTTCGTTTCTCGGCCCGGCCATCGCCGGTTTGGTGTCCGGATCGTTCATCGTGGAAACAATTTTCTCCGTGCCCGGCCTCGGCCGCTTCTTCGTGATGTCGGCCTTCAACCGCGACTACACCCTCGTGCTCGGCACGGTGCTCTTTTACGCCACGCTTATCATCCTGCTCAACTTGGTCGTGGATATCGTCCAAGTATGGCTCAACCCGAAATTGCGCTTCGAATAAACCCATGCTTGGCCCCACCCCCATGCCGAATCTGCCCGACCTCGCCGAGGTCGAGGAAGGCACGTCACTTTGGCAGGACGCCTGGCACCGCCTCCGCAAGAACCGTCTCGCGGTGGCCAGCTTTTCCTTCCTGTTTCTGCTGTCGCTGCTGACCATCTTTGGCCCCATGTTGAGCCGCGCCTCCACCACCCACCAAGACCTCGCCCTGGGCGCGACCCCGCCCGGCGGCACGCATTGGCTAGGCACGGATTTGCTGGGACGCGACCTGCTCGTGCGAACGCTCCAGGGCGGCCGGGTTTCGCTGGCCGTCGGCCTCACTGCGACTTTGGTGGCCCTCACCATCGGGGTGCTGTACGGCTCCATTGCCGGCTTCATCGGCGGCAAACTCGATGCGTTGATGATGCGCCTCGTGGATATTCTCTACTCGCTGCCCTTCGTCATTTTCGTCATCCTGCTCATGGTGATCTGCAAAGACCTCGGTGATTCGGTGGAAAAGAAGCTCTCTGACTTGTTTCACCACCAAGTTACTCTCGGAGGCAATTGGAATCTCATCCTGCTGTTCGCGGCCATCGGCGCGGTGGAGTGGCTCACGATGGCGCGCATTGTGCGCGGCCAGGTGCAGTCGCTCCGCAAACAGGAATTCATCGAGGCCGCGCGCGCGCTCGGCTTGCGCAAACGCCGCATCATCCTCCGCCACATCGTGCCCAATGTCATCGGCGTGATCATTGTCTATGTCACGCTCACCGTGCCCAGTGTCATGCTCCTCGAAGCGTTCCTTAGTTACCTCGGCCTCGGCGTGCAGGCACCCTACGCCTCGTGGGGGAGCCTCATCGATGACGGCGCTAAAGTGATGGAGGAATATTGGTGGCTGCTGGTCTTCCCCGCCTCGGTGTTTTCAATGACCCTATTCTCCCTTAACTTCCTCGGCGATGGCCTGCGCGATGCCCTCGACCCGCGCGCCTCGAAGGACTAACCACGATGCCCCTCCTCGAAGTCAAAAATCTTCGCACCCGCTTTCACACGCGCACCGGCGTCGTGCGTGCGGTCGAGGACGTGTCGTTCTCGCTCGCGAAAGGCGAGACGCTCGGCATTGTCGGCGAGTCCGGCTCCGGCAAATCCGTCACCTGCTATTCGATGATGGGCCTCATCCCCCAACCGCCAGGACGCATCGAAAGCGGCCAGGCGTGGTTCGATGGCACCGACCTGCTCGCCTGCCGCCCGGCGGAGTTGAACCAAATCCGCGGCAAACGCATCGCGATGATTTTCCAGGACCCGATGACGTCGCTCAATCCCTACCTGCGCATCGAGGACCAGTTGATCGAGCCGCTGCTCATCCACGAAAAAATCGAGCGCCCACGCGCCGTGGAGCTGGGCATCCAGGCACTCAAGGACATGGGCATCCAGGATGCCGCCAGCCGCATTCGCAGCTACCCGCACGAGTTCAGTGGCGGCATGCGGCAGCGGGTGATGATCGCGATGGCGCTCATCACCAAACCCGATTTGCTCATCGCCGACGAACCGACGACCGCCCTCGACGTGACGGTGCAGGCGCAAATTCTCGAACTCATCAAGCAGCGCCAGCGCGATTTGGGCACAGCCGTCCTCTACATCTCGCACGACCTCGGCGTCATCTCCGGCTTCTGCGACCGCGTGATGGTGATGTATGCCGGCCGCGTGGTAGAAAGCGGCCCGACGGACGAAATATTCTACCGGCCCAAACACCCTTACAATCAAGCGTTGCAACGCGCCCGGCCCGGCTTGCAGGCCAAGGGTTCGGAATTGTTCACGATCCCCGGCATGCCGCCGGATGTATCCAAACCGATCCCCGGCTGCCCGTTCGCCCCGCGCTGTGTCCATGCCGTCGAGGCCTGCAAGACAACGGAAACGCATTTGGAATCCGTGGATCCCGACCACACCACCGCGTGCTGGCGCGTGAAGAAGGGGGAACTTCAACTCTAGCCACGGATGAAACACGGACTGAACACGGATATGAAAACCCATAAGGAATGCAGGAGAGCAGGAGTAACACTGCGACCGCCGTGCTCCATTCCCTCCTGCCTTCCTGCTCTCCTTATCAATCCTCTTTTCCCCCCTCCGTGTTTCATCCGTGGCTAAAAAATCATGACCGCGCCCTTTCTCCAACTCGAAAACGTCAAGACCCACTTCCCCGTGGAGCGCGGCTTCATTTTCAAACGGCTCATTGGCACGGTGAAAGCCGTGGACGGGGTTTCCCTCGCGCTGGCCAAGGGCGAAATTCTCGGCCTCGTCGGCGAATCCGGCTGCGGAAAAACCACGCTGGGCCGCACGATCCTCCAGCTCATCCCGCCCACGGAAGGCACCGTCGTGCTCGCCGGGCGGCACTTGGAGCAATTGCACGGACTCGAACTGCGCCAATCGCGCGCGGACTTCCAGATGATTTTTCAGGATCCGTACGCCTCGCTCAACCCGCGCATGACGGTGGGTGCCATCGTCGGCGAGGCGCTCACCATCCACAAGCTCGCCAAGACGCGGGCCGACTACGACGCGCGCATCGTCGATCTGCTCGAAACGGTGGGCCTGAACGCCGACCACATGAAGCGCTATCCGCACGAGTTCTCGGGCGGCCAGCGCCAGCGCATCGGCATCGCACGCGCGCTGGCAGTGAGCCCCAAGCTGATCGTCTGCGACGAGGCGGTGTCGGCGCTCGACGTCTCGATCCAGGCCCAGGTCATCAATCTGCTCGAGGACCTGCAGGGCAAGTTCAACCTCACCTACATCTTCATCGCCCACGACCTGTCGGTGGTCGAGCACATCAGCGACCGCGTCGCCGTGATGTACCTCGGCCGAATCGTCGAGATCGCCTCGGCGCGGCGCCTCTACACGCAGCCGCTCCATCCGTACACCGAGGCGCTGCTCTCGGCGGTACCGATCCCCGACCCGCAGGTCAAGAGAAAGCGAATCCCGCTGCAGGGCGACGTGCCGAGCCCGATCCGGCCGCCGACCGGCTGCCACTTCCATACCCGCTGCCCGATCGCCCAGTTCCCGATCTGCAGCACGGTCGTGCCGGAGCTCAAGGAGAGCACCGAGGGGCATCGCGTCGCGTGTCATTTCCGGGGCTGAATCCCGGAGCCGCTTGCGGGACTGCGCGGGCAGCGACCCGAGACCGAGACGGAGACTGGCGACGATGACAAGGCCCCTACGTTCCTGGGCAGCGCCCGCGGCGCTCGGCGCAGTGCTCTGCGCCGCCTGCGGCGGCGGCGGTGACGACACCACGATGGCGACCAACCTGGCGCCCACGGTCGCCCTCGTTGCTCCGGCCAACGGCACGCCAGGCACGCCGATCGCGCTGAGCGCAACCGCCGGCGACGCCGACGACGGCGTCGCCAAGGTCGAGTTCTTCGACGGCAGCACGCTCCTCGGCGAGGACACGACGAGCCCGTACGCGCTGGCCTGGACACCGACGACGGCCGGCCCGCACACGCTCACCGCGCGCGCGACCGACACGCGCGGCGCCGCGAGGACGAGCGCCGCCATCACGGTGCTCGTCGTGGCGCCGCCGCCCGCGCTCGATGGCGTGGCGCCGACGGTCGCGCTCACGGCGCCCGCGAACCTCGCGACCGG
>JBKJSC010000035.1:0-7715 GCA_046593035.1 Limisphaerales bacterium | reverse complement strand
GCCCGTTTCTTCGCCAAGGAAGAACATGGCTACCGGGTGCGAAAGGAGATTCGCGAGATGGTCATCTTCGCGCCGCAGAATCTCATCATGGACCCGCCGTTCACCAAGCTGGACATCTTGACCTGCCGCAACCTGCTAATTTATCTCGGCCCGGAGCTGCAGAAAAAGCTGATGCCGCTCTTCCACTACAACCTGAATCCCGGCGGCATCCTGTTTCTCGGCAGTTCGGAAGCGGTGGGCGGCTTCACCGACCTGTTCGCCCCGCTCGGCGGCAAATCGCGGATCTTCCGGCGGACGGAATCGGTGGTGCGCACGGAACTGGTTGAATTTCCTTCCTCCTTCAGCGCCCGGGTTTCAGTCGTGCCGGAGACGCGTCACGCGACCGAGCCGTCGCTCAGTCTGCAATCGCTGGCGGATCGATTGATCCTGGATCATTACGCGCCCCCGGCCGCGCTCGTCAACGACAAGGGCGACATTTGCTACATCAGCGGCCACACCGGCAAATATCTGGAACCCGCCGCCGGCAAGGCGAACTGGAATATTTTTGCCATGGCCCGCACCGGGCTGCGCTACGAACTGACCGGGGCTTTCCAGAAGGCGCTCCGGCAAAAAGGTCCCGTGGCGCTCCCCAACCTCAGAGTCGGAACCAACGGGGGTTCACAGTGCGTGGAAGTGACCATTCAACGGCTCGATGAAGCCGGGCCGTTGCACGGGCTGGTGATGATTGTCTTCACCGACGTGATCACGCCGGTGGCAACCAAAGCCACCGGCCGGCCGCCCAAGACACCCTCCCCCCCGCCGCGACTGGTGGAGTTGGAACGCGAACTCCAGGCCGCCCGCGAGGAGACGCGCTCCACGAGCGAAGAGATGCAGACCTCGCAGGAGGAACTCCGCTCCAGCAACGAGGAGATGCAATCCACCAATGAAGAATTGCAGTCCACCAACGAGGAACTCACGACCTCGAAGGAGGAGATGCAATCGCTCAACGAGGAACTTCAGACCGTCAACGCCGAGCTGCAGACCAAGGTGGACGAACTGTCGCGCACCAACAACGACATGAAAAATCTCCTCAACAGCACGGACATCGCGACGCTGTTTCTGGACGGCGAGTTCAAGGTGCGACGGTTCACCACGCAGGCGACGAAGATCATCAAGCTCATCCCCGGCGACATCGGCCGGCCCATCACCGACCTGGCCTCGGGATTGCATTACCCGGAACTGGAGGAGGACGGGCGCGCGGTGCTGCGAACGCTGGTCTCGGCGGAGAAGGCCATTGCTGCGAAAGACGGCCGCTGGTTCACCGTGCGCATCATGCCCTATCGCACGCTGGACGACCAGATTGACGGCGTGGTGATCACGTTTGCGGACATCACTGCGGCCAAGGCGAAGGAAGCAAAAATGTCCGGCCAGCAAGCCAGCCTGGAGAAACGCTTCGCCACCCAGACCGCGAGCCTGAAGAAAGCCGAGGCCGGCTCGCGTCCGCCCGCGTCCGCCCGCCTCGGCAGCAAACGCGGTCTCGCCAAACCGCCCCACGCGGGGAAAGCCTGAGCTGTGACCATGCAGAATTCCGTTTCACCAATTGGCTGAGAGAGTTTGCCATGAAACCCCAGCCGCCCTCCAAGCGGGCCACCGCCGCACCGCGCCGCCGCACCCAGGCCGAGCTGCGGGAACGCGCCGACGAGGATGAGCAGTTTCCGATGATGAGCGCACTGCGCCAGCGCGCCGAAGCCCAGTTGCGCCAGCAAAGGAGAAATCAAAAATCTAAAGCCCAGAGTTCAGAACTGAGCGTTCCGAGTTCAAAGTCGCCGTCCAATCCGCAGCGGTCGCTCCACGAATTGCAGGTTTACCAGATTGAACTGGAGTTGCAGAACACGGAACTTCTGGCCGCCCGGGACCGGATGGAGGTGCTGCTGGAGAGTTACACCGACCTGTACGATTTCGCCCCGGTCGGTTATTTTTCGCTGGATGAACAGGGCGTGATTTTGGAGGTGAACCTGACGGGGGCCACCTTGCTCGGGGTGGAACGATCCCGCTTGATCCGCCAGCGCTGGGAGCGCTTTGTGATCAACGCGAGCCGGCCGGGTTTTCTGACTTTCCTAAAGCAAGTGTTTGCCCGGCCCGAAAAACAGGTCTGCGAGGCGTTGCTGCTCAACGAGGCGGGCGTGGCGTTTTGGGCGGATCTCCAGGCCGTGGCGGCCGTCTCGCTGGACGGACCGAAGAAATGGTGCCGGTTGGCCGTCTCGGACATCACCGTGCTCAAGCGCGCGGACGAAGCGCAACGCCGTCTGGAAGCGCTGGCCCTTTCCAACCGCGAGTTGCAGAAGGAAATCGTTCAACGGCACGAGGTGGAGGTTGCCCTCAAGGAAAGCGAGGGGCATCAAGGCCAGTTGCTGGAGCAATCGCGGCGGATGCAGGAACAGTTGCGGCATCTGTCGCACCAGATTCTCACGGTGCAGGAGGAGGAACGGAAGCGGATCAGTCGTGAGCTTCATGACGTCATCGTTCAAACCTTGACGGGCATCGGCCTGCAACTGGCGGGATTGAAAAAAGCCGCCGGCGTGGACACCAAAAGCATCGCGGAAAATATTTCCACCACGCAACGGCTGGTGGAGCAGTCGGTGGGCCTCGTGCACCGGTTCGCCCTTGAATTGCGACCGCCGGTGCTGGACGACCTGGGACTGATTCCCGCGCTGCGCACGTTCCTGAAAATTTTCCGCGAGCAGACGGGCCTGCACGCCACCTTGACGGCCGTTGCCGCAGTCGAGCAGTTGCACGGCGACAAACGAACCGTGCTTTACCGCGTCGCCCAGGAAGCCCTCACCAATGTCGCCCGTCATGCGCAAGCGAGCCGGGTGGAAGTGAAGATTCGGAAACTGGACGGCCACGTCAGCCTGGAAGTAACGGACAACGGCAAGGGCTTCCAGACGGGATCCGGGTTGCCCGCCAAAACGAATCCACGGCTGGGCCTGGTCGGCATGAGCGAACGGGTGGCGATGGTCCACGGCAAGTTGACGATCAAGTCCATACCGGGCAAAGGCACCACCGTCTGTGTGCAAATTCCGACCCAGGCCAGCGAGGCGCTCCGAAAGACTTAACCAAGAAATTCATTTGAGAAAAACGATGACCCAATCCGCCGCCCCGGTGCCGCAATTACCCAAGTCTCCGACGGGCAAATATCGTTTTCGACTTTACGTGGCCGGAGCCTCGGCCCGATCCCAGCAAGCCATCCTGCGCGCCCGGGAACTCTGCGAAACCGAAATGAAGGGTAATTACGAACTGCAAGTGATCGACATCTATCAACAACCCATCCTGGCGCGCGATAGTCAGATTCTCGCGACGCCCACGCTGGTCAAAGAATATCCGTCGCCGGTGCGCCGGCTCATCGGCAACCTCGCGAACATCAGCGGTCTTTGTGTCGGTTTGGATCTGAACATGAAAGGGAAGGCGGTGCTATGAAAACGAACTCCAAAGAAACCACGGCCACGCCGCTCGGAATGGAAAACGGCGGCGGGAAATTTCGCGCGCCCTCCCGGCCGGAGCGCCGGCCTCCCGTTCCGTCCCGCCAGGTGGCCGATTTGCGCGTGCCGAGCAGCGCGGCCACCCTGGCCGCCTCCCCGAAGGTCGCGCCGAACGGCCCGCTGGCCGTGCTCCGCGCCGAACTGGCCGAAGCGCAGGAAACCCTCCGGGCCATCCGCAACGGGGAAGTGGATGCGGTGGTGGTCGCGGACAAAAAAGGCCCGCGGGTTTATACGCTGGAAGGCCCCGACCAGGATTACCGCGAACTCATCGAGTCCATGAACGAAGGGGCGCTGACATTGACCACGGACAAGATGATTCTTTATGCCAACGCCTGCTTTGCCAAGATGGTTCAGCGTCCGCTGGAGCAGGTGATCGGCAAATCCTTCCGCGAATTTCTGGCCGAGGAAGACCGGCAACCGCTGCGGGCGTTGTTGCGGAACGCGGGCAAGGCTGGTTCCAAGGTTCAACTGGTGTTGCACCGGGGCAATGGCTCGCAGTTGCCGGTGCTCATCTCGGTCCGTCCGCTGGCAAAGCAGGGGGGGAGCATCGTCACCGTCGGCATGGTGGTCACGGATATGACGGAAGCGCGCCGCAACGAAGAACTGCTGCGGGGATTATCCCATCGCCTGGTGCAAGCGCAGGAAACCGAGCTGGGGCGTGTGGCGCTCGAATTACACGACAACATCACCCAGCTACTCTGCGCCATTCTCGTGCGCTGCCAGGCGTTGGCGAACAAACTTCCGGCGCACGACCCGGCCGCGCGGGCCGAGCTGAAGTCAATCAGCGGGCTGCTCGGTCAAAATGTCGATGAAGTGCAGCGCATCGGCCAGAATTTGCGGCCCAGTGTATTGGATCACCTGGGGCTGGTCGCCGTCCTGCGCAGTGACAGCGCGGAGTTCGCAAAACGAACCGGCGTGTCCCTGAAGTTGAACTGCGTGGAATTGAGTGGCCGGCTGTCCGCCGAAGCCGAGCTGGCCTTCTACCGCATTCTCCAGGAAGCCTTGAAAAACGTGGCGCAGCACGCCCGCGCCCGCCACGTGACCGTACACTTGACGCAGCCGGGTGACTGCGTGGAAATGGAGATCATCGACGACGGAATCGGCTTCGATCCCGACCATCCCCCGGCCCGGCGGAAAGCAAAGCTCGGCTTTGGTCTGGTCAGCATGCGCGAGCGGGCGGCCTGCGCGGGCGGCACTTGGAGCGTCAAATCCGCTCCGGGGCAAGGCACCACCATTTGCGCGCAGATTCCACTCGGCAAGGCTGTACGGGGGGGGGCTGATGAATTTGCTGAAACAAAATTTAGAGCTACTCTGAAAACGTTGTGAGTCACACTCGTCCTCGTCCTCGAAATTCTTTGGGAAACCGAGGGCGCGAACGAGGACGCGGAGTAAGCCGGTTTGTTAAACACGGCACTGAAATGTTATGAAACGAATCACTGTTCTGCTGGCTGAAGATCACCAGATTGTCCGCGAAGGTCTGCGGTCGTTATTGCAACACGAACCCGATATTGAAGTGGTGGGCGAGGCGGAAACCGGTCGCCAGGCGGTGCAACTCGCCCAGAAACTGCGTCCGGCGGTGGTCGTGATGGACATAGCGATGCCGTTGCTCAATGGCTTGGAAGCGACCCGGCAGATTCGCAAAAAGGTTCCGGCCACCAAGGTGCTCGTGCTCTCCGCACACAGTGATGACGCTTACGTCGAACAAGCGGTGGCATTGGGCGCAGCGGGTTTTTTACTCAAGCAAGCCTCCGCGCACGTCCTGGCCAATGCGATTCGCGAGGTTCACAAAGGAAACACCATTTTCAATCCGGCCATTTTACGACGCATCCAAAGTCGCCAACCGCAGCGGCTGGATCGAACCGGGCAGGTGAAAAAGAAAGATGGCAATCGGCTGAGTTCGCGCGAGGTGGAGGTGTTGCAACTCATTGCCGAAGGCAAGCCCAACAAACAAGTCGCCGCGGAATTGGGTGTGAGCTTCAAAACCGTGGACAAACATCGGCAGCATCTCATGGGCAAACTGAACATTCATGACATCGCCGGCCTCACCCGCTACGCCATCGCGGAAGGAATCATCGAGACCACGGTCCGGCTGAAGATTGATTAGTCCGGCGCGCGGAATCTGGTTTCCCTCGCGCTCATGTTCCGAGTTTTTGGATTGGTTTCGGCATCCCCTTGATTGGGGTAAACACCCCACGGTTAACCCCGCAATAGCCTCGACAGTTCTCCGGGGTATGATGATCCTCCGATGAACGACCACCGAATCTCGCATACGGTCGCGCCAACAAATGAGTTCGCGCCGATGCATTCCATTTCAACGGACCGAAATGGGTTGCGTGAAGTCGCGCGCGCGACGCGTTCAATTCCTACACACGCCGCCAGATTCGACACCGGCCTCCTCTCTTCGCACGAAGAGGCGCGGGCGGTGCGAGATGAAGTGTTCGGACGCCGCGTCTTTGTGCGCGGCGTCGTCGAGGTGTCCAGCCACTGCCGCGAGAATTGCCATTACTGTGCGATGCGCCGCGACAACCGTGCGCTGAAGCGTTTCCGGCTGGCCGCGGATGAACTCGCCGAGTTGATCATCCACCATCGGCCGGCTGCGATTACTGACATTGACATCCAAGCGGGCGAAGACCCCGTGGCCGTGCGCGAAATAGTGCTGCCGTTGGTGCGCGAACTGCGCCGCCACACCGATCTCGGTATCACCCTTTGCCTCGGCACTTTGTCGCCGCGCGATTACGACCAGCTCCGCGAGGCGGGCGGTGATTACTATGTGATGAAAATTGAGACGGGCAATCGCGAGCATTACGATTTCATCGGCGCTCCGGGAACCTTGGCCGAACGCATGGCGGCAATTTACTATCTGGCGAGCAAGGGCTGGAAAGTGTCGTCAGGCCTGATCGTGGGCCTTCCCGGGCAGACGCCGGCGCACGTGGAGGAAACGTTGAACCTCCTGACCATGCTGCCGCTGGCCGGTTGCAGCGTCAGCCCCTTTGTGGCGGGCGAGCAAACGCCGTTTGGCACTGCGGCCGATGGTGACATTGAGTCGACTCTGGATTGTGTGGCCTGGATGCGATTGCGCTCACCGCAGTGGATCATCCCCGCCGTCAGCGCCATGCGGCTGGTGTCGGAGAACGGCTATGTGCGCGCGTTCAACGCGGGCGCGAATCTGGCCACGATCAATCTGACGCCGCGCGCGGTGCAGGCGGATTATCCGATCTACAAACGCGACCGCATCATCATGGACGAGGAGCGCGTGCTCTCGGCCATCGACGAGGCCGGCTGTGAACCCAGTGTCGTCGGCATTGCGGAACACTTGCGCGACAGAAATTCTTTGGCAACCGGGTCCGTGTCACGTTCCTTCGAAGCGACCTCGCGTGCATTCGAGGTCGCTCACAATGACGCCTGCCTTTAATTGCCAGACCAGCCCTGCGGCCCCGGTTATTCGGGGTCGCAGGGCGACCAACACTTGACGAGATTCGCCACCGGGCTGTTTCCCGGTTTTTGCACCTGCTGCCGCCTATGACTGAACAACGATTTTGCCGCCGCCCGCAGTCCGTCGCCGCCCCCGTGCCGAACGGGAATGGTGCCTTGATCGAAATTCATTGGGAGCGGGCCGTGGTCGAGACCATTGAGATTCGGCACGGGCATGTTGAAGCAACCAGGAAGGCGGGCTTTCTTCATTTGAAACCAAGCCGCCGACCGATCCACGGCTTCCTGCTTGCGTTGGACACCCGAATCCAATTTATTTTCGCCGCGCGGTCAGCAAGGTGGGAGCAGCGTTCGGATTTTTGCATTCATCAGCCTGGCCCGTGCCAGGCCGAATTAGTCGTTCACGCCACGCACAATCAACCGCCCCATACCGTTCCGGGTTGGGTTGGCAACTCTCCAAGTTGGGGGAAACACCCCACGGTCAGTCCCGTCATATCTTCCGCACCCGCGCGTGCCTATTCTCAGGCCGTGAAATCGCACGAGAGCAAACGGAGCCGGAGTCGCGGCCATAAATAATTATGGAACTGCGTCATCTGCGATATTTCGTGGCCGTGGCTGAAGAATTAAACTTCACCAAGGCGGCGGAGAAGTTGCATCTGGCGCAGCCGTCGCTCACCCGTCAGATTCACAATCTGGAGGAGGAGTTGGGTG
The DNA here is from genome assembly GCA_046593035.1 of Limisphaerales bacterium. GTDB lineage: Bacteria > Verrucomicrobiota > Verrucomicrobiia > Limisphaerales > JAYTXL01 > JAYTXL01. Next base: position 57 of record JBKJSC010000035.1, on the reverse strand, counting down.
TCCGTCTGCTGGACCGGACGAAGAACCAGGTTTCGTTGACCGAGGACGGGAGAAGTT
>JBKJSC010000023.1:0-7812 GCA_046593035.1 Limisphaerales bacterium | reverse complement strand
CCATGCCGCAAGGCGATAAATCCAGCTACAGTGACAAACAGAAGCGTCAGGCGGCCCACATTGAAGCCGGGTACGAGAAAAAGAGGTTGAGCACAAAAAACTCAGAAGCCCGGGCTTGGGCCACGGTCAACAAACTCACCGGCGGCGACAAAAAGAGCGGGTCCGGCAGGAAAAAAGCTAACTAAAATTATGGCACACTTGGAAAGCAAACAAATCAAACTCCATTTGAAAGCAGTTCCGAACTGGTCGAAACGCGCACAAACAATTTCCCGGACCTTCAAGTTTGAGAGATTCCTGGATGGCATCAGTTTTGTCCGGCGCATCGCCACGAAAGCGGAAAAAGCCCAGCACCATCCGGATATAAATATTCGTTGGAATAAAGTGACGTTGGTTCTCACCACGCACGATGAGGGTGGGCTTACCAAAAAAGATTTCTTCATGGCCCGACAATGCGATGATGAGGTCTTCTCCAAGGTTTCTGTGTCCTAAGCAACGCATCCATTTCCAAAGGAGACGCAGACGATGATTGCTGACATTGACCTTTACCTGCTCGCCCAAATCAATTCCGGCCTGCGCAGCGACAGGCAGAAGCTCCACGAGCTGGACGCTTCAATCCAGCACCTGATCGGCGAGGCCAAGGCATTTCCGGGCGCGGCTGGTTTGGAGGTGAGCGCGTGAATTACCGCAAGCAATTTCGCATCGCGCCAGGCAGCCGCGTCCGGCTCAGGGACTTCGATCCGCAGTTTGCGGACAAACAAGAGACGAAAAAATCCGCGTTGCCGAAGATCGCGAAACTCCAGCAGCGGATGGACGAGTTGCAGTTTCAACTCAACGCCGAACAGAAACGCTCGCTGTTGATTTGTCTGCAAGCGCCCGACGCGGGCGGCAAGGACGGCGTCGTCCGGCATGTCATCGGCGCGATGAATCCGCAAGGCTGCCGCGTCATCAGCTTCAAGCAACCGTCACCGGAGGAGCTTGCGCACGATTATTTATGGCGGATCGAACATCCGTCCCCCAAGCGTGGCGAGGTCGTGATTTTTAACCGTTCGCACTACGAGGATGTGCTCATCGTACGCGTGCATAATCTGGTTCCAAAAAGAGTCTGGTCGGAACGCTACCAGCAGATAAACGAGTTCGAGCAGCGCCTCATTTCGAGCGGAACTCACATTTTGAAATTCTTCCTGCACATCAGCAAGGAAGAGCAACTGCGCCGCTTCAAGCGGCGGCTCGACGATCCCGCGCGACAGTGGAAAATCAGCGAGGCGGATTATTCGGAAAGAGAACACTGGGCTGGTTACGAGACGGCCTATGAGGACGCCCTGAGCAAATGCAGCACCGGCGACGCGCCTTGGTTCGTGATTCCCTCCGATCGTAAATGGTTCCGCAACCTGGCCATTTCTCAAATCATTGTCGAGACGATGGTGAAACTCCGCATTGAGCTTCCCGAGCCGATGGAGAACATCGCCCGCATCCGCCGGAAATATCACGAAGCAGCCCGTGGTCGGTAAAATGACCGGACGGGATGCCAGCAGCGAGCATCGAATGAAAAGAAGCCCTGATGCAGGAAAACCGGCCACGCAGTCCATGCTGGTCAATGTCCCCAAGCTCGTGACGGCGTATTACGTCGAAGCACCCGATCCTTCAGTTCCGGAGCATCGAGTGGCCTTCGGCACTTCCGGCCACCGGGGGTCCTCGCTGGCACGGTCATTCAACGAAGCGCATATTCTGGCCATCAGTCAGGCCATCTGCCTCCACCGCCAGGAGCACCAAATCGTCGGCCCGTTGTTTCTAGGGATGGACACGCACGCGCTCTCCGTCCCCGCTCTCGCCACGGCCCTGGAGGTGCTGGCGGCCAACGGCGTGGAAGTGATGCTCGCGGAAAACGACGAATACACCCCAACGCCCGCCATCTCCCATGCGATTCTCACCTACAACCGCGGGCGGACAACCGGACTGGCTGATGGCATTGTCATCACTCCTTCGCACAATCCACCCCCGGACGGCGGGTTCAAGTATAACCCGCCGCACGGCGGACCGGCAGGGCAGGCCATGACCACTTGGATCGAAACGAAAGCCAACGAGTTTCTGGAATCCAGGCTCAAAGGTGTCCACCGAATCCCTTTCGAGAAAGCGCTGCGCGCGTGCATGACGCATCGGCATGACTACCTCACGGCTTATGTGAGCGATCTCGTTAACGTGATTGATATGGAAGCGATTCGCGGCTCGAAGATCAGCCTGGGGGTTGATCCGCTCGGGGGTGCGGGAGTTCATTACTGGGGACGCATTGCCGAGCGTTATGGATTGAATCTGACGGTCGTCAACGACGTGGTGGATCCGACGTTCCGTTTTATGACGGTGGATTGGGACGGTCAGATTCGCATGGACCCGTCCTCGACGTGCGCGATGCAGCGATTGATCGCGGAAAAGGATCGGTTCGATCTATCCTTCGCGTGCGATACCGACGCGGACCGGCACGGGATAATTACCCGGAGCGCGGGCTTGTTGCCGCCCAACCATTACCTTTCTGCCGCGATTTTCTACCTGTTCCAACACCGCCCGAAGTGGCGTCCGGAAGGGGCGGTGGGAAAAACGGTGGTGAGCAGCCAGATGATTGATCGCGTCGCGGCGAGGCTGGGCCGCAAGCTCTACGAGGTGCCGGTGGGCTTCAAGTGGTTCGTGGATGGCCTGCTCGATGGTTCGCTCGGCTTCGGGGGCGAGGAAAGTGCCGGTGCGTCATTTTCTCGTTTGGATGGCACTGCGTGGACAACGGATAAGGATGGAATCATTCCGGCTTTGCTCGCGGCAGAGATGACGGCTCGCCTGAGTCGTGATCCCGGGGAAATCTACCACGAACTCACGCGCGAATTTGGTGAACCAGCCTATGACCGCGTGGAGACGCCGGCAAGTGCGGAGCAAAAGAGACTGCTGGCAAGACTCTCCCCGAAGCAGATCCAAGTCACCGAGTTGGCCGGAGAGAAAATCGAGGTGCTCCTCACCCACGCACCGGGAAATGGAGCGCCCATCGGCGGGCTGAAAGCGGTGGCGAAGAACGGATGGTTTGCCGCTCGTCCCTCGGGCACGGAGGAGATTTACAAGATTTACGCCGAGAGTTTCCAGGGCGAAAGCCATCTTCGTCGGATCGTGGAGGAGGCGCAGACCATTGTCGGTGCTGCCTTGGCTGGGGTGCCGGGCCAAATTGGTCATGCTGGCTCATCCGGTCCGAGACGAACCAAGGTGATTGAAGCAGAAATTGGTTGGCGCGAGGAGGAGAGCCTGACTTATGGCCGATGAGAAATCATCCAACGGATTCGATTCGCTGCGGGACCTCGCGTTGGATCTACGTTGGTCATGGAATCATGGCACGGACAACATCTGGCGGGAACTCGACCCCAATCTCTGGAAGCTCACTCGTCACCCCTACACCGTTCTACAAGCGGTGCCACGCGAAGAAGTCGAGCGCCGCCGAACGGATTGGAGAGTGGGAACCATCATTACCTTGACCTTGGCTGACCTGGTACATTTCTGGGCCACAGGGAGAGTTAGTCCGAGGACTGGTTTGAGGTTGGCTGTTTGTTCTCTGCTTGTCCATCCCCGAGCGGAGCCGGGGTTGGACAAAGTCGCGTTGCATACTGCGCCGGACGACCTCTGGACTCCTGCTGGACAAAAGAGGAAGAAGGGAAATAGGATCGCCAATATGAACCACAAGATAGGTTGCTGTGAGCAATCTGCTTAATTGGGCATCCAAACACATCTCGTCTATGATTACCTGTTACAATTGCAAGAGTCAGGACATCGCCAAAGGAAGAGTATCGTCATTGCGGGGTTCCACCGTGCGCCGTTCATTGTTCAAGCCAGACAATTTGAAGTCCTTAACCATGTCGATCTCAGCCGGGGTGCCTGTTGACGCATACGCCTGCCGGAGCTGTGGCCTCGTTTGGACTGCGACAGATCCCGATGCCCTACGAACATTCATCGACAAGAATTGCAAGAAGGGGTGATTGAGACGGGATGTCGAAGAGTGCTTGTCCGCCCAACCGCCGCCGATTTCTTGCTGGCTCCGGCGACGAGCCTGGCCCTTGCCAGAAATTACTGGTGGGGCGTAGTTCCGCCATGAACATCGCCCGCCACTTGATTGCCCTTATCTTTGCCAGCTCCTCGATTCTCGCCGCCAACACGGCGAAGGAGATCCCGCTGTGGCCCGAGGGTGCGCCGGGGTCGGAAGGGAAGACGGCTCCCGAGCAGGAGGACGCGAACCACAACGTCTCCTCCGTCCACCATCCATCCATCACCCCGTTTCTTCCGGCTCCGGGCAAGGGTAACGGGGCGGCGGTGCTCGTGATTCCGGGAGGCGGACACAGCAAGCTCTGCCTCGGCCACGAGGGCAATGACATTTCCCAGTGGTTCGCGGACCACGGTGTCGCCGCCTTCATGCTGAAGCATCGGCTCGCCCGCGAGGAAGGCTCCACTTACAAGATTGAAGTCGAGTCGCTCGCTGACACCCAGCGGGCGATGCGGCTCATTCGTTCGCGCGCGGCGGAGTGGCACATCGATCCGGCTCGGCTCGGTGCCATGGGTTTTTCCGCGGGCGGCGAACTTGTGGCGCTCTCCTGGATGCGGCCCTCGGCTGGCCGGGCCGATGCGACCGATGCGATTGATCGCCTCGACGCGCGTCCCGCCTTTCAGGTGCTCATCTATCCCGGCCGCTCCGGCGACATCATGCCGACGAAGGATACGCCGCCCGCCTTCCTTGCTTGCGGCGAAAAAGACCGCAAAGACATTGCGGAAGGTCTCGCCGAAGTTTACCTGCGTTTCAAGCGTGTGGGGATTTCGGTGGAATTCCACGTCTATGCCGGCGTCGGCCACGGCTTCGGTTACCGACCCGGGATGAAGGGTCCCGTCGCCGCGTGGCCTGATCGGGTCGTGGAATGGCTGGAGGCGAAGGGGTTTCTAGTTCCGGGGAAGTGACACCACCCCACAACTCGTGCGCTGCCGATTCACATTATGTGCAATGCGATGACAACGCGGTGTTGCCAATGCCGCAGTTCGAGTTTAGCTGTGTGGATGACCCTAACGTCTGACTTGAGTCGCTGCAAACAACCCCATAACCTCGCCGCCCTATGAAAACCAACATCGACAAATTTATCACTCTCCGGACTGCCCTCCAGAACGAACAGGCAACCCTCCAGGCCCGGCTCAACGTAATCGCCAAAGCGCTGGGGCAATCCGCTCCAACCCCAACGACAATTACCACCACGGCAACTCCCGGGAAACGGGTTGTCAGTGAGGCAACCAAGGCAAAGATGCGGGCGGCACAACAAGCAAGACACGCCAAAAATGCTGCCAAACCTGCTGCTGCTCCCAAGAAGCGCACCATGAGTGCCGCAACGAAAGCTAAACTGTCTGCCTCCAGTACAGCGAGATGGGACAAGATCCGCGCTGAGAAGGCAGCCAAGTTGAAGAAGTAACCGTCAGGGATGAAGATTCTGAAGGCCGGCCAATTGTGGAAACAGCGGGTGGACGGCTACAGATCACCACGCTGGGCAAAACGTTGGTACATTTCCGGATCTTCAAAGGCGACTTCAAGCGAACCGCAACGTCTGGCCTGCTCACTCAGGATGCTTTCCAGCAGTATCTGAAGCCGAACAAGGCGGTGCTTCAGGTTAAAACTGAGGTGTGAGCTGGCTTCCCTCAACTCCAGATTGTTTTAGCAATGTTGGTTCGAACATCAGGATAACGGATTCCTTAGATGACGCGGTTCAGGTGTGCGTAAATAAAATTCAACCCCGGTGTCGTGCCCCAATGGCCAAGCAAGCGCGGCTTGATATGCCCCAGCGTAAGCGGCTTCTTCAGCAGCGGATTGTCATAAAGATAAATCTGCCCGACTGACAAGTAGTTCGCCGCGCGCCAATAGGCATCCAGCTTTCGCAGCAGTTCCGGAGCGAGCGTCTTGGCTTTTGATTTCATTGGCGGGCAAAGTCGATGAAGCCGCGCTCGACGTCGGTGTGGATCAGCTTCACGCGAACATGGTCTCCCACGTCGAGTCCCTCGAAGCCGCGTTCCAGCCTTCCTTCCACCGGAGGGTGGAAGATCCGCACCCATGTTCCCTTCAGGCCGGCACCGGTGACGATGGCGTCGAATGGCTCCCCCATTCTGCCGGACAGCAGGAGCGCCGCCGCCGACTTTCGCACCCGCCGCTCGACCTTGGTCGCGTCGTCCTCCCTCTCCGTGCAGTGCTTCGCGAGTTCCGCAAGCTCCGGGAGTGTGTAGGGAAGCGGCGCGCCCGCCATCGCCGCCTTCAAGAGCCGTTGCGTGATGAGATCGGGGAAGCGTCGGTTCGGTGCCGTCGAGTGGGTGTAGTCCTTCACCGCCAGTCCAAAGTGTCCGGACGATTCGCCGCCGGGCAAATCAAGCGCGTATTCTCCTCTTCCCATTAACTTGATCACGGCCAGGGAGATGTCGGGGAACTTCTCCGGGTCCGCCTGGCGTCGCCGGGCGAGGAAGGCTTCGAGAGCTGCGGCATCTGGTTCGCCAGGGAGGTGGTCGCCGAAACCGGAAGCAAGGTCGGCGATACGGTCCCAGCGCTCCGGGGAACGCAAAACTCGGCGTAGAGAAGGAAATTTCTTTGATTCGAGGTAAGTCGCAGTCACCCCGTTCGCCGCAATCATGAAGTCCTCAATCAGTTGCTTCGCCCGGTTCTTCCGATCCAGCTCCAGGTCCGACAGCGCCTCTCCGTCGAACACCGCCTTCGCCTGGATGGTCTCGAGACTGAGCGCGCCAAGGCGGTGCCGCAGTTCAACGAGCCGTTGCGCGACGCCGTCCTGAAGGCGGAGATTTTCATCGAGGCCGGGGACTTCCGAAACGCGGCGTGGTGCCGGGCCTTGGCCGTCGAGCCACGCCGCGACGCTTCGGTAAGCAAGTTTGGCATGATTCCGGACGCGCGCCCGGTAGAGTTCGGATGAGGTGAGCGAGCCATCACCTCCGAAAACCATGTCGACCACCACGGCAATCCGATCCCGGTCTTCGTTTAACGAGGTGAGGTCGGTGGACAGCGGCTCGGGCAGCATCGGGAAGATCACCGCGGGGGTATAGACAGAGGTCGTGTTGCGCGACGCGTGGCCGTCAATCGCCGAACCCTTCCGCACCAGTGCGTCCACGTCTGCGACCGCCACGAGAATCCTGACCTGCCCACCGCCAAGCGGCTCGGCCACCGTGAGCTGGTCCAAATCGCGGGAGTCGTCGTTGTCGATGGACGCCCAGAGCCGGTCGCGCAGGTCGCGCGCGCCGTCCGTCTGGCTGGCCGGCCCGCGGATAGACGCCAACTCCTGCTTCGCCGCTGGCGGAAAGTCCGGCTCCAGACCGCGCTCAATCATTGCGCGGCGCGCGACTGCGGCGAGGGTGGCGCGGTCTCCATTCGAGGTTTGGTTCATAAGAGGTTTCATATCAGGTTGCTCATGTAGTTGATTGTTTGGGGTTCGTTAAACCAGTCGCGCCGAGTCCCAAGACGCGGCACACCGACCGCGCAATCATCGGTGCTTCGTCCGTCCGCATGACACGAACCGTAGCCCTGCTGGCGTCCGTGGAAATCACATTCGAGTGAGCCGTGTTGCGCGACGCATTCCCAGCTCAGCGCGGCCATGTTCTTGCTGGTCGCCGGCGGTCGCAGGCCGACGAAGCCCAGGTCAATCTTCCGCGCGTCGAGCGCGCACAGCTGTTCGGCCGGCGACATGTCGAACAAGTTCACGGCGATTTCCGGACAGGTTTGATAAAACGTCGCCAGCGTGGCCGGCAACAGGTCGAAATTGAATTTGAACA
>JBKJSC010000220.1:0-7746 GCA_046593035.1 Limisphaerales bacterium | reverse complement strand
GAGGATGTATTCTTTCATGAACGTGATGGTTGATGTTTGGAACTGCGTTCTCAGCGTGGCCCGGAATGGGGCCGCGTTCAACCCATCATGGCATCTAACGGCTCCGCGTGTCACGGTAGCTGCTCTTTCTAGCTCGAACCCGTCTCGTCCGAGCCACCTTTTTCTCTAGCTCGTATGCTTTCACTTCGCCCCACCACGCAGCTACCGCGCCACGCTTCGCCGTCGCTGAGCTTGGGGTCGGTCGTTAGGCGACTCAGAACGCTTGCTCCAAATCCACAATCGGAATATCATGTAGCCATGACACAACTTTTAGAACGCGCTTTCGCCGAAGCCTCCAAGCTGCCCGAACCGGAACAGGACGCCGTAGCCTGTGTGTTTCTAGCCGAACTCCAGTCCGAGCAACGCTGGACGCAGACGTTTGCTTCTTCGCAGGACGAGTTATCGCATCTTGCCGATGAGGCACTTCGCGAGTTCGAGGCCGGGGAGACTCTTCCGTTGGATACCGAGCGTGACTTCCCGAACCACTAAACGCTTTCGGAAGCTCCTTACCGACTTGCCGCCACATGTCCAGAAGCAGGCCCGAGAGGCTTACATCGCATGGGCGCAAGACCCGTGGCAGCCGAAACTCCAATTCAAGCAAATCCACGCCACACGTCCTATCTTCTCAGCGCGAATCGGCATTGACTGGCGCGCAGTTTGTATCCGAACCGGCGATAACGCGCTCTGGTATTTCATTGGCTCTCATGCAGACTACGACAAGCTCATCAAGACGCTGTGAAAAGTCGCCTCCTGAGAAACTAGACGCGTAAATTCTTGGTTTTCAAGGTTGGGGCACGAGTTGGTAGTTCAGGGAGGCGGCGAGGGTTTGGAGGCGGGTGATTTTCTTGCGTTTCATTTTTCCCTCGGCTTGGGCGAAGACTTCCGGCTGGAACGGTTCCTTGAATTTGATCAGGTGCCAGAGGATGCGCGCCAGTTTGTGCGCCATCGCCGTGATGGCTTTGGGACTGCCCAGCCGCGCCTTCCATCTCCGGTATAAATCGCCGAAGTAGTTCTGTGCGCGCCACAGGCTTTGGGCGGCAAGTCGCAACGCCTCGGCCACGCGGCTTTTCACATCCCGCGTGCGCACGCTGTAGATCTTCCCGCCGGTGATCCGGTTGTCGGGGCACAAGCCCAGCCAGCTCCCAAAATGTTTGGCGGTGGGAAACTTCTCCGCAAACTCCGGCCCCAGTTCGCAGAGCAGCACGAGCGCGCTCCGCAAGGTTCCAAACCAGGACACCACCCGGCAGCCCTATTGCTTGCCTGAATAGGACTTTCTGCACTATGGTCAAGCTGTTTTGCTGAAAATATGAAGCTGAATCATTTCAATTCGATGAGGTTGCTGTTCGCTGCGGTCGTGGCGTGGCTCGCCGCCAGCCTCGGCGCGCACGCGGCTTCCAGCGGCAGCGGCAAGGTGGATTTCAACCGCGACATCCGGCCCATCCTTTCGGACAACTGTTACAAGTGCCACGGGCCGGACGCCAAACAGGCCAAGGCCGGCCTGCGGCTCGACCTTCCGGAAATCGCCGTCCAGCCGCTCAAGTCGGGCCAGACCGCCGTCGTGCCGGGCCAGCCGCGCAAAAGCACGTTAATCCAACGCATCACCACGCGGGACAAGGACGAGAAGATGCCGCCGGCGGAAACCGGCAAGAAATTAACCCCCGAACAAATCACCATGCTTCGCCGTTGGGTCGAGCAGGGCGCGGCCTGGCAACCGCATTGGGCGTTTATCAAACCGGAGAAGACCGCGCCGCCGGAAGTTCCGGACAAGGGATTCGCGCGAAATGACATTGACCGTTTCATCGTCGCGAAGCTGCGCGAAAAGAATTTGAAACCTTCGCCGGAAGCGGATCGCGTCACGCTCATTCGCCGCTTGTATTTTGATCTCACCGGGCTGCCGCCGCAGTGGGAGGAAGTGCAGGCGTTCGTCGCCGATAAATCGCCCGACGCCTACGAGAAGCTGGTGGACCGCCTGCTGGCTTCGCCGCATTACGGCGAGCGGCTCACGGCCTACTGGCTCGACATGGTGCGCTTCGCCGACACGCGCGGTTATCACGGCGATCAACATTTGGATATGTCGTTGTACCGTGATTACGTCCTCAATGCGTTCAACGACAACAAACGCTTTGATCAATTCACCCGGGAACAAATCGCCGGCGACTTGTTGCCCAACGCGACGCTGACGAACCGCATTGCCTCCGGCTACAATCGCCTGCTCATGACCACGGAGGAAGGTGGCGCGCAGGCGAAAGAATACCTCGCGAAATATTCGGCGGATCGTGTGCGCAATGCCTCGACGGTCTGGCTGGGCGCGACGCTGGGTTGCGCGGAATGCCACGATCACAAGTTCGATCCCTACAAGACGAAGGATTATTACCGCTTCGCCGCCTTCTTCGCGGACCTCAAGGAAACGGCGGTCGGCGGCCAGGAGCGCATGCGCATTCCTTCGGTGGCGGAAACGGAAAAGTTGCAGCAACTGGAGGCGCAACTGGCACAGACGCGGCAGGAACTTTCCACGCAAACGCCCGCGCTCGACACCGCGCAGGCCAAGTGGGAAGCCTCACGCGTTTTGTGGACGGTGTTGAAACCCGCCACCGCCGTCACCACCAACGGCGCGACGCTCACCATCCTGGACACCGGTGCCATCCAGGCCTCCGGCACCAACTCCACCAACGCCAATTACACCGTCACGGTGAAAACCAAATTGAAGGACATCACCGCCATCCGGCTGGAGGCGCTGCCGAATCCGGTGCTGCCCAAGAGCGGCTCCGGTCGCGCCGACAGCGGAAATTTCGTACTGAGTGAATTTGAACTGGCGATCACGAACGCGCCGGTGAAGTGGGCGGGTGCCACGGCCTCCGCCGCGTTTACCAACACTCCGGTCATCGCGGCACTGGATGGAGATCTGAAAACCGGCTGGGGCGTGCTGGATCAAATTGGAAAAACCAATTACGCCATTTTTGAAACCACCACAAATCTCGGCAACGGCGACGAGATCACGCTGACGTTTCAGTTGCGCCATCAGCAGGGAGACAAGAGCGCGCTGGGTTTGTTCCGGTTGTCCGCCAGCACCGCTGCACGGCCGGTGCCCATCACCGGTTCTGAATTCTTGCCGCCGGAGATCACCGACGCACTCAGCATCGCCACCGGCCAGCGGACGCCCGCGCAAAAGCAAACATTGGCGGCCTACCATCGCCAAATTGATCCCTCGCTTGCCCCGGTGCGCGCGAAAGAGACCGATCTGCAAAACCAGGTGAACAATGTCAACACCGCGATGGCCACCACGTTGGTATCGGTTTCGGTCACGCCGCGCACGATGCGCATTCTGCCGCGTGGCAACTGGCTGGACGATTCCGGCGAAATTGTGACGCCCGCCGTGCCGGCCTTTTTGTCGTTGACGGAAATCAAGGATCGCACGGCCAACCGGCTCGACTTGGCGCAATGGCTGGTTTCCCGCGACAATCCGGTGACGGCCCGCGTGTTCGTCAACCGAATGTGGAAAATCATGTTTGGACAGGGCATCGTCAAAACCCTGGATGACTTCGGCGCGCAAGGCGCGGCCCCGACGCATCCGCAGTTGCTCGACTGGCTCGCCGTCGAGTTCATGGATCGCGGCTGGGATATCAAGCACATGCTTAAACTCATGGCGATGTCCGGCACGTACCGGCAATCGTCGTTCGTGAGCGAGTCGCTTCGCCAGCGTGATCCCTACAACCTCTGGCTTGCGCGCCAGAGCCGGCCGCGCCTCGAAGCGGAAATGGTGCGCGACAACGCGCTGGCCATCAGCGGCCTGTTGGCGCGCAAGGTCGGCGGCCCCAGCGTCAAGCCGTATCAACCGGCCGGCTACTGGGCGCTCCTGAATTTTCCGACGCGCGAATACATGAATGATCACGGCGACAATTTGTATCGCCGTGGCCTTTACACCTACTGGGCGCGCACGTTCCTGCATCCGTCCCTGCTCGCGTTTGACGCGCCTACGCGCGAGGAATGCACCGTGGACCGCGTGAAATCCAACACGCCCCAGCAGGCGCTCGTGCTGTTGAACGATCCCATCTACGTGGAGGCCGCGCGTGTTTTGGCCGAGCGCATGATCTGTGACGGTGGCAAGGATTCCGGCGGGCGAATTCAATTCGCCTACCAGCACGCGATCTCGCGCAATCCGAAGAAGGAGGAACAGAAACTATTGGAAACGCTCTATTCGCAGCACCTGGTCCAATACCGCGCTGACGCCAAGTCCGCTGATGAACTTCTGCAAACCGGCGAGCGGCCCCTGGCCAAGGACATCGACAAAGCCGAACTCGCGGCATGGACTTCCGTCGCTCGCGTGGTGCTGAACCTCTCCGAAACAATCACCAAATATTGACCCATGAATTCCTTCGATTCCACGGCCCTCGAAATCAACCGCCGCGCCTTTCTGTGTCGGGCCGGCGCGAGCGTGGGCACCGCCGCGCTCGCGTCCTTGCTGGATCCCTGGTCGGTTGACGCCGCCAGCGCGAAGAAAAAAGTGCCGACGGACAAATGGAAGGGCGTCGTCAACCCGCCGCATTTCCCGCCGCGTGTCAAACGCGTGATCCAACTCTACATGGCGGGCGGGCCGTCGCATCTCGAGACGTTCGATCCCAAGCCGACGCTGGCAAAAATGTCGGGCCAGCCCATGCCGGAATCGATCACCAAGGGACAGCCGATTGCGCAATTGCAAGGGTCCAAGCTGAGTTGCCTCGCGCCGCAATGGGAGTTCAAAAAAGTCGGCCAGGGAGGTTTGGAAATCAGCGAAGTGTTTCCGCAATTGCACACGGTCGCGGACGAGATGTGCGTCATCCGCTCGTTGCACACCGAGGCGATCAACCACGACCCCGCCCACACTTACATGAACACCGGCACGCTCATCTCCGGCCGCCCGGCGATGGGTTCCTGGGTCAACTACGGCCTCGGCAGCGAGAGCGCGGATTTGCCCGGATTCCTCGTGCTGGTTTCGAGCGGCAAATTCGGCCAGGCCCAGCCGATCTCCGCGCGCCAGTGGCACAGCGGATTATTGCCGAGCCGTTTTCAAGGCGTCGAACTTCGCTCCAAAGGCGATCCCGTGCTCTACGTCGGCCGGCCCAAAGGCATCAACAGCGAGCGGCAACGCGACGTGGTCAACACCGTGCAGGCGCTCAACCGGCTTCAAGATAAAGTCGTCGCCGATCCGGAAATCGCCACGCGTATTGCGCAATATGAAATGGCCTTCCGTATGCAGACCTCGGTGCCGGATCTGATGGATATTTCCAAGGAGCCGAAGTCCGCGCTCGACTTGTATGGCGCGAAACCCGGCGATGGCTCGTTCTCCTCGAACTGTCTGCTCGCGCGTCGACTGGCCGAGCGCGGTGTGCGGTTCATCCAGCTTTACCATCGCGATTGGGACCACCACGGTAGCGTCAAGGAACACGTCAAAGGCACCGCCGCCGAAGTCGATCAAGGGATGGCCGCGCTCATCAAGGATTTGAAACAGCGCGACATGCTCAAGGACACGCTCATCATCTGGAACGGTGAGTTTGGTCGCACGCCGATGGCGCAGGGCAATGGCCGCGACCATCATCAAAAAGGATTTTCCGTGTGGCTGGCCGGCGGCGGCGTCAAAGGCGGCATCAGCTACGGCGCGACCGATGAGTTCGGCTACCACGCGGCGGAAAACATCGTCCACGTGAATGATCTGCACGCCACGATCCTGCATTTGCTTGGCATTGATCACACGCGCTTGACCTTCCGCTTCCAAGGCCGCGATTTCCGGCTGACGGATGTGCATGGCGAAGTGGTGAAGGCGATTCTGACGTGAATCCACACGCGCCGCTTTCGCCGCATTCACGCAATTGAAGGATTCTGGCCAACGAATAGGTTGAACCGGCGCGGCCGCTTCCGTATAACGTTTGCATTACGCCACACTGAACCCATCTCGAACCATGTCACTCACCCTCATGCTCCGGCTCCAGTTCATGGTCTTCCTGCACTACTTCGTGTGGGGCACCTGGTATGTCACCATGGGAACCTACCTCACGAAGACCCTGAGTTTTCCCGGCGGTGAGGTTGGCCTTGCCTATGGCAGCACAGCGGTGGGCGCGATGGTGTCACCGTTCTTCGCCGGAATTGTCGCCGACCGTTTCTTCGCGACGCAGCGGTTACTCGGCTGTCTGCACTTGCTCGGAGCGGCGCTGCTTTACTACGTCTCGACCGTGAAAACTTTTTCCGCGTTCTATCCGGCATTGATCGCCTACACGATCAGCTACATGGCCGGGCACGGATTGACCAATGCACTCACGCTCCATCACTCCAAAAATCCAGCGAAAGAATTTCCTCTCGTGATGCTCATGGGCAGCGTCGGGTGGATCGCTGCCGGTCTCACGGTGAGTTGGCTCAAGTTCGAGGACAAAGCCGGGATGTTCCAGCTCGCGGCAGGAGCGGCGCTGGTGATGGGCCTGTATTCCTTCACACTGCCGCACACGCCGCCCAAGGGCGCGGGGGCGCCCGTCAACGCCCGCACGATGCTGGGGCTAGATGCGCTCAAGCTCATGCGTGACCGCTCCTTCTGCACGTTCATGATCTGTTCGTTCCTCATTTGCGTGCCGTTGAGTTTCTACTTCAGTTGGATGAACGCCTTCATGAACGAGCTTAAGATCGAGAACGCGGCGGCAAAGATGACCGTCGGCCAGGTCTCTGATGTTGTGTTCCTGCTGATGCTGCCGTTCCTCCTCAAACGGATCGGTGTGAAAGGCATTCTCATCCTCGGTATGATCGCGTGGACCGTGCGCTTCGGACTGCTCGCGCAATTCCCGCAGTCGGCGGACGCGGCGTGGATGCTTTTCGTCGCCATCGCCGTCCACGGCATGTGCTACGATTACATCTTCGTCATGGGCCGCATGTATGTGGACAAGCGCGCTAGCGTGGACATTCGCGGCGCGGCGCAGGGCTTCCATGCATTCGTGACACTCGGCGCGGGAATGTTCGTCGGCTCGTGGCTTTCCGGTGTGGTTGGACAGTACTACACGACCAATGGCGGAGCGGCCCATGCGTGGTCGAGCATCTGGCTCGTGCCGGCGGTCATGTCGGCGGTGCTCATCTTCGTGTTCGCGGTGTTGTTCAAAGACAACGGGGCGCAGTCCGTGCCGGGCCAATCGGCTCAAGGGTGAACTGGCTGGATGACCGGCCAGCCGCAAATGAGTCAAAGTCTCCTCCCGCCGGCAGCCACGCGCACCGCCTGGCTGATCGTGGCTTTGCTCGTGCCGGTCGCGCTGCTGAACTATCTCGACCGGCAGATGATGGCCGCGATGAAGTTCTCGGTGATGCAGGAAATCCCCAGCATCGGCTCCGAAGCGGCCTGGGGCATGATGCTCGGCCAGTTCAAATGGGTCTATGCCATCCTCAGCCCGGTGGGCGGCTACATCGCGGATCGCTTCAGCCGCCGTTACACGATTTGCGCCAGCCTTTTCATCTGGTCCGCCGTGACGTGGTGGACGGGCCATGTGAAGTCCTACGATGAACTCCTGTGGGCGCGTTCGCTCATGGGCGTGAGCGAGGCCTTCTACATTCCGGCGGCGCTCGCGCTCATCGCGGATCATCACGCCGGCGGGACGCGCGCGCGCGCGGTCGGTCTGCACCAGATGGGCATTTATCTCGGCATCATGGTCGGCGGTTTCAGTGGCTACGTGGCGGACGCGCCGACGCTCGGCTGGCGTCTTG
>JBKJSC010000188.1:0-3664 GCA_046593035.1 Limisphaerales bacterium | reverse complement strand
GTGGTCAGGGCGGGGGTGGGCCCGCCACTTCTGGTGCAGGCTACAATTCTGCGGTGGCGGGAGGAGGCAACGGACAAGGCGGGGCTGGGGCCAATGGCGGCGCTGGTGGGGCTGCAGGCGGTGGTTTTCCAGGGGCCTTCATGCGGGGGCAGTCTCCCGGCGGCGGCGGTTCCTCCGACAGTAGCCTTGGGGCTGAAGGCAGAGTTATAGTTTGGTATTGAGCCATCATGAAAATATTTATCCTGCTTTTATTCATTTCCTTTTCTGGAACGACGTTCGCCCAAAGCGGCGGACGGTTCACGCTGGTGCGCAGCGTCATCGCCGGCGGCGGCACGACGTTCAGCACCGGCGGCAACTTCACCCTCGGCAGCACCGTCGGCCAGTCCACGGCCGGCCTGCTCACCGGCACGCGATATTCAGTGCAAGGTGGTTTTTGGATTACGCCTTCGTTCCTAATTTTCGCGCCGGTCAAGAGTGGCGGCAATTTCACCCTCTCCTTTGAAACCACCGCCGGAAAGACCTACCTCGTGGAATATACCGTTTCCCTGTCTGCGCCCAACTGGCAACCGTTGCCGAATGTTTCCGGCGATGGCACCGTGAAGACCGTGACCGACGCTGTGGCGGGTGGTGGCCAACGCTATTACCGAATTCGCGAGCAGTAGCGCGCGTCCCACCCGGCGTGCGTTGCCCGGTGTCCGCTTATTCGTTCCCAATCAGGTGTCGCCGGATGTGGCGTGCCAAGTGCGTGTCCACCTCGGAGTGCCTGGGAACTGGCTGCCGCTGGCCTGTCAGCGGATTCCAATAGATGTCATGCCGTGAACCGTGACGAAGAAGGCGACAACCTTTTCGCTCCAGTTCGCGCACCAAATCGCGGCGCTTCATACCGCGATTTCTTTGACGGCGTAGCCTTCAGGCACATCGTCCAACACCATCATCTGATAGGCATCGCGGATGTTTTCCTCCAATTCCTTGAGCGTTCGTCCTTGTGTCATGATTTCGGGATGCTCCACGAGCCGACCAAGCCAGAACTTGTCGGATTTCCAGTAAATCATTTTCAGCTTCGTGTTCATGCAGGGAAGAATGCCACAGTAGCCGGGGCAAGCCAACTCTTTCATCGATCGCGAGTCAACTCGGACCGCGACAACGGGCAACTCAGCCGTTGACACCCCCCCCGCCTTTGTTAGATTCGCGCCTCGTTTCTGCGGAATTTACTGACAAAACACACTCACACGACATCGACATTATGGCTAAAGCAGTGAAATACGTTTACACTTGGGGCAATAAAAAAGCTGACGGCGACGGCAGCATGAAAGCCCTCCTCGGCGGCAAAGGCGCGAACCTCGCGGAGATGACGCGCATCGGTTTGCCGGTGCCTCCCGGCTTCACCATCACCACCGAGGTCTGCACTTATTTTTATGCCAACAAGCGCACTTATCCGAAGGTGTTGCAGGCGCAGATGGAAGCCGGCGTGGCCAACATGGAAAAGATCATGAGCACGAAGTTCGGCGCGACGGATGGAATGCCGTTGCTCGTCGCGGTGCGCTCCGGTGCGCGCGATTCCATGCCCGGCATGATGGATACGATTTTGAACCTCGGCTTGAACGACCAAGCGGTCGTCGCGCTCGTCAAGGCCACGGACAATGAGCGCTTCGCGTGGGATTGCTACCGCCGTTTTATTCAGATGTATGGTGACGTCGTCATGGGCGTGCAGAAGCGCGAAGGCGAAGATCACGATCCGTTCGAGCACACCATCCACACTTTCAAGCACGAGACCTACCATCGCGACATTGTTGACTCCGACCTCACCGCCGCTGACCAGGCCGAACTCGTCAAGCGTTTCAAGGCGCTCGTCAAGGAACGCACGGGCAAAGCGTTTCCGAACGATCCGTGGGATCAATTGCGCGGCGCAGCGGGCGCAGTGTTCGGTTCTTGGATGAACGATCGCGCGTGCGTCTATCGCCGCAAATACAACATCCCGACCGAATGGGGAACGGCCGTCAACGTGCAGGCGATGGTGTTCGGCAACACCGGCGAAGACTCCGGTTCAGGTGTGGCGTTCACGCGCAATCCGGCGAACGGCACGAATGAATTCTACGGCGAATTTCTCATCAACGCGCAGGGCGAAGACGTCGTCGCCGGCGTCCGCACGCCCGAACCCGTGTCGAAGTTGAAAGCCGCGATGCCCAAGTCCTACGCGGAACTGATGGCGGTTCGCAAGACGTTGGAAAAACATTTCAAGGACGTTCAAGACATCGAATTCACCGTGCAAGCGGGCAAGTTGTTCATGCTTCAGACGCGCAACGGCAAGCGCACCGCCGCCGCCGCGCTGAAGTTCGCCGCCGACATGGTGAAGGAAAAATTGATTGATTGGGAAACGGCGATTCTCCGTAACCCCGCCGATCAGCTCGAACAATTGCTCGCTCCGATTTTTGATTTGAGCGAAGTGAAGAAAGCCAAAGTCATTGCGACGGGTTTGCCGGCTGGTCCGGGTGCGGCGACTGGCAAAATCTATTTCAACGCCGACCGTTCCGTGCAGGCCGCCGAGAAGGGCGAGAAAGTTCTCCTCGTTCGCGTCGAAACTTCTCCCGAAGATTTGCGCGGCATGATCGCAGCGGAAGGCATTCTCACCGCTCGCGGTGGTGTCTCCTCCCACGCGGCACTCGTCGCTCGCCAGATGGGCAAAGTCTGCGTCTGCGGCGCGGCGGGCGTCACGATTGATTACGACAAGAAAACCACGACGATTGACGGCGTGACTTACAACGAAGGCGACTTCCTCTCCATTGACGGCACGTCTGGCCTCGTTTACGCGGGCCAGATCAAAACCGCGCCGTCGGAAATCATTACCGGCCTGCTCAACGACGACAAAGTCGCGCAGAAAACCGAGAAGTATAAAAATTACGTCCAGCTCATGGCTTGGTGCGCCAAGGCGACCAAGCTCGCCGTCCGCACTAACGCCGACACGCCGGAGCAGGCGCGTCAGGCGATTGCGTTCGGCGCGGTCGGCATCGGCCTCACCCGCACGGAACACATGTTCTTTGAAGGTGACCGCATTGACGCAATGCGCGAAATGATTCTCGCCGACAGCCTCGAAGCCCGCGAAGCAGCCCTAGCCAAGTTGCTCCCGTATCAACGCGACGACTTCTTCGGCATCTTCAAGGCGCTGAAAGGTTATCCCGCGACGATTCGTTTTCTCGACCCGCCGTTGCACGAATTCTTGCCGCACGATCAGGCCGCGCAATCCGCGCTCGCCGAAAAGCTCGGCGTGAAGCAGGAGCGGATTAGTGCGCGTGTCCACGAGCTGCACGAGTTCAACCCGATGCTCGGATTCCGTGGCTGCCGCCTCGGCATCAAATATCCGGAAATCACCCGCATGCAGGCCCGCGCCGTGCTCGAAGCCGCCGCCGATGCGACCAAAAAAGGTTTCAAGGCCAAGCCGGAAATCATGATCCCGCTCGTCGGCTTCAAGAAGGAATTGGATTTGCAGGTCGCGATTGTTCACGAAGTCGCGGCGCTGGTGCAGAAGGAAAAGAAAGTGAAGATTTCTTACTCTGTCGGCACGATGATCGAAATTCCGCGTGGCGCATTGACCGCCGACGAAATCGCGCAGACAGCGGAGTTCTTCAGCTTCGGCACAAACGATCTCACGCAGACCTGCCTCGGCATG
>JBKJSC010000117.1:0-4596 GCA_046593035.1 Limisphaerales bacterium | reverse complement strand
CGAAGTTCTATGATGGGATTTTGCGCTTGAACGTCCGTGCGGAGGTTGTGGCGTGCAGCGTGGAATTCATCGTCGGCAGTCTCGTGCTGAGAGAGAAGGCCGGCCAATACCTTGTTGGCATTGCGCCCATAGGTGCCGGCTATGGAGCGGTTGGAGCTGTCCCCAAATGCAGGTTGTTACCAGGGCAACGTTTTGATCCGCCGACCACCTTGGAATACCGGGATGGGGGTGGAGCGCTTAAATCGACGGCCAGGTACCAAGGATGGGGAATGCGGAGAAAATTGAGATAAGCGGATCACTCGCTGCACTATTCGACCGCCGTTCACACAATGGCAAGATTGCACTGGCTGGCGGGTAATTGGGTTACGGCCTTGAACGCTGTGGGCGTGGTCGGCGGCTTGTTTTTCACTACCGCCTCTTTTCGTTCGAAGGCAAAAACCCGGCGAATCGCCAACCTGCTCACAATTACCAAAAACCACCGGGACATCTGGGCGGACTTCTACCGCAGCCCTGATTTGGTGCGGGTGCTGGACACTACGGCGGACGTGGCGAAGCTACCCGTCAGCCGAGAAGAGGAGATTTTCGTCAACCTGGTCATCCCCCACCAGCAGCGTCTTTTACGCGATGAAGGATGAACTCGTGACCAAACTGAAAGGGCTGCGCGGGATGTCCGGTGGTTCTTCTCGCTGCCGATTCCGCTCGCTGTATGGGAACGGGTGAAAATATATCAAAACGATGACTTTGACGCGTTCGTCGAACAGTACAGGAATTGGAAATGATGCCCACGAGTCAGGGACGCCCTACGAGCATTCCGCCGCCAACGACGAATCCTCGACGGCGACTAAAATCCCGGCTCCGCTTTCGCCGAGCCGGGTTTTGATGACCGCTTTTGAGCGACAGGCACCGCGTTACTTCTTCTCTTTCTTCTGCGCGTCCTCAATCTTCTTGAGGTATTTGGCCGGGTCTGCTTTGAAGTCCTTCAAGCAGTCTTTGCAGCACAGTTTGATTTCCTGCCCTTCATGCGTGAAGACGTAGGGCTTGCCATGCTCGCCGAGTTTTTCATCCGTGACGACACAGATGGTGAGCGGATACGCCTTGACCTTGGTGTCCTTGGGTTTGTCGTCGGCGCAGGCGCTCATTGTTCCGGCAGCCAATCCGGTGAGCAACACCGCAGTGAGGATGTGTTTCGTGATTTTCATAATTTTACTTTTGTTTTGTTGTTTCTGTTTCTCGCCGTCAACACGACGGCAAATTGTTTCAATGCAATTTGACCCGCCCATTCACTTTGCTGCTCGCCAGCAGCAGAGGTTTCGCGGACGGCACGCCGCACCACGCATCATTCGCGGCGGGACGCAGCCCGGCGCTTTTCTTCAAGTCCGACGGCAGTTCGATCCCGTCGCGCTTCAAATCTTCTGCGGGCGCAACCTCCGCGAGTGTGCCGGGCGGCGATTTATACCAGCCGGGGTCTGCACCATCGGCGGGCAGTTCCTCGCGCACTTTGAGAATTGTGAACATGCCGCCCATCGTGATGTAGTCGTGTTGCCCGCGCCCGCCGACCATCGGCAGGCTGTTGGACGGGACTTTCATCCCCATCTCGCCCATGTCGCCCATGCCGTCCCGGCCCATCGTCATGTAGCCGGGGATGAGCTTGCGGATTTTCTGATTCAAGCCGTCGGTGTTGATGCCAATCAAGTTGCCGAACTTGTGCCCCATTTGCGTCATGACGTGATGCAGCATGTGACAGTGCATCACCCAATCGCCCGGCGCGTTGGCGACCAACTCCACGGTGCGCGTGCTGCCGGTCGGCATGTGAACAGTCGTCTCCGGCCACTGACCCGCCTCAGGAATTTGTCCGCCGTCCGTCGCCACGACTTTGAAATAGTAGCCGTGCAGATGAATCGCGTGATGACTCATCGTGCTCAAGTTGCCGATGCGGATGCGGACGCGCTCGCCGACCTTCGCGACGATAGGTTGCGTGCCGGGAAAACTCCGCCCGTTAAAAGTGAACACGTTGAAATCCATCATCTCATTCGGGTCGGGCCGCCGCGCGCCAACTTCGATTTTCCATTCGCTCAACATGAACGCATAGTCGCGATCCGGCGGCGGTTGCGGCGGATTCTTCGGATGAATGATAAACAGCCCCATCATGCCGAGTTGCATTTGCGTCATCTCGTCATGATGCGAGTGATACATCAGCGTGCCGTGCTGTTTCAGCGTGAACTCGTATTTGTAAGTCTCGCCCGGCTGGATGGCCTTTTGCGAAACACCGCCCACACCGTCCATGCCGCTGGGCAACAAGACGCCGTGCCAGTGAACGCTCGTCGGCGCAGAGAGCCGGTTCGTGACGTAGATGCGAACGTGGTCGCCCTCGACGGCTTCAATCGTCGGGCCGTGAACACGCCCGTTGTAGCCCCAACATTCAGCGATGAGCGCGGGATGATCCTCCATCGCGGGAATGAATTCATGCGTGACGGGTTCGGCGACGAGGTGAAACACCTTCACGCCGTTGACCATTTTCCACGGCAGCGTGAGTCCGTTGGGTGTGATGACGGGTTTGTAGCCGTTGGCACCCTTTGGCTGATTGAACGGTTCAGTCTTGCCGGTGCTGACAGCGGTTTTGCCGGGTTCAGCGGCGACGGCAGTGGGAACAAATCGGGCGAGCAATGCGCCACCGGCAACGGTGGCCGCGCCCGAAAAGAAGTTGCGACGGTTCACTTTCATAATGTTTTCCTTTCTTTGCAAAATCAGGGTTTGTGTTCGTGTTGGTGTTCTTTGGAATCCGCTTTTGCAGGCATGAGCATTGGCGAAGTGTCGCCGCTCAATCTCCCGCCGACGGCGCGTTCGAGTTCCGCCCGTGCAATCCAGTAATTGCGCAACGCCTCGACGTAGCCGCGCTCGGTGATTTGTTCGCGTTCCTTGGCCGCGAGCAATTCGTAACTGCTTTTCTGCATCGCGTTGTAGTGAAGCAGCGTCTCGCGTAGAATTTTTTGCCGCTGCGGAAGCAGCGTCTTGGCGTAATGCTCGGCGGCGGCGCGGGCGGCGAGCAAGCCATCCTGTGACTGCCGCACTTCCGAACGGATGTTGTTTTCCATCGCCGCGAGTTTGTTTTGCGCCTGCCGATACTGTGCCGCGAGCCGCGCGATGGCGGGCTGGCCCTGGTCAAACAGCGGGAGTTCCAAAGAAAGATTCGGCCCGGTGACGCGCTGGCCATCGGTGTCGCGCTCCGTGCTGACGCCGACGGTCACGCCCGGAATGAAACGGGTGTTCTTTTTCAGCCGTAACGCGGCGGCGACCGATTCCGTTTCGCTCCGCAGCGCGGCCAAATCCAAACGCTGGTTCACGGCGAGCGTTTCCAGATTTTCCAGCGGCGATTCCGTCGCGGGCAGTCCGGGCAATTCATCCGCGACTTTCCAATGCGTCTGCTGGCCGGACAAACCGAGCAAGCGGTTCATCCGCTCGCGTTCGGCGCGTGACTGCGCTTGCGCCTGCATAAGGTCGAGTCTGGCTTGCGCGGCGGATGCCTGCTGGTTGCGGAGTTCGAGTTCGTTGATGTTGCCCGCGTCGAATTGCCGTTGCGCCACGTCCGCCGCCGCCTCGTTGATCTCGACGATGATGCCGAGACGCTTCGCCAATTCCGCGCTCGCCTGCGCCGTGTAGAACGCGGCTTGCACGTCAGCGGCGAGCGCCAGCACTTCATTGGCGACGCGCAGTTTGGTTTGCTCCAGATTGCGCCGGGCAATTTTCTTGCGTGCCGGGAGCGTGAGCAGGTCGAGGAAATCTGCGGCGGCGGAATACTCCACGTTCACGATGGACGGTGGCCGGTCTGGAAACCGCCAGCTTCCGGCAATCTGGATGTTTCGCAGCCGCGACGCCTGCGCCAATTCCGCCTGCGAAATGCCGACTTCCTCGAACTGGGCTTGGAGCGAACGGTTGTTCAGCAACGCAATCGTCACGGCGGCGGGCGCGGTGAGGTTGGTTTGGAGCAAGGTGTTCACGGTTTCGCTGGTTGCACCGTTCAATTGCTGGCCGGTGCGCATGGCGACGGTTTTGTTCACGTCGTCGAGCGCGGCCTGCGGATTCGTGGTCGTGCAACCGACAAAGGCCAGCGGCAACGCGGCCATTAAAAAGAAGGGTTTGGTTATCATTTGGAAGTTGTTCATTGTTTCTTCATTTGTGGTTCGAGTTGTGCCAGGGCCTGTTCAAATTCCTTGAAGCGGGTCTTCATGACCGAATCGCTTCCGGTTTCCGCTGAACTTCCCAATTCACCGAGCGCCTGACTCACGCTCTTGACTCCGGCCTCGACAACGGGCTTGCGGTCGGGGGGAGCGACATCAGCCAGTTTTTTAGCCAGCGCGCCAATCGTCTTCGCGCCGGATTGAACCTCGCCAAACTTCCTGGCGTTCACCGCAGATTCCAACTCGCCGTGATAGGCTTGGATGGCTTTCCAGATGCCTTCGAGAGTCTCCGGCATCGGGATTTTCTCGGCGGCTGGCTCAGAGGTGATTTGCTTGCCGTCCGCTTGTTTTCCCTGCATAGCCCCGTGGTCCATTGCGCCTTGGTTGGGCTTGGCCTTTTCGCCGCCACTCATCGGTTTGC
>JBKJSC010000149.1:0-6184 GCA_046593035.1 Limisphaerales bacterium | reverse complement strand
ATTTTGGATGCCGGCCCGAATTCTGGGGTAAGGAGCAACCGGTTTGGATTCGTGGTGTCCTGGGCTAGCAACGCCACGGTGGAAGTGCAAGCATGCGCCGACCTCGCAAATCCGAGCTGGTCACCCGTCAGCACAAATGCGCTTACGAATGGCTGGTTTTATTTCGCCGATTCACAGTGGACCAATTACATGAACCGCTTCTACCGCATTCGTTCCCCGTGAGATTTCTCAGCTTCAATAAACGCGGTGTTGATTCTGACGCGTTGCAAGCGGAGGTGGACGCGCTGAAGCGCCTGCAAGCCGAGACCGCCGCCGAGTTGTCCGCCTTGCTCCCCGCCCTCCTCGACCGCGCCTTCAAACTGGTGTAAAATCCTTGTTGAAATCACAGTGATTGAAGCACAGATAACGGTCGCGTATGAATTACCAGAGCATCATCAGCATTGAGCCGGGCAAGCGTGGCGGGCGGCCCTGCATCCGGCATATGCGGATTGCCGTCGCGGACGTGCTGGGGTGGCTGGCGGTCGGAATGTCACATCAGCAAATTCTGAGTGATTATCCCGAATTGACGGAAGAGGATATTCGCGCCTGCCTCGCCTACGCGGCCGATCGTGAGCGCCGGGTGTTGACCGCTGCATGAAGCTCCTGTTCGACCAGAACTTGAGCTTCAAACTGTGCGGATGGCTCGCCGATTTGTTTCCCAATTCAAACCAGGTTCGCCTCGCCGGCCTGGACACCGCCGATGACCGCGCCATCTGGGAATTCGCCAAGGCAAATGGCTTCACCATTGTTTCTCGCAGGACTCTGATTTTGCGGACATGGCGGCATTGTTTGGACCGCCGCCTAAAGTCATCTGGCTGCGGTGCGGCAATCAAACCAACGATGCCATCGAGAAATTGTTGCGGGATCATGCCGAAGCGATCATTGCCTTTGAAGCGGACGCCGTCGCGGCGTGCTGGGAGGTTTATTAAGTAGTGGTGAATGGTTGGGAGCACTGTCAGTGAAACTGTCAGTGAAAATGGTAAAACAGTTAGCAAAAATAGTGGTGAGTAGGATTGAATACTGCTTGAAACCTCAATGAAGTTGGGTATTTTAGCGGTAGTTAATCGGTAACCCAGCCCAATCCCGACAACTGGCTCCAGCTTTCATCCTTGGTCCATGGAGGAAAAAGGGCACCCGCCACATATCGAAAAGTGAGTGCACCGTTGAGCCGTGCTGGATTTCGCGTTGGGCATTCGATAGGCTCACGTCCGAAATGGCAAACATACTGGGCAACGCCCTCGGTCGGGACGTGATCAAACTGGCGACACAGGAGCAACGGCTCTTGCCCTTGCGCCCGCTAGCACTGGCGGACACCACCGGGGAAGGTCAATTATGAAACGTCTGCGCAGCGAATCCTGGTGGAACGATCCCGCCAATCCCGGCATGACCGCGCTTTATCTGGAGCGCTTTCTCAACTACGGCCTGACGCCGGGCGAACTGCAATCCGGCCGCCCTATCATCGGCATCGCGCAAAGCGGCAGCGACCTGACGCCGTGCAATCGCGGGCATTTGCAAAATGTCGAGCGCGCCCGCGACGGCGTGCGTGATGCGGGCGGCATCCCGTTAATTTTCCCGATGCATCCGTTGCAGGAATCGGTGCGCCGTCCGACTGCGGCACTTGACCGAAATCTTGCGTACCTCGGTTTGGTGGAAATTTTGCACGGCTATCCACTGGATGGAGTCATCCTCACCACCGGTTGCGACAAGACCACGCCGGCGGCGTTGATGGCGGCGGCGACGACGAATCTGCCCGCCATCGTGCTGTCGGGCGGGCCGATGTTGAACAGTTATCTCGAGGGCAAACACGCCGGCTCGGGCATGATCGTTTGGGAGGCCCGGCGAAAATTCGCGGCAGGCGAAATCGGCGCGGCGGATTTCCGTGACCTGATCGCCGTCTCCGCCACCAGCCCCGGCCATTGCAATTCGATGGGCACCGCGCTCTCGATGAATTCCTTGGCCGAGGCGCTGGGCATGAGTCTGCCGGGATGCGCGGCGATTCCCGCGCCGTATCGCGAACGGTTGCAGATGGCCTACGAAACCGGCCGCCGCAGCGTGGCGTTGGTGCGGGAAGAACTCACGCCTTCGCGCGTGCTCACGCGCGAGGCGTTTCTCAACGCCATCGTGGTCAACACTGCCATCGGCGGCTCGACCAATTGCCCGCCCCATCTCACCGCCATCGCGCGGCATATGGGAGTGGATTTGCCTCTGAAAGATTGGGAAACGCATGGCTACGACGTGCCGTTGCTGGTGAACTTGCAACCGGCGGGAGAATTTTTGGGCGAGGATTTTTATCGCGCGGGCGGAGTGCCGGCCGTGCAAAAAGAACTTCTCACCGCCGGACGATTGCACGGCGGCGCGCTGACCGTGACGGGCCGCACCGTCGCGGAAAATGTGGCGTCCGCTGTCACGTTCAACGCCGAAGTAATCCGCCCGATGTCGCGGCCCGTGCGGCCGCAAGCGGGGTTCCTCGTGCTCTCCGGAAATATTTTCGACGCCGCACTGCTCAAGACCAGCGTCATCAGTCCGACATTTCAAAATCGCTACCTCGCGCGGCCCGGCGCGGAAAATACTTTTGAATGTCGCGCGGTGGTTTTCGATGGCCCGGAAGATTACCACGCCCGCATCAACGACCCATCGCTGAACCTCGATGAAAATTCCCTGCTCGTCATCCGCGGCTGCGGCCCGGTCGGTTTCCCCGGCTCGGCGGAAGTGGTCAACATGCTTCCGCCCGACGCGCTCGTGCGGCGCGGCGTGAACGAACTGCCCACGCTCGGCGATGGCCGCCAGAGCGGCACCTCCGCGAGTCCGTCGATGCTCAACGCCTCGCCCGAATCCGTGGTGGGCGGTGGCCTGGCGCGCTTGCACACCGGCGACCGGGTGCGGGTGGATTTGAACACGCGTCGCGTGGATGCCCTCGTGCCGGCGGACGAATGGGAACGTCGCGCCAGCGAAACCGTGGTAAGTACGCCACCGAGCCAGACTCCGTGGGAACAACTTTACCGGCAGAACGTCGGCCAGCTCAACACCGGTGCGTGCCTCGAATGCGCCGTGGGTTATCGCTGCGTCGGCGCTCACGTGGCCCGGCATAATCATTGACGCCTGTCTTTCGCAATGTCCTAAACCAAGAAAAACCATGAGCAACACTCCTCCCGTCACAAACACCTCACCCTCTCCGTTCCGTCTCGACAACAAAGTTGCCGTCATCACCGGCGGCGGCTCCGGCATTGGCCGCGCCATCGCGCAAATGTTCGCCGGCCACGGCGCGCGCGTGGAAATCCTCGACGTGGACGAAGCGGGTGCCCGCACCACGGCCGACGAAATCAAGCAGGCAGGTGGTGACGCCGCGTGGCAGTTGTGTGATCTCACAGACGCTGCCGCAGTGAACGCGGCCTTCGCGCGCCTCCTGCAATCACGCGGACAGCTCGATGTCCTTGTCAACAACGCCGGCATCGCCCATGTCGGCAATGTGCTCAACACGAGCGAGGCGGATTTCGACCGCGTCTTCCGCGTCAACGTCAAAGGCGTCTATCACTGTCTGCAAGCCGGCGTGGCCGCGATGGTGCAACGTGGCGGCGCGATCGTGAACATCGCCTCCACCGTTTCGATCATGGCCGTGGCCGACCGGTTCGCGTATTCCATGAGCAAGGGCGCGGTGTTGAGCATGACCTATTCGGTGGCCAAGGATTTTCTGAAGCAGAACATCCGCTGCAACGCCATTCTTCCCGGCCGCATTCACACGCCGTTCGTGGACGGGTTCATCGCCAAGAATTATCCCGGATGCGAGGCGGAGATGTTTCAAAAACTCTCCGAGTATCAACCCGTCGGGCGCATGGGCCGCCCGGAGGAAGTGGCCGCGCTGGCGCTGTTCCTTGCGAGCGACGCGGCTTCGTTCGCCACCGGCGCTGCTTATCTTGTGGACGGCGGTACTGTGAATTTACGGTGAGCCAACGTTGTAATTCGTTTGGGAGCGCGTGGCGTCTCGCCCGCTGTTTTCGGCGTCCCACCGGAAACTTCCCCGCCAAAGAGTGGTACTGTTTGGTTCGATCGCGCCATGAACCAGTCGGCGAGCCGCCGACTGGAGCGACCGGGACGGTCGCGCTCCCCATTTTCAAGGGCAGCGTTCCGTATAGGACTTCCATCTGTCAATTTCAGTGAAGCGGTTTTGCCTCGGTGACGCCGGAGGAAATCAGGCGTGCAACTGACGACGATGGCAACACGTTTCTGAGCTTGCCATCGCGGGGGAACTTTCCGAAGGTCGGGGCGCAATCTATGGGCAAAAAAGCACTCATCACCGGCATCACCGGACAGGACGGATCGTATCTCGCGGAATTGCTGCTGGGCAAAGGCTACGAGGTGCATGGGATTATCCGCCGTGCGAGCACGTTCAACACCGGCCGGCTGGATCCCATTTACGCCGATCCGCATTCGAGCAAAAACCGCCTGTTCCTGCACTACGGCGATTTGAGCGACGCGAGCGCGCTGGCCCGGTTGATCGGCAAAGTCCAGCCGGAGGAGGTTTACAATCTGGCCGCCCAAAGCCATGTGCGCGTCAGCTTCGACAGCCCGGAATACACGACCGATATCACCGGCACGGGCACGGTGCGGTTGTTGGAAGCCATTCGCGAGACGGGCATCCAGCCGCGCTTTTATCAAGCCTCGTCCAGCGAGATGTTCGGCAAGGTGCAGGAAGTGCCGCAGACGGAAACGACGCCGTTTTATCCGCGCAGTCCGTATGGTTGCGCGAAAGTGTATTCGTATTGGGTCACGGTGAATTATCGCGAGTCCTACGGGATGCACGCGAGCAACGGCATTCTGTTCAACCACGAATCGCCCCGGCGCGGTGAGACGTTTGTGACGCGTAAAATCACGCGGGCCATCGCGCACATCCAGGCCGGGTTGCAGGACAAGCTCTACCTCGGCAACCTCGACGCCAAACGCGACTGGGGTTACGCCAAGGAATACGTCGAGGCGATGTGGCTCATGCTGCAACAGGATCAGCCGGATGATTACGTGATCGCGACCAACGAGACGCATTCCATCCGCGAGTTTCTCGATGTCGCCGGTGCGCACGCGGGACTGGATTGGAAAAAATTTGTGGAGATCGATCCGCGCTATTATCGCCCGGCGGAAGTGGAGCTGCTCATCGGCGATCCGGGCAAAGCGAAGCGCAAACTCGGCTGGGAACCGAAAACAAAATTCGCCGAGTTGGTCAAACTGATGGTCGATGCCGACATCCAACTCCTCAAAGACCATCGCGAAGGGAAAATCAAGGTGACGGGATGAGCGCGCACTGCGAATCCGGGAAGGAGGGCCGTGGCACAACGGCGCACCTCAGTTATTTCAACCGTCGGGCGCGACGCTCGGATCCGTGTCCACGCTCGCTGGCGACGTGGCCTTTCCCCCTCACCCCGGCCCTCTCCCCAAGGGAGAGGGAGAATCGCTCCCCGCGCTGGGACGAGGCCGGGCGCACGGAAATTTCGAGAAAAGCGTCGCTAGGTGGCTCCCTCTCCCGGCGGGAGAGGGCTGGGGTGAGGGGGAAGGAACGACCCGCAAACCAAACGGGTTGCAATCAAGGGATCCACGCCCCTAACGCAAATCCCTCGATCTTGAACGTTGATTTTTGAACTCATGCCGCGCGCGCTCATTACTGGCATCACCGGACAGGACGGCTCGTATTTGACCGAGCTGCTGCTGGACAAGGGCTATGAAGTCCACGGCGTGGTGCGGCGCACAAGCAGTCTGGATCGCTCGCGGTTGAATCATCTTTACAGCGACCCGGCCATCTACAACCAGCGGCTGTTCCTGCATTACGCCGACTTAAATGATCCCACCACCTTGCGCCGCGTGCTGTTCAAGGTCGCGCCCGACGAGATTTACCACCTGGCCGGCCAGAGCCATGTCGGGTTAAGTTTTGAAATCCCCGAATCAACCTGTGAAGAGACGGCGATGGGCACGTTGCGGCTGCTCGAAATGATCCGCGACCTTCCCCGCCCGCCGCGCCTGTATCACGCGGCCACCAGCGAGATTTTTGGACGCCCCGCGCAATCGCCGCAGGACGAGCACACGCCCTTCGCGCCCGTCAATCCGTATGGTTGCGCCAAGGCGTTTGCGACGCAGATGGTCACCATTTACCGGCGCAACTTCG
>JBKJSC010000105.1:0-2922 GCA_046593035.1 Limisphaerales bacterium | reverse complement strand
ACGAGATATAGCCGAGGCTATGAATCATTCCTCAATTGAGGACGCTTTTGTAAGGCGCTGATCAATAGATGGTAGCAGAGCAAAATTGCCATTTTGTACATGGAAAGGGGCGGCTTTTGGGCGCTTTGACGGCTTCTCCGCTCAAGTTCGCGGCAAAGGGGGTTGGAGATACCTGTGGAGAGCCTCGACTTTCTCGGTCAGGAGATCTTAGCTGACTTTTTGACTAATGAGCGCCAGCAGTTGCCCGATGGAATTTGTCGCGGTGGAGTTTGGGCGGCTTGCGATTGTCGGGAGCGCTAGACGCCGAAACGGGGTTCGGCGCTCCAACTCGTAACTAAGCAAGAAAGGCACGGTCAGTCGTCGTGGTGTGGTGTTTTGGGCGGCTTGCGATCGGTTTTGCGTCCTGTGTCGCAGAAACAAGCGCTTGGGCGTGAATGGGATGTGCGAAGCAAAGCCTTGTTTTTGGATCGAAGCGGCGTTTTTCGCCCCCTGGCAATGGAATGGAGGCAAAGGAATGCGGGCGAGGTTCATTATCTGGGAGAGCGATGGCGAGCGGTTGCCGAATCCGCGGATGCAGACCCGATGCAGGCCCGATCCAAACCCGATGCAGACCCGATCGGCATCGGGTCTAGATCGGGTTTGGTTCGGGTCAAGACCGGGAGTGGCAGCGGGGCGGTGCCCGAACAGCAACGCTTTTACCCGTTTGGCGCAACGCGGACGCTGCTCATTTTCAATCCTCCAGCCACTCCGATAGGGGTAGGAACAGGGGTTTGACCCTGCCCCTCCCTCCGAACCGGACGGGCGGTTTTCCCGCATCCGGCTCTCCAGTCAGTGGGACTCTTGATGAGCATTGGCCGCTTGCGCTCGGGTTAAGGCTAAGGAGATTAGCCCGAGTTCGGCGAAGTAGGCATTGGGCCACCGCTGATGATCTCTCCCGCGAGCTCTCCCTTGACCCTTATGTCGCTTGCGCAGGATGGTGCGCAGACGTCCACGCACCCATTTATCCAGTTCCGGGAAGATGTTTTTAATGCTGTGCTTGAAGTAGTTCATCCAGCCCCGCAGAGTTCGGTTGCTTTCCTCAATGATTTGTTTCATGGAGCCAGGTCGCGTCCTCTTTGTTTTCTGCCGGATGGCTTCCTTGAACTTCGTTAGGCTCTTCTCCCGTGGCCATTTCATGCCTCGTTCGAAGTGATAGCCCAGAAAGTCGAAACCCCCAGCTTGGCTGGCGTCGACAATGCGCGTTTTGGTTGGGTGCAGGGTCAGTCCTGCTTGCTCCACCCATTGGCGCACTTCTTGCAGAGCCTGTTGGGCTTGTTCTAGGCTCTCACACAAGATGATGAAATCGTCTGCGTAGCGAATCATGATCCATCCCCCTCTGGCCATCCGATGGTCCAGGGGGTTCAGGTAGATATTGGCCAGCAACGGGCTGAGCACTCCTCCTTGGGGGGTGCCCTTCTCCGTGGGACTCCATCCTTTGCCGCTTTCCAGGACGCCTTGCTTCAGGAACCGCTGGATCAAATCCAGCACCGCCCCATCGGCCACATGCTCCCCGACAGCCAGCAGTAGTTTATCTTGCGGGATGCTATCGAAATAGCCCTTCAGATCTGCATCAACTACCCAACTCTTGCCCGCCTGGAGTAGCTCATTGACTCGCCTGAGCGCGTCCTTGGCCCCTCTGCCAGGCCGGAATCCATAGCTATTTTCCGCAAAGGTGTGCTCGAAAATCGGTTCCAGCACGTTGCGTAGGGCCATTTCGACCACTCGGTTCTCCACCGGCGGCACCCCTAATGGTCGCATCTCCTTGCTTCCCAGCTTTGGAATCCAGACTCGTTGCGCGGGTTTGGGTTCATACCTTCCTTCTTTGAGCATTGACTGCAACTGCGGCAATCGCTGGGCGCTCTGTTCGGCATAGAGCCGGCACTTTCGCCCGTCCGCTTTCTTGGGGCTTTTGCCCGCGGCCACTTTCTCGACGGCCCGTTCCAGGTTTGCCATCTTCCAGACCTTATCACTCAGACTGAACCATTTGCCTCCTGTAATTCCTCCTTCGAGGGTTGCCAACATGCGTTCGGTCCAGACTACCTCTTCGGTCCACTCCCATTTTGGGGGGACCTCTCTGCCTTGTTTAGCCAGAGGCACTCCCGGCAGTTTGATTTCCAGTTGTCTTTCCTTCACGCTTCCACCTTCCTGCCCTCCTTGGCTCCACGGTCGTTACCCGCTTCATCGCTCCTATGAGGACTCTGACTCCTGCCCGGCCCCTTCGGCACCCGGACAGGGATCCTTGGTTCACCAGCTCGTGCTTCCGGACATTCCATCTCCACCCACTGAATAACGCCCCGGGGCGGCAATGCTTTGCCACCACCCCAAGCTTGGCCCCCGACTCGCCTTTAGGGCTATCGGCGGTGCTTCGGACTTCGCACATCGTTAGCAGTCTCATCAGTCGTATCCAGCCGTATCGAGTTCGTGTTGTGGGCCCTATTGGGCCCATCAGTCTACGGACTATCCATTCACTTCCAGTTGCTCTCCACGTCAAACCTCGCGGCGACGCAGTTACTTTCGGTTACTGGCGTTTAGCTCCACCAGAGAGGGACTTTCACCCTCCTGCACTTACCGCTCCCAAGCGCACTAACGCCGGTTTTCCAACCCGCGTTTCCCGGATGCCTCTGACTGAATCCGAAATGAAAGCTGGTTTGAATGTGGTTACTCCGTCCGGACAGTGGCCGGGGCAGCTGCATGGGGTCTACATGCCCCCATAAAGCTGCCTCGGAGGTGCCTAGAACCCGCAATGTTGCCGGTCCCTGACAAGTCTGTGGGGCGTCTTTGCTGCTAAACAGACCGGGTCGCAATGCGGACTATGAGTCAGGAAACGGATTTACTGTTGGGATACGACGATAAGAGAGATTGACGGATCAGCCGTGTAGGTAT
>JBKJSC010000019.1:0-7732 GCA_046593035.1 Limisphaerales bacterium | reverse complement strand
CCAACCCGAACACGCCATCGTCTTGAATGTGGACGAGGAGCATCTCGACTACTACGCGAACTTCGAGGCCATCTGCGATGAGTTTCAGCGGTTCGCCGATCAGACCAGCGGCCAGGTGATTTACTGCGCGGACGATCCGCAACTGGTCGCGCAATTTGCCCGGCGGCCCAACGCAATTTCCTACGGCTTCAATCCGCTGGCGAACTATCGGATCGAAGTTGCTTCCGGCGGTGCCACCGGCCCGTCGCGTTTTGAAATCTGGCGGAGTGACGAAATCCTCGGCGCGTTTGCGATCCAATTACTCGGCGAAAAGAACATCTCCAACGCCGCCGCCGTCATCACACTGTTGCATCGACTGGATTTTGCCGGTGTGGACATCGCTCGTGCCATCGCGCCCTTTCAAGGCGCGGCCCGTCGGCAACAGGAATTGTTCCGCGACGAACGGTTCCGCCTGTTCGATGACTACGGCCATCATCCGCGCGAAATCAGCGCCACGCTGCGCGCGTTGAAGACGCTGGGCGGACGACGGCTGCTCGTGGCATTCCAGCCGCACCGGTTCACTCGCACGCAACATCTGCTCGCGCAGTTTGCCACTTGCTTCACCGAAGCGGATCAGCTCTGGGTGACCGATGTTTATGCGGCGAGCGAGGCGGAAATCCCCGGCGTGAATGGCGCA
The DNA here is from genome assembly GCA_046593035.1 of Limisphaerales bacterium. GTDB lineage: Bacteria > Verrucomicrobiota > Verrucomicrobiia > Limisphaerales > JAYTXL01 > JAYTXL01. The sequence continues at coordinate 7,056 of JBKJSC010000019.1, read as the reverse complement.
ACTCTCTCTACTGCCATTAGCAGCCAACAACCGGTGGAATACGTGGCGGAGGCGACGAAACTTCCCGCCGTGATGCGCGCGGTCATGCAGCCCGGCGACCTGGTGTTGTTCCTCGGCGCGGGCGACATCACGCTGGCGGCACATCAACTGGCGGCCCAACTACGCAAAGAAATGTCCGACTCACGCGCACAACTTCAGGCGGAACTGACGGCAATACTTTCCCCCAGCGCCGTGGTGCGGCGTGACGAACCGCTGGCCAAACGCACGACGTTGCGCGTCGGTGGCCCGGCGGATTTCTATGTGGAGCCGGCGTCGGAAGCCGACCTCGTGGCGGTGCTGCAATTTTGCGCGGCACGGGAAATGCCCTTCGTCATCTTGGGTCGCGGTTCGAATCTGCTTATCAAAGACTGTGGCATCCGCGGCGTGGTGATTTGCCTTGCGCACCCGCAATTCAGCCGGGTGGAGATCGCGGGCGAACGCTTGATCTGCGGCGCGGGCGCGAAACTGAAAACGGTTTCGGTCGAAGCGCGCCGCGCGGGTTTGACCGGTTTGGAATTTCTCGAAGGGATTCCGGGCAGCGTGGGCGGCGCTTTGCGCATGAACGCCGGCGCGATGGGCGGCACGATGTTCGATATCGTCGAGTCGATTCGTTTTATGGATTCAGCGGGACAAGTGTTTGAGCGTGCCACGGCGGATGTGCCGGTGGAGTACCGCCGGTGCCCGTTGTTGAAAAGTCACCTCGCCTTGAGCGCTGTGCTCCGCGGCTGGCCCGCGCCGAAGGAACTCATCAAAGAACGCGTGGACGCATTCAACCAAAAGCGTTGGACTTCCCAGCCGCATGAACCGAGCGCGGGTTGCATTTTCAAGAATCCGGAATCGGTTCCCGCCGGGAAGTTGATTGACGAACTGGGTTTGAAAGGAACGCGGGTCGGCGGCGCGATGGTATCCGACGTGCATGGGAATTTTATTGTGAACGACGGCAGCGCCACCGCACAGGATGTCTTGGGCTTGATCGCGCTCATCCGGCAACGCGCCAAAGTCGAACGTGAAATCGAATTGGAAACCGAAGTGGAAATCATCGGAGAATAATATGTTCAAACCTCTAAACATCACTGTCATGTTGGGCGGGCCGTCGGACGAATGGGATGTGTCCCTGCGCACGGGCGCGGCAGTGGCGCGAACCTTAAGCTCGCACGGCCACGCGGTTCACATCCTGGATCCGCGCGACGATACTTGGTCGCTGCTGCCGGGAACGGAAGTGGTTTTTCTCGCGCTGCACGGCGCGTACGGCGAAGACGGCCGAGTGCAGAAGCGCCTGGAGGAATTGGGCATTCCCTACACGGGCTGCGGCGTGGAGGCGAGCCGGCTCGCCTACGACAAGGTAATGAGCAAAAAGCGATTTATGGAGACGGGAATACCCACTGCGCGCTACCTCGTGTTTGACTCGCCGGCGGCTCCGTGGCCGAAGGACTGGCAGGCACCGCTGGTCGTCAAGCCGGTGCGCCAAGGGTCCAGTGTCGGTCTGCAGTTCGTGCTGGCCGAGTCGGAATGGAGCGCGGCGCTGACGGAATCGCTGCGCTACGACACCGAGGTGATGGTCGAAGAAAAAATTGAAGGTCGTGAAGTCACTGCTGGCATTCTCGCTGATCAACCGTTGCCGGTCGTGGAAGTGCGGACAAAAAAAGGACTCTACGATTACCACAATAAATACACGGTCGGCGCAAGCGAGTACCTCTGTCCGGCGGAATTTGAACCTGCGGTCACGGCGCGAATTCAAGCCGTTGGGATGGCGGCGTATAAGGCGATAGGTGGTCGCGATTACGCCCGGGTGGACATGATCGTCCGGCCCGATGGCGAACCCGTGGTGCTCGAGGTAAACACGCTGCCGGGCATGACAGATACCAGTTTGTTTCCCAAAGCGGCGGCCGCATCGGGCATCGACTACACGCACCTCTGCCAAAAAATGATCGACCTGGCCCTGCAACATCCGGTTCCAAACGCAAAATAATTTTATCATGTGGTTTAATCGCAAACCAACCAACCGGCGTTTCAGCCGGGATCACGTTCTGGATGTCAAACTGCGCTCGGATCAAGTCCGCGCCTCGCGCATGCGCATGGCCGCCACGGTGATGTCCGTCTGTGTGGGGACGGTTGTGGCGCTGCTCCTTTTTTGGCGCGGAGGCGAATGGCTTCTTAACGAGCTTGTCTTCCAAAATCCCGCGTTTGCAGTGGAGACCATCGATGTCCAGACCGACGGCGTGATTGTGGCGGAGCAGTTGCGCAAATGGGCCGGGGTCAAGCCGGGCGATAATTTGCTGGCGCTGGATTTGTCCCGCATCAAGCGCGACTTGGAACTGGAGCCGATGATTCGCACCGCCGCCGTGGAGCGGGTTTTGCCGCACACGCTCAAATTGCGTGTCACGGAACGCGAGGCGGTCGCCCAAATCTACGGCGTACGTCCGCGTCCGAACGGCGTTGGTTTTGCCTCGGTCATTTATCACATCGATGAAGCCGGCTATGTCATGCTGCCTCTCGATGACCGGCTCCGCCAGGAACCGGCCCCGCGCGCCGGCGATTCGCTGACTGTTCTTGCGGGCGTGGGTGAAAGCGATTTGCGGCCGGGCTACCCCGTGGAATCAAACCAGGTGCGCGCCGCGCTGCTGTTGCTCGCCGAATTCGAGCGTTCCAACATGGTGGGCCTGGTAGATTTGAAGCAGATCGACGTTTCCGCGCCGGAGGTGTTGCGTGTGACCACGGGGCAGGGGAGCACGGTGACTTTTGGTGTGAACAATTTGAAAGACCAATTTCGCCGCTGGCGTCTCATTCAAGACGAAGGTTCAAAAAAAGGCAAAGCCCTCGCGACGCTCGACCTCTCGGTGGCCAACAACATCCCCGCCCGCTGGCTGGAAGCCAACGCGGTGTCGCTGACTAAACCCAAACCCGTCCTCAAACCCACGCGCCCCAGGAAAAAAAATGTTTGATCCCGCTTCCATCATCGTCGGCTTGGAAATTGGCACGTCAAAGGTTTGCGCCGTCGTCGGCGAAGTCAATGACACTGGCGGGTTGAACATTATCGGCGTCGGCCAGGCCAAGTCGCGCGGCGTGCGCAAGGGCGAGATCGTGGATCCCGCGCTGGCGGAGGAGGACGTCCGCAATGCCATCGCGGAGGCGGAGCAAATGGCGAACGCGGAGATTCGCAGTGTTTATCTCGGCGTCACCGGCGGGCACATCCAGGGTTTCAATAATCGCGGCGTGCATCCGGTGGTTTCGGCGGATCGCGAGATCGGTGAAGACGATGTGGCGGACGTGGTAAAAAACGCCAAGGCCATCAATCTGCCGCCGGAGAACCACGTCATTCACACCATTCGCCAGCACTTTATTGTGGATGGCCAGGATGGCATTAAAAATCCCGTGGGCATGTTGGGCGCTCGCTTGGAAGTGGACGTGCATGTGGTGCATGGCAATCTTAATCGCCAGCAAAACCCGATCCGCACGGTGAAAGGCCTGCAATTGGAAGTCGAAGACGTCGCCTTCAACGGCCTGGCGGCGGCCATGGCGTTGCTCAGTAACGAACAAAAAGAACTGGGCGCACTGGTGATTGACATCGGGGCGGGGGCTACGGAGTACGTCGTTTATGCCAACGGCATCATCAAGCACAGCGGCGTGCTGGCGGTCGGCGGCGATCACCTCTCGAATGATCTGGGCATCGGCCTCGGCGTGACGATGGGCCGCGCGGAACAATTGAAAATCGACCACGGTGCGGCCGTGGTGGACGACGGCATCAAGGGACAAACCGTGACGCTGGCCAGCGGCGTCGGGCTGCCGGACAAATCCATCAACCTCGAACATCTCCGGCGCATCATGGCGTTGCGGCTCGAAGAAATGTTTCAGCTCATCGACCAGGAACTGGCCCGGGCCGGACTCCAGGATTATTTGCGCGCGGGCGTGTGGCTCACCGGCGGCGGCGCGCGCATTCCGCAGATTGAAAAGCTGGCGGCGGAAGTGTTTGAGTTACCCGCCGCCCTGGGAAAAACCAATTCCATCAGCGGTTTGAAATCGGCGCTCGAACAGCCGGAGTTCAGCACCGCCATTGGTCTTGTCAAGTTCGGCTCCCTGCAACAAAAGCGCCGGGGCGGCACCGGCTCGATCACGCAGGGATTTAAGCAAACGTTGGGACAAATCTTCGGACGGCGATAACAATTAATTTAGGAACGAATCATTATGAGCGATTCATTGGAGAACGCCCCTGAAGTCTCAGCGGCAAAACGCGAGCTTAACATTAAAGTTTTTGGCGTCGGCGGCGCGGGCGGCAATGCCGTGAGCCATATGACCCAGGCCGGTTTCGACGGCGTCACTTTCATCGCCCTCAACACCGATGCCAAGGCGCTGGCCAATGTGCAGGCAGGGCACAAAATTCCGCTGGGAGCGAAGCTCACGCGCGGCTTGGGAACGGGGGGCGACCCCGAACGCGGCCATGCCGCAGCCGAGGAGGACCTCGCGCAGATCAAGGAATTGTGCGCCGGTGCGGACATGGTGTTTATCGTCGCCGGTTTGGGCGGCGGCACGGGCACGGGGGCCAGCCCGGTGCTGGCGCGCGCTGCCAAGGAAGCGGGCGCGCTGGTGCTCGCGTTTGTCACCCTTCCGTTTGAATGCGAAGGCGGGCGGCGTCAGCGGCAGGCGCAGCAGGGATTGGAACAGCTCAAAGCCGCCGCCGACGGCGTCATCTGCCTGCCGAACCAAAAAGTGTTCAAGCTCATCGACGAAAACACGAGTCTGTTGGAGACCTTCGCGATCACCAATGATTTGCTCGTGCAGGGCGTGCGCGGCATCTGGCGACTGCTAACGCGCACCGGTCACATCAACATTGATTTTGCCGACCTGTGCGCCGTCGTGCGCGGGCGGCACGCGGAAAGTTCCTTCGCCACGGCGGAGGCGATGGGGGACAGTCGCGCGCGGGACGTGGTGGAAAAATTATTTGCCAGCCCCTTGCTCGACGGTGGGCAGATGTTGAACGAGGCCGACACGGTGCTCGTCAGCTTGCTGGGCGGCGCGGATCTCACCATGGCGGAAATCAACCGGGTGATGGAACAGATCAACCGCCAGTGTGAAAATGCCCATGTGATTCTCGGTGCGGCCATTGACGAGGCGTATGCCGACCGCTTGTCCGTGACGCTCGTGGCCTCGCGCCGGAACCGCCCCGCGCCGTTGCCGCTGCCTGATGCCGCCGATGCTGACGAGGAGACGCAGTTTCTGAGCGCCTCCCGGACGCCCCGGCCCGCTTCCCGCTTCGTGCCGCCGCCGCCGCCGCTGACACAGGAGCAAACCGGCCAGCTTCTCTCGCAACAAGCGGGGAATTCTCAGCGCCAGCGCCGCCGGGCATCGAAGATGCGGCAGGCGCAGCTGCCGCTGGAAATCATCTCCAAAGGACGGTTCGAGAAAAGCGAGCCGACCATCCACAAAAATGAGGACCTCGACGTGCCGACCTACATCCGGCGCCGAGTGGCGTTGAACTAGCCTTCGCCCGTGAACAAACTCTACTACGGCGACAACCTCCACGTCCTCCGCGACCACCTTGCGGACGAATCCGTGGACCTCATCTACCTCGACCCGCCGTTCAATTCCAAGCGCGACTACAATCTCCTCTTCAAATCGCCCAAGGGGCAAATGAGTGAGGCGCAAATCGAGGTGTTCAAAGATTCGTGGTATTGGGGCGAGCAGGCCGCACTGGAATTTGACGAATTGCTCAAGCAGAAAAATACCGACGTTGCCAAGATGATTGTCGCCCTCGTGGAATTTCTTGGCCGCAATGACATGACGGCCTATCTCGTGATGATGGCGAATCGTCTGCTGGAATTGCACCGGGTGCTCAAGCCCACTGGCTCGCTCTATTTGCATTGTGACCCGACGGCGTCGCATTATCTGAAAGTTGTTTTGGATGCGGTTTTCGGCAAGACCAACATCCGAAACGAAATTGTCTGGCGACGTTCGCATCCAAAGGGTCTCGCGTTTACTCGATTTGCCAGCAACCACGATGTCATCCTCGCCTACGGCAAGCAGCGCGAGCAAACGACCTGGAATGCGAGCTACACGCAGCACGACCCCGACCGCGCCGCCGAACAATACTCGCTCGCGGATGGCGATGGCCGCCGCTACCAGCTCACTTCGCTGCTCAATCCCAACCCCAACCGTCCGAATCTCACCTACGAATTCAAGGGCGTGACCAAAGTCTGGCGCTGGACGAAAGCGCGGATGCTCGAAGCCGACGCGCAAGGCTTGATTGTGGTGCCAAAAGGCGGGCAAGGCATCCCGCGATTCAAGCGCTACCTCGACGAGCAGGAAGGCATTCCCTTGAGTGATTTTTGGGCGGACATCGAAATGGTTTCCGGCGCGGAATCTCTCGGCTACCCGACCCAGAAACCTTTGGCCTTGCTGGAGCGCATCATTGCGGCGAGCAGCAACGAAGGCGATGTGGTGCTCGACCCGTTCTGCGGTTGCGGCACGGCCGTTCACGCCGCGCAAAAACTTAAACGAAAATGGATTGGCATCGACATTACGCATCTCGCTATTTCACTCATCGAGAAGCGGCTCAAGGACGCCTTCAAGACACGCGCCAAGTTTGAAGTCGTCGGCACGCCCAAAGACCTCGAGGCCGCGCGCGATCTCGCCCGGCGCGACAAGTATCAATTCCAATGGTGGGCCGTGTCGCTCGTGGACGCGCAGCCCTTCCAAGGCAAAAAGAAGGGCGCGGACACGGGCATTGACGGCCTGAAGTTCTTCCGAGACCTCCCCTCTCCCGGCCCTCTCCCCGTCGGACGGGGAGAGGGTGGCCGCAGGCCGGGAGAGGGGTTGGGGCTGCACAAAATCGTGGTCAGCGTCAAAGGCGGCGAGAACTTAAAGGCCGACGACATCCGCTCGCTCATGGCCGTGCGCGAACGCGAAGGCGCGGAGATCGGCGTTTTCATTTCCTTGGAAGAACCGACGCGCGGCATGGTCAAGGACGCCGCGAGCGCTGGCTTTTACGAAAGCCCGAACGGGAAGAAATTCCCCCGCGTGCAA
>JBKJSC010000275.1:0-10026 GCA_046593035.1 Limisphaerales bacterium | reverse complement strand
ATCCGCACCGCGCGCACCGCCGGGAAGAGACCGCCAATAAACCCGATGAGGGTGGCGCACATCATGGCGTTGATCAGCAACTGCGGCGTGACCGCGAAGGCGAAGGCCACCTGGCTGAACGTCTGCCAGTTGATCGTCGCCGTTTTGAAGCCGTCAAACGCCAGATACGCCGCCAAGGCTCCCAAGGTTCCACCCGCCAGGGCCAGCAACAGCGATTCGAGCATCACTGAAAAAATGACCGGCACGGAACCGAAGCCGAGCGCGCGCAAGGTGGCGATCTCACGCGTGCGCGCCGCCACCGCGCTATACATGGTGTTCAATGCGCCGAAGAGCGCCCCCATGGCCATCAGGGCGGCGATGAAATAGCCAATCTTCTCGATAAAACCGGTCAACATGGTGGATTGCTCGGCAAGGAATTCAGACTGCCGCACGACCTTCACCTTCAACTGCGGGTTCGTCGTCAACGCATTCTTGAATTGCTGGAAAGCTCCGGCGGACGTGAGTTTGGCGTGGACCGACTGGTAGGAGTCGCCACGATGGTAGGCGGGTTGAAGCACGGCGGCATCGGTCCAGATTTCCGATTCGGCCGCGCCGCCGCCTCCCGTGAACATGCCGACCACGTCCCATTCATTCAGACCGAGCCGGATTTTCTTCCCCACCTCCAGGCCGGCGAAGGCCCGTGCGGCACCGACACCGACGAGCATCTCATTGCGGCCCGGTTCAAAGCTCCGGCCCACCACAATCTTCAAGTCATCGCGAATAGCCAGGGCTGACTTTTCAACGCCTCGAAATGGTACGTTCGCGTCGTTCGTGCCGGAACGTTTCGGCAAATTGATGATCACGAACAACTCGGCTGACGCCAGCGGGCCTTCGGCGGTGCGGGCGACCCCGGGAGCGTCGGCGATCAACCGCACTTCCTCGCGGGACAGGCCGCTGCTCATTTCACTGTCGGCACCGCTGCGCAATACGATGGCGGTGTCGTCCGAACCAGTCACTTTCATGGCCGCGCGAAAGCCTTCGGCAATGGAGAGCACCCCCACGAAGACAGCCACGACACCCGCGATGCCGACCACGGCGGTGATGGAAGAACTCAGGCGCTCGGGAATGGTTCGCAGGTTGAACAGCGTCACCGAGAGAATTTGTGAAAGCCAGTTGTGCATGAATATTATGCCCCCCTCCGGAGCGCTTCTGCGATGCGCAACCGCATCGCCTGAACCGCCGGCAAAATCCCGGTCACCAGGCCAAGCCCGACCACTAGGGCCGCGCCGATAACCAGGTAACGCGGCGGTAGGTAGAAAATGGGGAGCATGGCCGGCACCGGACTCCCCCGGGAAGTCGCCAACCACGCGGCTCCCAAACCGGCGAAGCCACCGAGTCCGGCGATGAGGCACGACTCGGCCAGCACCAGGGCCAGCACAAGTTCGTTCGAGAAACCCATCGCCTTGAGCACGCCCAATTCCTCGGTTCGCTCGCGCACGGATTGCGCCATCGTGTTGCCAGCCACCAGCAGGATGGTGAAGAACACCATGCTGAGAATCGCGATCATGATCGTGCCGATGTCGCCGATCTGCTGGGCGAATCCCTGCATGAATGCGCCCTCCGGCTCAGCCTTAGTCTCGTAAGCCGAATTGGCGAACTCGGCATCAATCGCCTTCGCGACTTCGACCGCGCGATCCGGATTATCCACCCGCACGAGATACCAGCCGACCTCCCCTTCCCCACGCGCGCGGCCTTCATCGAAATAATCATAGCGGAAATAAAACCCTGACGTGTCGGTTCCTTTTTTCGCGCCATCGTAAATGCCGACAATCTCAAACTCCCACGCGGCGTCCCCTTTCCGTGGCCAGATCGGCGATGCGATCGGCACCCGGTCGCCAATCTTCCATTTGAAACGGTCCACGAGCGCGCGGCCCACAATCGCGCCGTTGCGCGTCTTCAGCCAGGCCTGCTTCTGTTCCGCCGGCACGAGAAATTCCGGATACATCGCCAGGAATGGCTCCGGGTTGACCGGAAAACTGCCGAAGAAATTCTTCGGTTCATTCTGGTAAATGCCGCCGAACCACGTCACATGGACGGCTGACGCGACGGAGGGAATCTGCTCCATGCGCGTCTGATAGGAGACCGGCAGGCTCATGATGAGCGACACCTTGTGCCGCACGACCAGCCGGTCCGCCCCCGCCATCGAGACGCCCGCCGTGAACGCCTCCTTGATCGTGCACAACAGTCCGAACAGGATGAAGGCCACGAAGATTGAAAGCACCGTGAGCGCCGTACGGAGTTTCTTCCGCTTCAGATTGCTCAAGATGAGAGAGAAGAATTTCACTCCGGCCTTTCGGTGAATAGTTGGCCTTTGTCCAGATGAACCGTCCGCGTCGCCCGCGCCGAGGCATGCGGATCGTGCGTGACCATGATGATGGTCTTCCCATGCTCGCGATTCAACGCCTGGAGCAGGCTGAGAATTTCATCCCCGGCCTTGCGATCCAGATCGCCCGTAGGCTCGTCGCACAACAAGAGCGTCGAGTCAGTCACGATGGCGCGGGCGATGCCGACGCGTTGTTGTTCACCACCGGAGAGCTGCCGCGGATAATGCTGGGTTCGATGCGAGAGGCCAACGACTTTGAGCGCGGTTTCCACATGTTGCTTGCGCTCGGCCTTGGTTAGCGACGTCAACAACAGCGGGAGTTCCACGTTCCGTTCCGCAGTGAGCACCGGCATGAGATTGTAAAACTGAAACACCAAGCCCACATGCCGAGCGCGCCACGCTGCGAGCGCGCGGTCACCCATCTGGTCGATGCGCTCGCCGCCAATTTCCACCGCGCCGCTGCTGGGCCGGTCCAAACCGCCAATCAGATTCAACAACGTGGATTTGCCGGAACCGGACGGTCCCATCAGTGCCAGGAAATCCCCTTGCGGCACTTCCAGACTCAGTTTCGACAGGACGTGAATTTCCTCCGACCCGCGCCGGAACACTTTGTCCACACCCGCCACTTTAACCAATATTCCATTGTTCGTGCTCATCGTTTTGCCTCCCGAATTTTTGTCCCGTCGCTCAGCTCCGCAGGCAGGTCCACCACCACCTTGTCGCCAGAAACCAAGCCGCTGCGGACCACGACTTCATCCAGTTTCGATTCGCCCAGCGTGACCGTCCGGCGTTCGGCCCGCCCGGCGTTCACTACAAATACCATGTCCTGACCACCCGATTGTCTTACGGCGGACTTCGGCACCGCCACGCCCCCGGCGACGGTTTGCTTGGCGTCCGCTCCTTGGAACGCAACCTTCACGCCCATGTGCGGGAGAATCCTCGGATCGAGCTTCTCAAAGGCAACACGAACCCGGACGGTGGCCTTCTGTCGATCCGCAGTAGGAACGATTGCGATGACCTTGCAAGGGATTTTCCAGTCTGCATAAGCGTCCAGCGTGGCTTGCACTGATTGATCCGCCTCGACCCGATTGATGTAACTTTCGTTCACGTCCACCTCAATTTCCTGCGAGTCCATGTCCACGATTGTGCAAATGCCAGTGCGCGTAAAGCCGCCGCCGGCCGAGATCGGGGAAATCATTTCACCGGCTTGCGCGTTCTTCGACGTGACGACCCCGGAGTATGGCGCGCGAATGACGGCATCCTCGATTTGCTGATTCCACACGCCCACCTGCCGTTCGGCCACGGAAACCTCGGCTTGCTGGCGTTCCAACCGGGCCTTGATGGAATTGAATTCCGCCTCCGCGTGGTCGAGGTCGGCTTGAGAGGCGATTTTGCTTTTGGCGAGATCGGAAACTCGGCGAAGTTCGAGTTCGGCCTCGCGCAACCGAACCTGCGACTCCTTGAGGGTAGATTTGGCGACGTTCAACTGCGCTTCCGCAAGCCGGAGACTGGCGACCACGTTCGAGATGTCGAGGCGGGCCAGGATTTGCCCCTCCTTCACTTTCATGCCCTCCTCGATCAAGACCTCGATCACTTTCCCGGTGACTTTGGAGGAAACGGTGGCTTCACGACGCGCCACCACATAGCCCGATCCATTGAGCAAAGTGCGCGCTCCTCCTCCGGATATGTCCCGCGCCGTGATAGTGCGCACCTCGACGTCCCGTGGGCGGCCCGTCATCCACCATGCGCCGGCGGCCACCAGCGCCAAAACGAGCAACACTACGACTACGAGCGGCCCCCGGCTGGTTTTTGCGGGAGCACTCCGGTCGATCCTCAGTGCATCAAGTGTGCTCTTTTCGGTGGCCATAAAAATTGCGCTGCGAGAAAAGCCCTTTTCATTAAGAGGGTCAAGCGGTAAACAGGGCATCCTTTCTGCGCCCGGATTATTTCGTGACGAAGACTGTACCCGATGACAAAGTGCGCGTCGCGTGTCTGCGGCCCGCTGGCGGCGTGGACACGCGGCGCGGTTTGATTGCCGGCGGGTGCCAGGTTTGGTTCGTCCATTTTCATGAAATATTTTGCCGATAAATCGGTCGTGATTGCGCTCTTCGCCGCCGCCTGCTTCACTGGCAACGGCACGGCGCAAACCTCGGACGCCTTGCTCGACACGCTCATTCGCAAAGGCGTTCTCACGGAGGCCGAAGCCAAGGCCATCCAAGCCGACGCGGCGAAGGAGAACCCACGCACACCCAAGCTCGAATCCAAAACGAACTCGAAGAATTTCAAACTGTCGGGCGACTTCCGCCTCCGTTATGACGGCCTCTACGACCGCTTGAGTGTCGTGGATCGCAACCGTCTTCGCTACCGGCTGCGCGCGGGCCTGACCTACACCTTTCACGACGATTGGGAGATCGGCCTGCGCCTCTCGTCCGGTGATGCCGGGGCCAACCCGCTAGGCGCCAACCAAACCTTCGGCGGCAACGGCAGCAAAAAGGGCGTCTCCATCGACACCGCTTACGTCAAATGGTCCCGCGCCATCAATGACGACTTCAGCCTCAATTTCACGGGCGGCAAAATGTACAGCCCCTTCGTCTTCACCGACATGGTGCTCGACCCGGATTACACTCCGGAAGGATTCGCCCAACAATTCGTTTACAAACTCAATTCGGAACACGCGCTGAAACTGACCTTGGGCGAATTCGTGCTCAATGAATTGCCCGCCAGCAGTCAGGACCCGTATCTCGGCGTCGCGCAACTCCGTTTGGATTCCCAGTGGAACCCGCGCTGGAAAACCTCCCTCGGCGTCAGTGCGCTGGCCATTGCCGGAAAAAACAGCCTGCCCACCCCGCCGGCCCCGGCGGGCGTACCAGCGATCCCTGACATCAACAAAGGCAACGCCCGCACTGCCGGTGGCCTTTTGGTTTACAACTACAATCCCATCGTCGTCGATGGCGCGGTTACTTACACACTCGCCCAGATGCCACTCTATCCCGGCGCTTTTCCCATCACGCTATCCGGGGAGTATCTGAACAATCCCGCCGCCGCGCACAGCCCCAACGGCCACCAAGCCTACAACATCGCGCTCACGTTGGGCAAAGCGGGCCAACGCGGCCAATGGGATTTCTCCTACCGCTGGAAGCGCCTCGAAGGCGATGCCTGGTATGAGGAATTGGTGGACGATGATTTCGGCGGGATCTATCGCACGGCCAGCTTGAAGAATGGCGTCGGTGGACTGAGCTACGGTACCGGCACGAACGTGCGCGGCCACATCCTGCGCGCCAGCTATTCCCCGTTGGACGCGATGACGCTCTCCGTCACTTACTTTCTCACCGACCTCGTGCATCCCAGCCCGGCGGGCGCGGCCAGCGGCTCCCAACGCATCCAACTGGATGCTGTGTGGAAGTTTTAACCGAGCGCGAACGGCCCGTCGGGAATTCAGTGCGTGGCGCAACCGATCTTGCCCACGGCCACGATGAGAGAAATGATGCAGAGGATGAGGAAGGTGGGATTGCCGGTGGCGGCGAATTTGAAGACGGCGTATCCGAGAACGCAACCGATCCCGATCCACGCCGCGCAAGCTGAATAAAATTTCATGCACCGACCTTACCGGGTCCCGTCCGGCATTCAAGCCCTCAACTCAGCGAAATGTTCGACACACTTTGCCGCTGGAAAACCCCCGGCCAGCCTCGTAGAATGAGCGCGTGAAATCAGGTCATCAACTTACTACAGCCGCACTCGCAACAACACTATTACTCCTGCTTGGCAGCGCCGTCTTCTCCTCTGCCCACGCGCAAGCCAAGCCCGAAGCCAAGTCGCCGAACATCATTTTCATCCTCGCCGATGACCTTGGCTATGGTGACCTCGGCTGTTACGGGCAGACCCAAATCAAGACGCCGCATCTCGACAAGTTCGCGAAGGAAGGAATGCGCTTCACTCAATGCTACGCCGGCAGCACGGTCTGCGCGCCGTCGCGTTCGTCGCTCATGACCGGCCAGCACACCGGGCACACGCTCATCCGTGGCAATGCCGCCGTGGCGTTGCGTCCGCAGGACGTTACCGTGGCCGAGATGCTCAAGCAGGCGGGTTACAAAACTGCCGCCATCGGCAAGTGGGGCCTCGGTTTGGATGGCACGACCGGCGTGCCGCAGAAGAAGGGCTTTGATCAATGGCTCGGCTATCTCGATCAAACCCACGCGCATAATTATTATCCGGAATATCTCTGGCGCTTCGATCCAGCGACGGGCTACGACGGCAAACTGCCGTTGACCAAAAACGAAAACAACCAGCGGGGCCAATACGCGCACGACCTGTTCACGACGGCGGCGCTGAATTACGTGCGGATCAACCAGCCGGAAAAAGCCACTCCCGCAGCGCCGTTCTTTCTTTACCTCGCCTACACGATTCCCCATGCGAACAATGAATTGAGCCGTGCGACCGGGAATGGCATGGAAGTGCCGAGCGACGCGCCGTACACCAACGAACGCTGGCCGCAGCCGGAGAAGAACAAGGCCGCGATGATCACCCGCCTCGACGCCGACATCGGGAAACTGCTGGCCCGGCTGGATGAACTGGAGCTGGCGACAAACACGGTGATTTTCTTTTCCAGCGACAACGGGCCGCACCGGGAAGGCGGGAATGATCCCAAGTTTTTCGCGAGCCAGGGCGGATTGCGCGGCCTCAAGCGCGATCTCTACGAAGGCGGCATCCGCGTGCCGATGATTGTGCGCTGGCCGGGAACGGTGCCGGCGGGGCGCGTCAACGAGCAGGTCTGGGCGTTCTGGGATTTTCTGCCGACCGTGGCGGAAATCGCGGGTGGAAAAATCCCGACGGGCATCGACGGCATTTCCATGTTGCCCGCGTTGACCGGACACAGACAGAAGAACCACGAGTTCCTGTACTGGGAGTTTCACGAAGGCGGCTCCAAACAAGCCGTACGAATGAACGACTGGAAAGCCGTGCGCCTCGGCCCCGGCCAACCGCTGGAACTTTACAACTTGAAGACCGATCGCGCGGAATCGCTCAACGTGGCCGGCGAAAATCCCGCCGTCATCGCGCAGATCGAGGAATATCTGAAAACGGCAAGGACGGAGAACGAGCATTGGCCGCTCAAAACTGCGCCGGTGAAGAAGGCGAAATAAGTTATCTGGCCGAAAATATTGCCGTGCTGCTGTCATGTGTCGCCCGGTGAATCCGCTTTTGTCTGAAGGATGAACTTTACGAAAGCATTTCTCGGCGCGGTGAGGACACCTCCCTCTACAGAATTCAAAGGCAACTCCTATTCTTCCACCACCGCGTTAAGGCTTGCGCAGGCGGTAAAAATGAAAGCCGCTGGAAGCCGACACGGTCACCACGTTCTCATTGTTCACCACCGTGGCCGAGGTCTGGACGGTGGCCCATTGGATCGTTCCTGACAGGCTGCCCGTTTCCTCAAGCAGGAAGCCGGTGGCGTTCGTCGGCCAATAGACGCGTATCGCGCTGCCCACTCGCTCGACGGAGAGCAGCGGCGCACCGGGCGTCTGCACCGCGACGATGCTCCAGAATCCGTCGGCGATGAAGAGTCAGCCTTCTTCTCTCAGGCGAAGTTGATGTTCCTGCTCAATCCCGACTCGCCCGCCCGGGATAAAAGTTCAAGCACATGGCGGCATTCCGCCTGCCGCGTCCGGCGGCGATTGAGAATGATGAGTCCGGTTTCCGGCGCGGTGCCCGCCAGTTCGAGAAAATCCTGCCGGTTGCAGGTGACGACGATGCATCCGCTTCGCACGGCGTGATGCCAGATGTCCACGTCATCCGTGCGGATGCCCAAGACCTCGGCGACCAGGGCCGTTTCATGTCCCGCCTGCTGGAGACTGCGGGCCACTTCCACCGGCACATCTTCATCCACGAGGAATTTCACTCGTCGAGATGTGTGGTTTGCGCCGCCACCAGCGGGTCAATCTCGCTTTGGTGATCTTCGTAGTAGGCCAGGCACTCATACACCTGGGCGCGGGAGAGGCGCGGCAGACTGCTCACCACCTCATCCACTGTGGCTCCGGATTTGATCATCGCCACCACGTCATGCACCCCGATGCGCGTGCCTTCCACGCTGGCATGACCCGAACGCACTCCGGCCCTCTGGACAATGTAGCGATAGCTTGTGGCAATCATGCGCGAAGCGTATGCCCGGCGCGGATGGGAAGCAACTGCCTTCCTCCGCAGCCTACGGTTGGCGCAGGCGGTAGAACTTGTTCCCGGCGGGCGCGTGCCGATGATCGTTCGCTGGCCAGGGATCATCCCGGCGGGCCGCGTCAGCGAGCAGGTTTGGGCGTTCTGGGATTTTCTGCCGACCGTGGCGGAAATCGCGGGTGGAAAAATCCCGGCAGGCATCGACGGCCTTTCCATGCTGCCCGCGTTGACCGGGCGCAAACAAAAGAACCACGAGTTCCTCTACTGGGAGTTTCACGAAGGCGGCTCCAAACAAGCCGTGCGGATGAACGACTGGAAAGCCGTGCGCCTCGGCCCCGGCCAGCCGCTGGAGCTTTACAACTTGAAGACCGACCGCGCGGAACTGCTCGATGTGGCCGGTGAAAATCCCGCCGTCATTGCACAGATCGAAGAATATTTGAAAACGGCAAGGACGGAGAACGAGCATTGGCCGCTCAAAACTGCGCCGGCGAAGAAGGCGAAATAGCGAAGTGCACAGGAAAAATACGGTTTGACGGCGGACTCATTTCTTCAGATTTTCAGGATCTTGAGTAAGGCCGGGAAAAGGACCAGAGAAACTACCCCATTGAATACAAGTCACAACCTGATCGACAAGATAAACATGGAGATTCGCATCTTCATAAGTTAAATGCTTGTGAGAAGACGACCACAAACTAGGATCCTCTTCTCGTGCTACATTTCGTGGGTCAGTGAGTCCGTGGCCTTCTAAACGCATTCTCATCACTTGTTCCGCTTCGCCGATTATCTGCTCTCCAAATAGGGTAAATCTGGGGCTCCAAGCACCTATTATGACTAATCGTGGCTTTTTGGAACCAACCCAAGCGTCGCTGACAAAATCCCCAGGATAAAACAGAAAGTTACAGTTAGGGTCGTCATAAAACCATATCTTGTTCGGAGGTTTGTTTAATCCTGTGCGGTCGTTATTCGAGGTTGGCACACCTATTTCAGACCGCACTTTGTCCGGATCATTCCCGAACAGAATGTGGCCAAGGCCTCGGTTAGGAATTATCTCGAGCGGAAATGACATACCATTCAATTTGTTTAACACATATCACACAATCACACATCTCCTGTCCACCAAATCGGGGCAGGCCACTCTCACAAAGTCATTTTGCCGACCAGACACAGCGGAAACCGGTGTGCGACAAGCCGGTGTCGGGCGAGGTTTTCATCCGGGCGCTGGGCCGGTAGCCCGCGCAGTAGGAATCCGTGCAGAGATACGAACCCCCGCGCGTCACGCGCTTCACCACGCCCGGTTCGTTCGGATCGTAACTGGTGTCCGGCCCCGGTGGATTCACCTTGGGACTCTTCGCGTAGTAATCCGGCAGATACAAATCCATGCACCATTCCCAGACGTTGCCGGCCAGGTCGTAAAGCCCATAGCCATTGGGCGGAAATGAGGCGACCGGCGCGGTCAAACGAAAGCCGTCGAGCAATGTGTTCTCGTTCGGAAACTTCCCCTG
>JBKJSC010000154.1:0-14975 GCA_046593035.1 Limisphaerales bacterium | reverse complement strand
CTCCACCAGACTGTGCAAAGTGGCCGCCGAGAGCCGGGTCACATAACCCAGATGAGCCGCATCCATCGCCTCCAGATTGATTTGACTGCTCATTCCTCCGTCAAAGACGAAAGTTGCTTCCGCAATCCCAAAGCGTCGGCGCAACGTGTGCAAGAGACCTTGGAGCGTCTTTGTATCGTTGCGATTGCCTCGCAGGACCGAGATATGCAAAGGCAAGCCTTCGGCGTCCGTCGCCACCGCTAAGACGATCTGACGCCGGTCGTTGCGGTGATCTCGGCTATGACCGTATTCGGCCAGGTGCTTCGGTCCCCGGCCTTCGAAATAGACGCTGGTCAGATCGTAAAGGACCAGGCGCACGCTTTGTGGAAAGGCTCGCGTGTAGAGCTGCTTTTCCAAGTTCACCCATTGGCCGTTGAGCTGATCCATCGCCGCGTAGATATCGTCTTCATCGAAGGATTCATCGGCGTTCAAGCCGCAGGCTTGGGCTAACCAGGTGCCCTCGGCTTTTTGCGCCATAGACAGCTTGGCGCAGGGAAAGAGCAAGCGGCTATAAATAACGGCTTGGAGCAGACCGCGTTGACGAGCCGAACCAATGTGCGCGAACAGATCGTCCAGCCGGAATCGATCCCAAGCGTCATTGAGAACGGCCAAGCCGCCGTAATCCAGAGCCTCATGCAAGCGGGCCTGCTCAGCGGGAAGGAAATGGCGGCCCTTGAGCGAAGCGATGATCAGTTCGCGGGTGTGGGCTGGGAGATCGGTGATGTTGCAGACGGTGCGGGAGCGAGGGCCTTTTGGGGTGCGGAAGGACTCGCGCACGAGATAAGAGACGTAGGTTTTGCCGTTTTGGCGAGACGAGGTTGTGGCTTGCACGAACACGGGCTACAGAATATCCATCGGCGTTAGGCGAGTCAACAGACATCTGAGAGTAATCCAAAATATTACTTGCTACACATTTCTGGAAAAGCCAACAAAATGGCGTTTTCCTTCAAAATGATCGGGAACTTAGGTTAGCACCTCTCGTTCGCAATGAGAAGGTCGCAGGTTCGATTCCTGTCGGCTCCACCAAATTCTTCTCACATTTTCCGCGCCGTCTCTTCGGCGCTCACTTTGCCGGAACGGCGGTTCAAGGAAAGAAAGCTTTCGTCTCGTTTTCCGCCCGGCGGCCGGTGCGATTACTGGTTGCGCTTGTCCTGCCCTTTCCGATGATCTTCCCCGGTTCTCCGCGGTGGGGGTGTGGGCTGTGGGCGGCTTGATGCCGGGTTGGACGGTGGGGGAGCGACGACCGACGGCTGCGGTTGCGAAACGGGAGCGGGCGGATTGAACTGTGGTCGACTCGGCTGTGAAACCGTGGCTCTTGGCGCTTGTGGCTGTGTCGTCGGGGCGGAGAATGTCGGCGCTTGGAACGTGCTGCGGGCTGGGGGAGCGGGGCGCTGTATTTCCGATCGGGAAAATTGCCCCGACGGGTTTGACCGAGGGGCGTTCAGTGAAGGAGCTAGGGGTTGGGTCGTTGGGCCGGAGAGTTTCGGCGCTTGGAAGGTGCTGGGAGCCTGCGGCGCGGAAATCGTCAACGCCGGTTTGAGTTGCGGCACGGTTTGAACATTGGCTTGCGGCTGGCTCGCTCTGGGTCGCTCCAACTCCAGGCGATTCAAGATCGATTCACGCGCGTCTTGATGCCCCTCCTGGCGCTTCATTGGTGGCACGGTCAGCGTCTTCGGTGTGCTGGAAACGAGCGGGACGACGGGAGTGTTGGGTGCGGGTTGGGTGTTCGCTACCGCCGGAACTGCGGGAGTATTTCTTGGCGTGGTCAAAGGACGGCCTTCGGTTGGTCGTGATTCCACCGCCGGCTTCCGGATCGCTTCCCGGTTCGCGATCAGCTCGCGTTGGCCGGACGGGTTGACGGTCGGTACATTTTCGGGTCTGGCGTTGCCGCCGCGTTTCGAAGCCGCACTGCCGCTGTTGTTGAAACTAGGTTGCGCCGACGGTTGCTGGGGCGATCCCTTCTCGGAGCGGCCAGCGGTCGTTGCGGGAGCGGGCGTGGTGAGGCTCGCTACTTGAGGGCGGAAGATCGCAACTGAATCACCGTCTTTGACCAGGCGATCCGGCCGGATGTGCCGCGCGTGTTCGCCCGTGGCATCCCGGACGGAGACTTTGCGGATTTCACTCGGCGCGGCAGCGACCACGGCCTTGTGATCCACGCCGCGATTGATGATGGTGTTGTTGTCGCCGGTGATGTAGTTGTTCACGACGGTGGTCTGCTGGTAAATCGTGTTGACCTGAGTATGCGGAACGTAATGGCGGGAAGGCGTGCTGTCACAAAACCGGTTGATCGGAAGAAAGGTGTAGTGGCTTGCGGAGAGTCCAAACTCGAAGTTAAAACCGACGCGGGAATTGTGATAACTGAAGCCCACGCCAGAGCCGTAATACGCCGCCGGCGGCAGCGGTGCCCAGCCACAATACGCGTTGGAAGACCGCCAGCTTACCCACGCGGGCGCCCAAGTGTCACCCGGCACCCAGACCCAGCCACAAGACCGGTCCTGGTGCCAGCGACCATAGTGAAACGGCGCCCAGCCCCAGGAATAGTCCGATTGCCAATACCATCCTTGATCGGTATCCAGCCAGCGGCCACGGTGGTAATAGGGCCGCCAACTCAAGTCCACCACCGCCACCGTCGGCTGCCAGCACCGGCCATAACTGCCGATCTCGATCCAGGTGCCGTACGGGGAAAGCTCGTTGTAAAACGCTGGCTGCGAAATCACGACGGGTTGCGTGTAAACCACCGGCTGCACCACGACCTGCGCGGGGGCGGCGACGGGTTCCGGTGCCGGCTGCTCTGTCACGATTGAGGGCGCGGGCTGGAGGACGGGCACTTCAGCTTTGCTAGCAGCCACGTTCTTGGTCATCGCGGCTTGCGCCTCGGCCCATTTGGCCATCGTGTCCGCCTGTTGTTTGCTCCGGTGAAGTATGGCGGTCAGCACCGGCTCGGAAATTCCTACGTCGTGCAAATAAAGGATCTCTTCCAAACTGGGATTGAACTCGAAGGTGGATTTGTCGATGTAGGCGAGCACCACACTTTCTCCCACTTGCGCCTGCGCCAGGCGGATCACTTCGGCGAGGCCAGGCGATAATTTGGGCAACGTCAGTGCGGGCTTGGGCGCGGCTTCGCCACCGGACGCGTCCAAGTTGGGCGTGCTCGCTGGGGCGGATGCCGTCACGATTGGTGGAGAATCGTTCTCGGCATTCTTGCTGATGGATTTTGCGACCGCCTTTTCTCCACCATCGGCTACCGGTTGCTCACTCCCGTCCAAGCAGCCGGGCAAAAACGCTGCCAGCACCAGTGCTGTTACCGACCTCCCAATCCGCAAAAATCTAGTTTTCATAATGTTGCTCCGCTTGGTTGTATTCAACCGGTTACACGAGCGGTTTCTTCTTTCAAGACTCGCGAACGGTTGTCACTGCGCCAAGCATAAACTGCTTCACTCAATCGACTCTGAACCAATAATGGTTATTCATTTCAGTCAATCACCTTATACTGTCCAGCGTGCCAAAGACTTACCCTTGGCTGGCGACTCATTCAGCCCGCGCAAACTCGAAGCAGTTTCAAAAAACGTGGCGCGAGCCGGATGGATGCTACAAACATCGCTCCTTGTCTTTGTGCTGCCGACGCAGGCAACGGCCTTCACGTGAGCGGCGACCCAGAGTTATTCACCATTTTAAAACTGATCCGGCCTTAAGGTCGCCGGAAGAGTGGTTTGTCGTGCAGAGGAAAAACGCCCCGAAAACGAGGTTCTGGGCGCTGGGAAACCGGTGTGGGTGGCGACCTGCGGCGAACACCCACATCTTCTGCCGCCTAAAAACATTCCAACGCTTACCCGCCGATTTGGGCACACGACTCCAAGTTGATCGGCCAATAACTAATTGTTGGTATGTATTGCCAAAGCGGAAGGAGTGTGGCACAACCGTCTCCTTTTTGAACGTCCAATCTAATAAATGCGATGGCGCGGCGCGGTATATGCCAAGTGCCAAAACCAAGTCAAGATCAAATTTGTCTTATGCCGGACAGACTGGCATGACTGGAGTTCAAATCCAACCAGGGGATTCCCCCCCCATTCAAACTGGTACACTAACCAAAATCACGACGGTTCTACAGCCATGTCCAGCGGACGTGGTGAACGATTTGTTTCTTAACCAATTTACAGTCTGCATGTCACACCGGGTCTCCATCATCTAATTTTATGATACATAACCGTCGATTTTTCACCCGTGCCGTCGTGTTGATGGCCTTGCTCGCGATGGTGCCGTGCGTTCAGGCCATCCCCGCGCTCAGTGGCATCGCTGGTTGGACCACCATCATGTTCGGCACCGGCAGGGATCCCCAAGGCGACAGCCAGGCGGGGGCCGCCGATACCGACATCATTGCGGATGCGGTACACGGCTCGCTTTACACCGGGTTCGATGGCAACGGTACCGTCACAATCCAGGATGACTATATTTATTTTCGCCTACGCATCGACAACCCCACCGCCACCAACAATTTTGCGGGTGTCGCCGTGGTGGGTATTGATGCCAACCTTGATGGCAAGGTCGATCTGTTCATGACCGTCGATGGTCGCAACAACGGCCAGTTTGTTCGCCTCATGGACCCGGGCAGCGGCGCAAACATCTCGCCCAGCACCACGTCAACCTCTCCCTTGCCTGCGGGCTGGCTGGCGAACAACGGGATTTATCCCTTCACTGCGGCCAATTATGCGGTCGTCCCCGTGAACAGTTCGACCGATCCGCATTGGAATGGGAACAATGATTTGGGGAATGATGGCAAGGTGGATGTTTTCGTCTCGTGGCGGATTCCCCTTGCCGATCTGGCCACGGTGCTGGCCATTCCCTCGCCCGTGGATCGCAACGGTGTTTACGGGCCGCGCGGCGCCACAGGCATCGCCGGTTATAATCAGAATACCATCTGCCAATATGTCACCTTTACCCAAACCCAAAACGGCCCGATCAACGGCGACCTTTTGGGTGTCGGCGCGAGTTACGACAAGAATGCCACCTTTGCCTCGCTGGGCGTGTTCACTGCGCCGATGTCGGCGGCCAACCCGGTCAGTTCCTCCGATGCGGTCACGATCAGCAAGCCCGTTGATGCCAACGGCCTGATCAATGCGACGGAAGACGACGCCGTCACGGTCAGTGGAACGGTTGTTCCAGTTTCTTCATGGGTGCGGCTTACAACCACTGACGGTGTCACCAGCCTGGTCGTCTGGGCGCAGGCCAATGGCAGCGGTGTTTGGACGGCCGCTTCACAAAATCTCAGCGCGCTGGCCGACGGCACGCTCACGTTCACCGCCGTTTTGGTCACGGGCAATGGCAGCAACACGATTGTCGCCAACTCCACTGGCGACACAACCACGGCCCTCCACGACACCGTTGCGCCCATCATCGGTATTGATCCCTTGTCAACGGCGGGACGGCCCACCATCAGCGGCACCAGCACGGATGTGCCGGCGGGTTCGATCATCACTGTGACGATTGATCCGAATGGCGACGGAATTCTCACCGACGTTGTCACCTATTCCGCCGTGGTTGGGGCGGGCGGTGTTTGGAGTGTGAACACGGCCGCCGTTTCACCCGCGAGCGGCACCATGCCTTCCGCCGGATTGACCGCTTACGCCAAAATCACGGCTTCGGGCCAGGATGCAGCGGGCAACACCGGCACGGCGACGGCCATCGACAAACCGGCCGTCAATGCGCGGACCACCAACGTCACCACGCCGTCGATCACCGGAACGTGGGGCGGATCGAACGGGGGCACGGACACACTCACAGTGACAGTCAATGGTGTTCCCTACACCACGGGCGGCGGCAATCTGGTTACCAACGGCGTTAACGGCGTGAACTGGACCCTGAATGTGCCCACCGTCCTCGCCTTGGGGACGTACCCCGTGACGGCCACCACCACTCGTTCGGGCACGCCCGTTAACGACCCGACCACGAACGAGCTGGTGATTACTGCCGGACCCGCAGTCACCATTACGGGTGGTGCCAGCGCCACCTCGGCCAACTCCAAGCCCGTCATCGCCGGCACCTCGACGGTCATCAGCGGCTTTATCCGGGTGACCATCAACGGCACCATCGTCTATTCCGTGGCGACGGACGGCAGCGGCAACTGGACGCTCAACACCGCCACGGCCGTTCCCGTTTCCGGCACTTTTCCGCTGGCGGGCATGACGGGTGCCCTGGCGATTGTCGCCACTGCCACGGACAGCAGCGGGAACATCGCCACGGCGAGCCAGACCCTGACCGTGACCATCCCCACCCTCAGCATCACTTCGATCACCTCCTCGGCGTCAACCGATGCGAATGCCGTGGTCAATAATGCCGACCTCTACATCAACATGACGGAGGACAATGCGATTGAGCTTAGGGGCACGAGTGCGAACGCGGTGGGGCAGACCGTCACCATCACCGTCTCGGACAATGATCCATTGACGACCGACCTGCAGATCACGGCGCTGGTGGCGAGCGACGGCAAATGGACCAACTCGGCGTGGAATATCAGCGCGATGCGTGACGGCCCCCTTACATTTACCGCCACCGTTTCGACGGCCTCGGCCAGTGACTCCACCTACACGCACGATGGCACCGCGCCGAGGATGGTGTACACCATGCCCAATGTTGAAAAAAAGACCTCCACAACCATAACTTTGTACAGCGACCTTCCCTTAGGTTCCACTATAACTGTGGCAAACAGCGTATCCACCGAAACACAATCGGGAACTGTTGATGCCAATGGGAATATTTCTGTCCTTTTTACGGTTGGCAATTGGGTCAATCCCACCACTCTCACCGCAACCACCTCGGCAACAGACCTAGCGGGAAACAAAACCCAGAATGCCGTTACCAGCTTAGATGCCGGCGGATCCACCCATTACGCAACCTTGGTCCGAATCACAGCCATTACCGGATGGGCAAACATCACTGACCCCACCATCACGACCAACGAAATTGCCAGCGGAATCACCATTTCTGGAACAACCGATTCGTCCGCCGGCACATTGAACGTCACCGTGACTGATTTTGATGGAAACACGACTTACACATTCAACACTGTTACACACACGAACACCTGGAGTGTTTCCTTGAGCAACGGGCAAGTGAACGCTCTGCATAATGGGACGCTGACGGTCACAGCAACGCTGGTTGGCGCAAGCGCAACCGACGTTGATAAGAAGTTTCCGATTTTAGATCTTCGGGCGACCGGCACCGGCGCGGCGCCAACCATCACCATCACCAGTGCGGGCGATGCGAATCTTTCGGCCAGTGAGGACAACCCCGTGACCATCATTGGCACCTCCACCATCGCGCCCAACGGTGACACCGTCAGCATTAGCGTGTCCGACGGCACGAATCCAGCAGTAACGGGTACCACCACGGTAAACCCCACCAACAGTTGGACCATCAGCACGCTCAACCTCTCGGGATTGAACAACGGGACCCTCACCATCACGGCGAGCGTGACGGCGAACGGTCAGACGGCCACCGACACCGCCACCATCCAGCATGATCGATCGCCGCCCTTGATCGCAATTCTGACCGGACCCAGCGTCGCCAATTCCACGCCGACGATCTCCGGCACCACCGACAATCCCGTCGGCTCGACGCTTACGATGACGATCGATACCGACAACAACGGCAGCATTGATGTTACTTATACCGTCACCGTGCAAACGGGCGGGACTTGGAGCCTCAATACGGGGACGGCGACGCCCACATCCGGGGCGTTTCCCGCCGCCGGCATGGACGCGAACAGCAAGGTTACGGTTAGCGCCACGGATTCGGCCGGCAACAGCACTTCGATCATTGCCACCACCATCACCGCGATCACGAACGATACCGGCTTGAGCGGCACCGATTTCATCACCAACGATCCCACGCTGGTATTCAGCGGCAAAGCCGAGCCGGGCAGTTCCGTGGCGGTCAGCCTCAATGGCAGTTTGATCGGCACGGTTACCGCCACGGGTGGCAGTTGGTCGTTCGATTACACTGGCACGCCGCTCGCCGGTGGCACCTACACCTTGACGGCGCTGGCCACCAAGTCCGCAGGCGTGACCGCTTTGGCCACGCAAATTTTCACCGTGGACCTGACCGCGCCTGCCGTGGCCATCACCAGCATCACCACCGACACCGCCGGGGCCAGCACCACGGACTTTATCACCAGCGACAATACCCTGATCTTTACCGGGACTGCCGAAGCGAACAGCTCCGTGCTGGTCGTCCTGAAGGATTCGAGCAACGTCACGATTTTCTCGACCACGGTCGCGGCGACGGGCGGCAATTGGTCGGTGAACCGCACCGGTTCCAGCCTCCTGGACGGCACCTACACCTTGACGGCGACCGCCACGGACAGCGCGGGTAACAGCACGATCGCGACGCAAAGCGTGGCCGTGGACACGGCGGCGAACATAAGCATCACCACCAACTCGACGACCAGCGACACCACGCCCGTGATCACCGGCACCACGGACATCGAGGTCGGGCGTAATATTACCGTCACGATTAGCGGCGCCACCTACACCGTCGTCGTGCAAGCCGGCGGCAACTGGAGCGTCGATGTCGGTTCGGCCATTCCCAGCTCGGGCAGTCTCACGGCCCTGACCAACGGCAACACCTATTCCATCGTCGCCTCCGGCACCGATGCCGCCGGCAATTTTGTCACCACCACCAAGTCGCTGACGATTGACACGAGTGCGCCCGTCATCGTGGTGACGGAACCCATCGATTCCGGCGGCAATAATATTCTGGATGCCACCGAAGACAACGCGGTCACCATTCACGGCACCACCGCCAATGTGCCGGTCGGCAGCACGATTTACGTCACCATCACGGACGGCACCACGACCATTAGTGATACTGCCACCGTCACCGGCACGCTGGCGTCCGGGGCGTGGACCCTGGCCGTGATAAATCTAAGCGGTTTGGCCAACGGCGTGATCACGGTCACCGCCACTTATACGAATCCGTCGGGCACTCCGTTTAATGATATCGGCACCGTGTTGCACGACAAGTCGGGCACCCTCACCATCGATAGCATCACCACCGACACCGGCGTGATCGGGGACTTCATCACCCGCGACAACACCTTGGTTTTCTCCGGCTCGGCCGCGGCCAGCGCCAGCGTGGGTGTGACCCTGACCAATTCCAGCAACGCCCAGGTCTTCACGAACACCGTCACCGCCAGCACCGGAGGCATCTGGACTTTTAATTACACGGGCACGACCCTGCCGGATGGCACCTACACGCTCTATGCGCGTACCAGCGGCACCGTTACGCAGGTCATTGTGATCGACACCTTGGCTCCCGTCGGTCCGGTCACCGTCAATTCCCAAGCCACTACCAACACCACGCCGACGATCACCGGCACCTCGGTGGTGGGCGGCGGGGAAACCCTGACCGTCACCGTCAACGGCGTGACGTATACCGCGGGCGATGGTCACCTCACTCTCACCGGCACCAACTGGTCGCTGGTTATTCCACCGGCCGGTGCCCTCGATCCGGAAGCCCCGGGTGGTTTCAACGGCATCTATAATGTCGTCGCCACCATCACCGACACCGCCGGAAACAGTTTGACCGACAGCGGCACGGGCGAGCTCACCATTTACATAAACCATGTTCCGAGCTTCACGAAGGGGGCGAACCAAACGGTAGTCGAAGACGCGGGCATGCAGACCGTGAGTGGCTGGGCGACGGCGATCAGCGCGGGGTCGGCCAATGATTCGGGCCAGGTGGTGAATTTCATCGTCAGCAACAACAACAATCCGTTGTTCCTCACGCAACCGGCGGTGAGCGCCACCGGCACGCTCACTTTCACTCCGGCAGCGAACGCCTTTGGCAGCGCGACCGTGACCGTGGCGCTGCATGACGATGGCGGAGTCGTCAACGGCGGAACGGACACCAGTGCGAACCAAACTTTTGTGATTACGATCACGCCGGTGGCGGACACGCCGAGCGTGACGGGGGCGAGCACATTGGAAGATGTGCAGACGACGAGCGGGCTGGTGATATCGCGCAATGTGGCGGACGGGGCGGAAGTGACGCACTTCAAGATCACGGGTA
The DNA here is from genome assembly GCA_046593035.1 of Limisphaerales bacterium. Taxonomy (GTDB): domain Bacteria; phylum Verrucomicrobiota; class Verrucomicrobiia; order Limisphaerales; family JAYTXL01; genus JAYTXL01. The sequence goes on along the minus strand of JBKJSC010000154.1, from coordinate 4,871 downwards.
TCAGCAACGGCACGCTCTACCAGAACAACGGTTCCACGGTGATCAACAACGGGGACTTCATCACGTTTGCACAGGGCAACGCGGGATTGAAGTTCACACCGGCGCTCAACTCGACCGTCAACGGCACGTTCGTGGTTCAGGCGAGCACATCGAACGTGAACGGCGGTTTGGGCGGAGCCACGGTGACGGCAACGATCACGGTGACGAGCGTGAACGACGCGCCGTCGGGGGCGAATAACTCGGTGACAACCCTGCAAGACACGACCTACACATTCACCACGGCGAACTTTGGATTCACCGATCCGAACGACAGTCCGGCCAATGCTTTATTGGCGGTGAAAATCACGACCTTGCCGACGGCCGGCACGCTTTATAGCAACACTGTGCCAGTGGTTGCTGGCTGGTTTATCCCGGTGGCGGACATTACCGGCGGCAAGCTCAAGTTCACACCGGTAGGCGGCGCGTTGGGGACTCCGTATGCGACCTTTACGTTCCAGGTGCAGGATGATGGAACCACAGCGAATACAGGTGTTGATTTGGATCCGACACCCAACACGATGACCGTCAACGTGACCGCGGTGAGCACGCCAATTCTTTCAGCGGACAATCTGGGGACGAACTACTGGGTCGCGTTCCCCGGCAACGTCACGCCGGCCTCCTCCTTGCTGACCGTAACCATCATGGCCGAGTCCGCCACGACGGGCACGGTTTCCGTCCCCGGCCTGACCGTGCCGTTCTCCGCCAATTTCGCCCTGGCGGCGGGTGGCGTGACCACGATTACGATCCCTTCGACGGCCTCGGTGGACAGCTCGAACGTGATTGAAAACAAAGGCGTGCACATCGTGGCGACGCAGCGGGTGGCGGTTCATGTGATGAACCGGGTGACTACTTCGACCGATGGCTATTTGGCGCTGGCGGCGGAACAGTATGGCACCAATCACATCGCCCTGGGTTACAAGAATGGTGGCGCCGTGCAGGGCAGCCAGTTCACGATTGTGGCCTGTTCCGACTCGACCACGGTACGCATCACGCCCACGGCCACCACGGGAACGCGCGTGGGTGGAATGCCCTACCTCATCACCCTGAACGCGGGCCAGACCTACCAACTCAGAAACACCGTCAGAAATTCGAGTCTCGACCTTTCCGGCTCCATCATTGATTCAGACAAGCCCATCGGAGTGTTTGGTGGACACTTGGCGGCGAATATTCCCGTCGGCCCCGCCTCGGCGGATTACCTCGTGGAACAACTGCCGCCGACGTGTTCCTGGGGCAAGACGTTCCTCACCGTGCCATTGGCGACGCGGACGGGCGACACCTTCCGCATTCTGGCTTCCATTGATGGCACCACGGTCAAGACGAATGGGGTGCTGCTGGCGGCGCTCAATCGCGGCCAAATCCGCGAATTGATTCTCACCAGTGCCCTCAAAATCACTGCGGACAAGCCGGTCCTAGTGGCGCAGTATGCCAATGGCAACAAGTACGACAATGTGACCTTGGGGGATCCGATGATGATGATCGTGCCACCGATGGAACAGTATCTGGCCAGCTATACCTTCAATGTGCCCTCGACCACGGGTTACTCGAACTACGTCAACGTGGCGGTGACAAATTCCGCCGTTCCATCCATGCGTTTGAATGGAGCGCCGATTGCGCCCGCCAGCTTCACGGCGATCGGCACGAGCGGCTATTCCAGAGCCAGGCTGCTGGTGACGCCGGGCGTGAAAACACTGACCGGCTCGGCACCGTTCGCCGCACTGCTCTATGGGTTCGCCTCGGTGGAAGGATTCGGATATCCGGTGGGAATGAACGTGGCGGCGATTGCGGAAGTCAGCTCGTTGACCTTGTCGCCGTTGACGGCCAGCCTGTCGATTGGCGGTCAGCACACCGCGACGGCGACCGTGACCCGCTCGGGTGGGTCGGCGGTGCGCGGCGTGCGGGTGGACTTTATCGTGACGGGGGCCAACGCGCGGTCGGCCTTCGCATTTACCGACAGTCTGGGCCAGGCGTTGTTGACCTACACGGGCACCAACAATTCATATGCCACCGACAATATCACCGCCACGGTCGGAAGCCTGGCTGCGACCTCGACGGTGACATGGGGATCGCCGAATTCGCCGACCATTGCCGGACCGAGATCATCAACGGTGGAAGCAACCGGCCCGGCTGGCGCTTCCGTCAGTTCGTCGGCAAATTTTGCGGACGCGGATGGCAATGCGCTGACAGTAAAGTGGTACGTGGACGGTTCGGCGACAGCGTCTCGGACGATGGCCATTTCAGCGGGTGGGCCGCCGACCGCCGGCAGCGATACCTACACCCAGACCTACGCGCTCGGGATGCACACCGTGCTGATCACCGTGGATGATGGCGGCAACACCTCCAGCCAGGCCTTCACGATCAACGTGACGGACACGACCGCCCCGGTGGTCACCGTGACCGGAGCCAATCCGATGACACTGAATTTGAACACCCCGCTCGTCGATCCGGGAGCGACCGCGAGCGACACTGCGGGTGGCAATTTGACCGGCTTGATTGTGGTGACTGGCACGGTGGATGTGAGCCAGGCCGGCACCTATCTGGTGACCTACACCGTGACCGACCCCAGCGGCAACACCAGCAGCTCCGTCCGCACCGTCCGCATCGTTGATCCCAGCGCCCCGGCCATCACGGTCCTGGCCGATTCGTCCGGGACCAACTTCTTCCTGGCCTTCCCGGGGAACGTGAACGCGGTGCCGGAATTGAGTTTGGTGATTTCTAGCACCGTGAACACCGTCGGCACGGTCACGGTGCCGGGCTTGGGTTACACCAAGAACTTCTCGGTGACGGCGGGGCTGGTGACCACCGTGTTGGTTCCGGCGGGAGCGTCGGTGGACAGCTCCGACCTGGTGGAAGCGAAGGGTGTCTCCATCTCAACGGTTGACGAGGTGACGGTCTATGCCGTGAACCGCATCGGCACATCCACGGACTCCTACCTCGTGATTCCGGCGGACGCCTTGGGAACGGATTACATTGCTTTGGGCTACAAAAATGGCGGCACGATTCTCGGCAGCCAGTTGACCCTGGTCGGCACGGTGAACGGAACGGTGGTGACGATCACGCCGACCACCACGACGGGAGCCCGAACGGCCGGGGTGCCTTACAACGTCAACCTGAATGCAGGGCAGACCTACCAACTGCGCAACCTGACGAACAGCACGGCCGCTGATCTGTCCGGCAGCCTTATTTCTTCCACGCAGCCGATTTCGGTTTTCGGCGGACATCGGGCGGCGAACGTTCCATATAACGTCAGTTCCGCTGATTATCTCGTGGAACAACTGCCGCCGACCACCGCGTGGGGCCGTAAGTATATTACTTCGCCGCTGGCGACGCGCACGGGCGACACCTTTCGCATCCTGGCCTCCGCGAGCAGCACCGCCGTCTCTTTGAACGGGGTCGCTTACACCAACTTGAACCGCGGCAAGTTCGCCGAGTTGGTCCTGACGAACGGCACCTGCATTAGCGCCGACAAGCCGATTTTGGTGGCGCAATATGCCAACAGTTACCGGTTCGACAACGTGCCAAATTCGGATCCATTCATGATGATTGTTCCCAGCTACGAGCAGTGGGTGGGTGATTATTCCATCGCCACGATTGCCAGCGGATACGCCAATTACCTCAACGTGGTGGTGACCAACGCTGCGACGAGCAGCATCAGCGTCGATGGGGTATTGATCCCCGCTGGCAACTTTACCGCCATTAGCACGAGCGGGTTTTCTTATGTTCGACTCTCCATCGCGGCCGGTTCGTATCGTCTGACCGGGCCGGTGCCTTTTGGGGTAACGGTCTATGGCTTCGCTGCCACGGAAGCTTACGGTCATCCCGGCGGCATGAACTTCGCAGCGATCGCCGATGTCAACAGTGTGGCGCTGGCACAAGGTTCGGCATCCACGCCGGTTGCCACGACGACTCACACGGTCACGGCCACGGCGACCCGCACGGTCGCGGGTGCTGCGACGTGGTCGGCGACGGGCGCGATGAGCACCGCCCGCCAATATCAGACGGAGACGTTGTTGCCCAACGGGAAGGTGCTGGTTTCCGGGGGCTATGGTAGCAGCGGCCCTCTTTCCAGCGCAGAATTGTATGATCCGGTTGGTAATGGCGGCTTGGGGTCGTGGACGACGACCGCCGCGATGAGCACCGCCCGCTATCTTCACAAGGCGACGTTGCTGCCCAATGGGAAGGTGCTGGTTACGGGGGGACGGGATGCCAGCTTTAGCGCTCTTTCGAGCGCGGAGTTGTATGATCCGGCGGGTAATGGCGGCTTGGGGTCGTGGACGGCGACGGGCGCGATGAGTACCGCCCGTTATCAACACACGGCGACGTTGCTGCCCAATGGGAAGGTGCTGGTCTCCGGGGGCTATGGTGTCAGCAGCCATCTTTCCAGCGCGGAGTTGTACGATCCAGCGGGTAATGGCGGGTTGGGTTCGTGGTCGGCGACGGGCGCGCTGAATACCGCCCGTGAATCACACAGGGCGACGTTGCTGCCCAACGGGAAGGTGCTGGTTTCCGGGGGCTATGGTAGCAGCGGCCCTCTTTCCAGCGCAGAATTGTATGATCCGGCGGGTAATGGCGGCTTGGGTTCGTGGACGACGACCGGCGCGATGAGCACCGCCCGCTATCTTTGCACGGCGACGTTGCTGCCCAATGGGAAAGTGCTGGTCGCCGGGGGGAGCGATGGGAGCATCAGCTATTTTTCCAGCGCGGAGTTGTATGATCCGGCGGGTAATGGCGGCTCGGGGTCGTGGACGACGACCGGCGCGCTGAGCACCGCCCGCTCTTTTCACACGGCGACGTTGCTGGCCAATGGGAAGGTGCTGGCCGCCGGGGGCTACAGG
>JBKJSC010000049.1:0-49184 GCA_046593035.1 Limisphaerales bacterium | reverse complement strand
CTGCCAGATGTTCGCGATCCATTTGCCGTCGGGCATCTGGTCCTTGCCCCAGACGTAGGGCTGTTGCACCAGGCCGCCGCGCGACGCGTATTCCCACTCGGCTTCGGTCGGCAGTCGCTTGCCCGCCCACGTCGCGTACGCCACTGCATCAATCCAGCAGACATGCACGACGGGATGTTTCTCCCGGCCCTGAAGCGAACTGCCGGGGCCTTCGGGATGACGCCAGTTCGCACCGTCCACGTAAGCCCACCAGACGTAATGATTTTCCAGCGACACCTCGCGATCCGGCGGCGTGAAGACGACCGATCCGGCCACGAGCCGTTCCGGCGGAACCCCGGGGAATTCTTTCGGGTCGGGTTTGCGCTCGGCAATCGTCACGTAACGGGTTTCGTTGGCGAATTTTTCAAACTGCTCGTTGGTCACTTCCGTTTTATCCATCCAGAATCCGTCCAACGTTACTGGATGCACGGGCTTCTCATCGGTCTGCCCATCCTCCGAACCCATGGCAAACGTGCCGGCGGGAATCCAGACCATGTGATTGGTATCCGGGATGAATTTAGGTGCCGACAGCGCGTGGCCCATGGCTCCGGGCAGATCGAACTTGGTCGCGGCATCCTTGTCGGCGCGTTTCAACGTAATCCAGGTGCCGAAGCAAACGCCGAGAATCACGACGGTGAGCGCGACCGCGAATTGCTTCGTGGAATTGGGATTGGTTGGCTGCTTCATGTTGGGCAATCGGACTTCACTTTTTCGTCGGGGCAAATAATTCCGCAAGGCTCATCGGACACGCTAAAGCGTGAACTCCAACGACGCGTGCTGGCCGTTTCCGTTGGAGTTCAACCTTCAGGTTGTCCCGGTTTGCCTTGAGGGAAATCAAGTGTGCAGTGCGATTCACTTTCTCGGTTCCTTGCGCTTTTCGTATTCCGCCAAACGGTCGGCCACGAGGCCGCGCTGGATGAGTTCCGTTTCCGGAATCGCGCCCAAATCTTTCGTGTCGGTGATCCATTGATCCAGCGCGGCGCGGAGTTCCTTGAGCTTTGATTCGTGTTGCGGAAGGCCGGCGAGATTGCGCACTTCGTCCGGATCGGCGAGCACATCGTAGAGTTCTTCCTTCGGTTTGGTCGGAGCGAAAAAAAGTTTCTGCGCGGCGTTCAACTTGCCTTCCGCATTGAGCCGCCGCCAGACTTGCATCGTCGGCATTTCCTCCATGTAGGCCACGCGCTGCGCGTACGGCAGTTCGGGACGGAAGTTCCGGATGAATTGAAATTGCCGGTCGCGCACGGTGCGAATGCGGTCGGGGGTTTCATCCATCCGGTCGCGGGCTGCAAAAATATATTTCCTCGGCGGCGCAGTCTTGGGGCCGAGAATAATCTGACCATCAAACTCTTTGGGAATCTCCGCGCCCGCCAATGCCAGCGTGGTGGCGGAAAAATCCAGGAAACAAACCAAGTCATCGCGGACGCTGCCGGGTTTGAGCTTGCCCGGCCAGCGGACAATCAAGGGCACATGAATGCCCTGATGATACACCCAACGCTTGCTGCGCGGCAGGCCACGGCCATGATCGCCCGTGAGAATCACCACGGTATTGTCCGCGACGCCTGCCTTTTCGAGCGCGTCGAGCACATCACCCACTTTGTAATCCACGGCGGTGACGAGATCGTAATAATTCGCCAGATCACGGCGCGTCTCCGGTGTGTCGGGCGTGTAGGATGGCAACTTCATCTTCGCGGGATCACGGCGTTCAGAAGGCTTGAGGCGCGCGAGGTTCTTCGCCATTTGCTCCGGCGCAGCGCGAATCTGGCTTTCGTGCGACGTAAGGATGTTGAAGAACCCAAAGAACGGTTGCTGGGGAATGTCCTTGGTCCAGTCGTCCACGCGGTCAAAGCAATCCTTGGGCAGTTGAAAATTAAAATCCGTTTTCCCATGCGGCGACTTGGTCGGCCAGCAGACGAGATACCCAGCCTTCCGCAAATACTCGGTGAACATCGGCGGCGGCGCGAGCAACGTGGAGCGCATGTGATGCGAACCAATGCTCGTCGGATAACGGCCCGTGATCAGCCCGGAGCGGCTGGGCGCGCACACGGGCGCGTGCGTGAAGCAGTTTTGAAAGCGCACGCCCTCGCGAGCCAGCCGGTCCATGTTCGGCGTGAGGGCGTTCGGATCGCCATACGCGCCGAGTTCCGGCCCCATGTCCTCGCCAAAGATCCAGACGATGTTCGGGCGCGTTTCCGCCGCGTGAAGGGTGACGACGGCGAACAAGGCCAGGAGCGCAAATAAAAAATGTTTCATTGACTTCCCGTTGGACGGTGGGAGTAGCAATAGCGTTACCATCGGGGGTTGCCAACTGATTTGTTCCGGCGGCACAAATGCTTTTGACACCTCAAAACACGCTTGACCGGTGGCGGCGGGCTGACTAATTTTCCGCCGATGAATGAAATCGCGCTGCAAGTCAACCGGCTGGTCGTCGTCGTAGGAAACGACGCCGTTGGCACTTGTCGCGCGTAACCACGATTTCGACAAGAACCCACGGCTGGCAACGGTCGTGGGTTTTTTATTACCGCGGCCAACCCGCCTCAACCGCAGAGATAACATGAGCAAAACCATCGAATCCGCTGAAACGAAACGGTCCACCGAACGCGCCGAACTCGGCCCGGTGATGTTGGGCAGTGAAATCCTCGTCGCCTGCCTCGAACGCGAGGGCGTGGACACCATCTTCGCCTATCCCGGCGGGGCGAGCATGGAATTCCACCAGGCACTGACAAAGTCGAAGAAGATTCGCACCATCCTGCCCCGGCACGAGCAGGGCGGCGCGTTTGCCGCCGAAGGCTACGCGCGCGCCACCGGCAAAGCGGGCGTCTGCATGGCTACCAGCGGGCCGGGCGCGACGAACCTTGTCACGGGCATTGCCGACGCGTACATGGATTCCATTCCGCTGGTGGCCATCACCGGCCAGGTGCCGCAGGCGATGATCGGCAAAGGCGGCTTTCAGGAAACTGATTTCTTCGGCATGACGCTGCCGATCGTGAAGCACAGTTATCTGGTGACGGACGTGAACGACATTCCGCGCGTCATCAAAGAAGCATTTTACATCGCGACCAGTGGGCGGCCCGGCCCGGTGGTGGTCGATGTGCCGAAGAACATCCAGCAATCCAAGGCGCAGCCAGTGTTCCCGAAGTCGGTGGAGATTCGCGGCTATGAACCGGCACAACAAGCCGACGAACTGGCGTTGAACGAAATCATCGGCTTGATCGAAAAGTCTGAGCGGCCGTTGCTCTACTGCGGTGGCGGCATCATCAGCGGCGAGGCGAGCGAAGAACTGCGCGCGTTCGTCGAAGCCACGCAGATTCCGGTGACGACGACCATCATGGGCTGCGGCGCGTTTCCGGAAACACATCCTCTCTCCCTGCGCTGGCTCGGCATGCACGGAACGGCCTACGCGAACTGGGCCGTGAGCGGCGAGTTCGAGCATCGCAAGGATTTCAACGCCCCGATGGTGAAACTGAACGACGGCGCGGATTTGTTGCTGGCCTTCGGCGTGCGCTTTGACGACCGCGTCACGGGCAAGGTGGAAAAGTTTTGCGAGACGGGCACGATTGTCCACATCGACATCGATGCTTCGGAACACAACAAGAACCGCAAGGTGCAGCTGGCGATTCAAAGCGACATCAAGTACGCGCTGGGCCGCCTGGTGGAAATGGTGCGCCAGCGGGCCATCGCCAAGAAGTTCACGGCGTGGCACGCGCAGATCGCCGAATGGAAGGCCAAGGCGCCGCTCGGCTATCGCGTGACCAGTGAAGTGTTGAAATCTCAGCACATGAAGGATCACATGGGCGGCCATCACGACGAAGTGATCCTGCCGCAGATGGTCATTGAGATGCTCTACGAATTGACGAACGGCGAGGCGATCATCACGACCGGCGTGGGCCAGCACCAGATGTGGGCCGGACAATACTACAAATACAAATACCCGCGCCAGCTTCTCACCAGCGCGGGTCTAGGCGCGATGGGCTACGGTTATCCGGCGGCGCTCGGCGCGAAGGTGGCCTGCCCGGACAAGCAGGTCATCGACATCGACGGCGATGGTTCATTTCTGATGAACGTGCAGGAACTCGCCACCGCGCACATCGAGAAGATTGCCGCCAAGGCGCTCATTCTAAACAACCAGCACCTCGGCATGGTGGTGCAATGGGAGGATAAGTTTTACGCTGGCAATCGCGGCCATACCTACCTCGGCGACCCGGAAAACATGCAGAAGATTTATCCGGACTACATCGCGATTGCCAAGGGCTTCAACATTCCGGCCGAGCGCGTGATGTTCAAGCGCGACCTGCGTGCGGCCCTGCAACGAATGCTGGATTCCAAGGAGGCATATCTGCTGGACGTGATCACGCCCTACACGGAACACGTGCTGCCGTTCATTCCGGCCGGCAAAACCGTGGCGGACATGATTTACAAATAGCTTTCCGCCGCCGCTATTTGCTAATCTTCGCGTGATGTCACGTTTGTCACTTATCGTTGCCGCCTGCGTGTTGGCGGGGCAGGCCGGCGCGGCCGTCCGGGAATTTGACTTCGGCAAATTCAACGTAAACGAATCCCCCAAGGGATTCCGCAGCGTCATCACCGGCAAAGGCAAGCCGGGCGATTGGAAAATCATCCTTGATGATGTGCCGCCCCTGATCGCGCCGCTGACACCCAAGGCCGCGAACGTCACACGGCGTCCGGTGCTGGCGCAACTTGGCGAGGATATTACTGACGAACATTTTCCGCTGCTGATTATCGACGACGATGTTTATGGCGATTTCACACTCACCACGCGGTTCAAAACGGTGAGCGGCACGGCAGAGCAAATGGCCGGCGTCGCCTTCCGCATTCAAGACGAAAAGAATTATTACGTGGTGCGGGCAAGTTCGATTGGCAACTCCTTTCGATTCTACAAATTCGTCAACGGCCAGCGGACGGCGCCCATCGGCCCGGAAGTGGCCATCGCCAAAGGTGTCTGGCACGAACTGACAGTGGAATGCAAAGGCAACCAAATCCGCTGCCTGCTCAACGGCCAGGAGGCCATTCCTCTGTTAACCGACAGCACGTTTCCGGTGGGAAAAATCGGCTTTTGGACCAAGTCCGATTCCGTGAGCTACTTCACCGACTTGAAACTCAACTACACGCCGCGCGAACTTCTGGCCCAAGTCATCGTCCGTTCGACGATGGAAAAATACTCACGACTCAAAGGTCTCAAATTCTACGGCCAGCTCGCGGGCAAATCGGAACACACCATTATTGCCAGCACCGAAGCCCAAGACCTTGGCCAGCCGGCGACGCAACTGGAGAAGACGGTGATTGCGGAGAACAAGATGTATTACGGCAAGGAACGCACCACCGTGACCGTCACCATGCCGCTGCACGACCGCAACGGCGAAACCGTCGCCGCCGTGCGCATTACGATGGAATCTTTCCTGGGCCAGACGGAACAAAACGCCATCGTGCGCGCCACGCCGATCATCAAGTTCATGGAGGCGCGATTCAAATCAGCCAAGGACTTAGTCGAATAAGTCCGCGCGGCTGATTTCAGCCCAGCACATCGCCAATTTTCAATTCGTGGCCCGCCAGAAATTCACGGGCATTCAAACGTCGCCCGCCTTCGCGCTGCAACTCAAGCACGCGCAATGAGTCTTTCCCGCAAGCGATCACGATGCCGTGTTTGTCGGCTTGGAGAATTTTCCCAGCGCGGCCAACGCCCGTCGCCGCGACTTCCGCTGACCAGATTTTTAGCAGCAACGGCCTCGACGGAGTTGGTTGAAACGTGTGCGCGCCCGGCCACGGCGTGAAGGCGCGCACACGATTCCACAAGACTTGCGCGGGCTGTCCCCAATCCAACCGTCCGTCCTCTTTGGTGATCTTGCGCGCGTACGTGGTGCCTTCGGTCGGCTGTTTCTCTGGAACGATCCTTCCCGCGACCCAATCCGGGATGGTCTGGATCAATAACTCCGCGCCGAGCGTCGCCAGTCGGTCATGGAGAGTTTGCGCGTTGTCCGTCGCCAGAATGGCGGTGCGTTGCTGTCTCAGAATGTCGCCGGTGTCCAGGCCCGCATCCATTTTCATGAGCGTGACGCCAGTCTCGGTTTCACCATTGAGAATCGCCCATTGAATCGGTGCGGCTCCGCGATATTTTGGCAACAACGAAGTGTGAACATTGAGACATCCGTGCGCCGGCAAGGCGAGGATTGCTGGTGGCAAGATTTGGCCGTAGGCGGCAACCACGATCAAATCAGGCCGCAACTCCGCCAGTTGCTGCACAAATTCCGGCTGGCGTGCCCGCTCCGGTTGGAGCACGGGCAAGCTCAAGCGCATGGCCAGTTCCTTCACAGCCGATGGCTGCAATTTCAAATCACGCCCCTTGGGCCGGTCGGGTTGCGTCACCACCGCCACAACTTGAAGGCCGGGCTGCAGCAACGCCACGAGACTGGCGCAGGCCAGTTCGGCAGTACCCATGAAAATAATCCGAAGTGGCGGCATTACAGATGATCGGAAACCCAGAGTAGGAATCGCAATTTCGAGACAACCTCAAAACCGGGCGAACCCCAACCTGCCGCGCGGCAAATCAGAACTTAGCAATGATGTTCAGAATCTCACACAAGACGTTCACAGGCGATTGCGTCGAATCAATCATGTGAACCAAGTTCGAGCCGTAGTGATCCAGCACCGGCTTGGTTTCTCGCTCGTACGTTTCCAAACGCTGGCGAATAATTTCCAGGTTGGCGTCATCCAGCCGGTTTTCCCGCAACGCCCGCCTTTGCAGACGCTCGACCAGTTTATTCAGATCCGGACAGGTCAGGTTAAATACCGCTCGGACGTCGATGGCGTCACTCAACAACTCCGCCTGGCTTGGACTGCGGGGAATACCATCGAGCACGAGGGTGTCGCGCTCGGGATTGAAGCGCCCGGTTTGCTTGCTGCCTTCGATGGAATTGCGCCAGAGCCGAATGGTGTATTCGTCCGGCACCAGTTGCCCTTTGCTGGAATAGTCGATGAATGTCCGACCCAGTTCGTTTTCGATGGTGAGATTGCGAAAGGCGTCACCGCAGGCGAAGTGAAAGAAATTTGGGATGGTGCCGAGAATCTTTCCTTGCGTTCCCTTGCCGGCGCCGGGCGCGCCGAATAGTAAAATGGTCCGGTATTTCATGATGAAAGGTCGTCCTTCTGCCGCACCTGCACTTCAAAGATGTCGTTGAACAGGATCGGCTCCTCACTGGAAGCACCTCCCGTGAACAATTGCAGGCTAAGTTCGGTGGCGGAAATTTTACTGATGCGCTTGCCGACAAATTCGCCTTTGGCACATTTAATGGCCAAGACTAGGTTCTTCTCCGCCTCGGAGGGCATCACCTTGAAAAAATTGGAGAAACGCGTCTCGAAAAACCGCCGGTTGAAACTGAACTCGCCGCGCTTGAAAATCACCGGTGCTGGCTTGGCGGGTTCCGCGGAAGCCGCCCCTTCCACGGGTGACTCTTCCACAATTTCCTCGGGCGGCGCTTCTTCTACCTCCGGCGCTTCCATGGGCTGCTCCTCCTCGGCGGGCGGGCGATTATACGGCATGCAGAGAAAAATCACCGGGCCAATCACCGGTGCCACGGCGGCGACGCCGCAAACCAGGGCCACGGGACGGTTCCGATAGATCGCGACCTCGTAGCCCGCGAACATATTCCCGACGTACAAAACCATCAGGATGAAAAATCCGATCTTCGTGCCAAACATCGCGCCAATCAGCCCGGTCTTGGTCGCCAGCCGACCGGGACTCGGAAATTCTTTGACGACGATGGGCGGCTTCGCTTTCGCGATCGGAGCCGATTGATCCGGCTCCTCTTTCATTTCTTCGGGCGGGATTTCGATCAGAACCTCCGCGAAAGCCTTTGCCTTGGGATTCTTCACCAATTCTTTCAACGCTTCCTGTGAAAACTTTTCCCAGGCGATCGTCGGCGTGAAAGCGCCACTATCCAGTTTAATGATGATGCCCTTCTCACCGGGCTTCAGCGGGGTTCCGTTGTGAACCGTGCCGTCCTTGAGTTTGAACTCCGTCGCGACCGCTCCGTCGGGCAGCAGCCAGATTAACCCGCTCAATACTACGAACAAAAAAAATCGACGCATGTAGTGCCCGTTGATACCAAATGCAGCCCGCGCAAGGGAAACAAAATCGCTCATCACCCGTTGCCCAAGGTGCCGAGCAGGTCCTCCACGCCCCAACTCTTCCCCTGCCCGCTTAAAGCATCGGCACTCGCCCCGTGTTGCCAGACCGCATAACGAATGGCCGTCAACGGATCGGCTTGCAACTGCGGCTGCGCCAGCAAACCGCCCAAATAACCGGCCAGCACGTCGCCGGCACCGCCTTGGGCGAGGTTCGGATTGCCGGAGGAATTGACAAATATTTCCCCGACACTTTGACCGACGAGCGTTTGGCATCCTTTCAACACGACCCAGCAATTACCCCAGCGCTTGGACAATTCGCGCAACGCCGCCGGACGATCCGCTTCCACTTTGGCGGTGGTCGTCTTCAACATCCGTGCGGCCTCGCCGGGATGTGGAGTGATGACCCGCGTGGCCCCTGACTTGGAAAGCCCGCCGATCAGCCAGTCCAACGCGCTGGCATCCGCGATGACCGGCAGTGATGCATCGCGCCAAATTCGCCGCACTTCGGCCTTGAGCGTGTCGGGGAAATTTTCCGCTGCCAATCCGGGTCCGAGCAAATATGCGCTCGTGGAAACGGGATACTTCATCCCGTCCCGCCACGGCTGCACCATCGCCGCCTGCAATTGGCTGGCAATGGGCAGATAAACATTTTCGTGCGGCAGCACCGTCACCAAGCCGGGCATCGCGCGTAACGCGGCTCGCGCCGCCAACACCGCTGCGCCGTGGTAACCCAGACTACCCGCGATAATCACCAAGTGACCGAAGGCTCCTTTGTGCCCGCCGCTGGGCCGCGCAGGCGGATAGCTGGCAAAATCCTCCGGCACCGTCCAAGCGAGTTCGGATTGGTGCGGGCAGGTCGTCAGTCCGATGTCTGCGGCTACTTCGAGCCGGCCGGTGTAGGGAATTGCTTTCGCCTGCACCAGCCCGCGCTTGACCGCACCCAAAGTCAGCGTTACGGCGGCGCGAATCGCTTCGCCCTGGGGTTCGCCCGTGTCCGCGTTCAAGCCCGAGGGAACATCAATCGACAAGATTGGAATCTTCGAGGCGTTGATCTGTTGAACCAGCTTCACCCATCCTTCATCCAACGGACGATTCAGCCCAATGCCAAAAAGCCCGTCGATCATCAACGCGGGCTTTGTTTTCCGGATCAACTTTTCCAATTCAGTCAATGCTTCCACCGGCTTGCTGATCTCCAGCAGATGACCCTGCCGTTCTGCCAAATGAAGTTGGGTTTCGCGCGCATCCGCACCGTTGTTCCCCTTCCCTGCCAGAATCAAAATACTATCGCCGGGCCGGGTCATTTGCCGCGCGCGTTGCGCGACGACGACGCCCACGCGCGCGATCACTTCGGCTTGAGTTTGGCCACTAGCCCAAGTGGCGGTTTCCCATTCGCGCATCAGGGCGACGCTCAAGATTGGAATTGGCATGACACAACAACGGATGAAATTGCCGCAACTTGAAAACTCAATGGGAACTCACCGCCAACGGTCAACCCTTGGAATACAGCTTGGCAACGAGGTTGCCATATCCATTGAACGGCTGCGTTCGGATGCGATCGTTGGTGTCGATCACGCGCTCGGTGGCTTGCGACCAGCGCGGATGCGGCACGGCCGGATTCACGTTCGATTCAAAAGGATATTCGTCCGGCGCCAGCGTCTCCCACAAGGTTGCCGGTTGCTTCGCCACAAACTCAATCCGGGAGATCGACTTGATGCTCTTGTAACCGTATTTCCACGGCACGATCATGCGCACCGGCGCGCCGTGCTGCTTGGGCAGCGGCTTGCCGAAGATGCCGGTGGTGACGAGCGTCAACGGGTTCATCGCTTCATCCAGCCGCAAGCCTTCATTATAGGGCATCGGGTAGCCTTGGGCCTTCAGCCGGGTATAGCCCGGCATCTGGTCGGGTTTGGCGGCGGTTTCAAAACGGACGAACTTCGCCTCGGCTTTCGGCACCACTTTTTCGATGAGCTTGCTGAACTGGAATCCCGTCCACGGCACCACCATCGACCACGCCTCGACACAGCGGAAGCGATAGACTCGCTCCTCCAGTCCCATCAGGGCGATCAATTCCTGGATGTCCAAGGTCAACGGCTTCTCCACCAGCCCGTCGATCTGCACCGACCACGGCGAGGTCACGAACTTGCCGGTCAACTGGTGGACGCGTTCCTTCGTCGTGGAGAACTCGTAAAAATTATTGTACGTCCCAGCAACTTCCTCGTCGGACAGTTTCCAACCCGGATTAAATTCCGGATTGCGCGTTGCCGGATAGAGTTTCCCGCCTTTGGCCGCCGGACTGGGTGCCTTCGGTGTGGGCGGCGCGGGCGGCTGTTGCGCTTCCGTGCAACCGACCAGTGGCGCGGCGAGCAGCCCCGCGCCGGTGAAACCCATCTGCTGGAGAAAATGCCGGCGCTTCAGGTACACCGCTTCGGGTGTGATCAACCGTTCAGGAAGGTGCCACGCCGGTCGTTTGATGATATTGGCCATGTCGTTAAGATGCCGGAAGTGACGGACAATTCCACCAAAAAGTTATCCGGCCTTGCCGTAACAATTCAATTCAACCACGGATGGACACGGATTCACACGGATAAGGACAGGGCGTCCAAGGAATGCCCGGATCATTCCTTCCGGGCACCAAACAATGACTCCTCCAACCTGCGGGGCGAGGATCTTCGCAGCCAATCCCATCCGTGTGAATCCGTGTCCATCCGTGGTTAAGGAATTTTTCCAACTGCATGGTTCCGCCTTATTTCAAATACCGCCCCACCACCTCGGCCCATATAGCGTAGCCTTTGGCGTTCATATGCAATTTGTCCGCCACGTAAATGTCCGGCAGCGGCTGGCCGTCGGGGCCGAGCATGCGCGTATGCACATCGATGTACGCCAGCTTCTTGTTCCGCTTGATGTAGTCCGCGATCAATTGGTTCAGCGTTCGGACCTTCTCGATCTGCGCCCAGCGCGCGGGATTCGGCGCGCTCGAGATGTAGGCGATCTTTGTCTTGGGCAAACCCGCACGGACCTTTTCAGCAAAAGCCTTGAAGTCGGCGAAGACCTGCTCCGGCGATTTGCCGGCGTTGATATCGTTGCCACCAGCATAAAACACAATCAGCCGAGGTCGGTACGGGAACACGATCCGCTCGGCGAATTCCACCGAGTCGCTGATCTGTGAGCCGCCAAATCCGCGGTTGATAACTTTCGCCTTGGGAAAATCCTGCGCCAGCGTCTTCCACAGCCGGATGCTGGAACTGCCAATGAACAACACGGCCTTCTTCGGCGGCGCGTTGGTTCGGTCCCTCTCTTCAAACGCTTTGATTTCCTTTTCCCATTTGGATTCGCCGGGACTGCTCTGCGCCGAAGCGAGTCGCGGCCAAGCCACGGAGGCCAGCAGCACGGACACCAGGAGAGCAAGGATTGCGGGGTTTAGGAAACGAGCTTGCCAGCGTGAGTTCATGCGCAACATGAAACCTGATTTCCACTGCCGGATAAAGCGCAATTGCGTCGTTTAACCGTTGCATCCGTGAAAAAATTGCCCAAGCATGCCCTCCTCTATGGAACTCACCGCCGCCGCGCTGACCACGCTGTTGCAACTGGCCACGCTTTATTTTTTCGCGCGCTTGTCGCTGCAGGCCGACCGCCGGGGGCGGGTCATTCTGGGGCTGGTGGTCGTCCTGCTGGTGTTGCTGCGGGCGGGCTGGTTTTTTCGCGCCGCCTTTCCCAATTGGATGATCCTCAATTACAGTGAAGCCGAACTGCTCGGGGAGCTGGTGGCTTCGGCCCTGCTCTTCCTGGCCATCTTCCACATTTGCCGGCTGGCGCGGGAGCGTCGCCAGGCAGAAGCTGAGACACGGCAGAGCCAGCAACTGAGCCAACAGGTGGTGGAGCTTTCGCTCGACGGCATCATCACCATGAACGCCCAGGGGGGAATCGTGGAGTTCAACCTGGCGGCGGAAAAGATATTTGGACTCACGCGCGCCGAGGTGGTGGGAAAGGAAATGGCAGAGCTGCTCATTCCCCCGGCGTTGCGGGAGCGGCATCGGCGCGGGCTGGCGCATTATCTGGCCACGGGCGAAGGCCCGGTGCTGAACCGGCGGATCGAGATCACGGCGCAGCGCGCGGACGGGACGGAGTTTCCCGTGGAACTGACCATCGCCCGCCTGCCCCGGGCGGAGCCGCCGCTGTTCATGGGCTTCATCCGGGACATCACCGAGCGCAAGCGGGCCGAGCGGGCCTCCAAGCGAGCGAAGAGCGCTTCCGCACCTTCATGGATTACAACCCCGCCGTGGCTTTCATCAAAGATGAGGCGGGCCGGATGGTGTATGTCAACCGCACTTTTGAAAGGTTGTTCCAGACCACGCAGCAAGCCATTGAGGGCAAGAACGATTTCGAACTCTGGCCGCCGGAAGTGGCCCGGACGCTCCGCGAGCACGACCTGGGCGTCCTCGCTTCAAACCAGCCGACCGAAACGCTGGAAGACGTGCCGACGCCCGACGGCGTCCTGCGCCACTGGCTGGTCTTCAAGTTCCCCATCACCAACAACGCCGGCCAGCGGTTCCTCGGCGGCACGGCCATTGATCTCACCGCGCGCCTAAAAGCGGAGCAGGCGCTGGCCGGGGCGGAAAAGAAATACCGCGCTATCTTTGAAAGCGCGGGCGAAGGGATTTTCCAGAGCACACCGGAAGGCCGTTATCTCACCGTGAATCCAGCCTTCGCGCGCATCCTCGGCTACGATTCCCCCGAGGAATTGATTCAGCAATGCACGGACATCGCCCGGCAGGTTTACGTGCAGCCGCGCGACCGGGAGGAGCTCAAGCGGCGACTGGATGAACACGGTGTCGTCACCGGCCTGGAGCACGAATCCTACCGCAAGGATCGAAGTACGGTCTGGGTCTCCCTCAACGCGCGGGCCATCCGTGACGCCGACGGCAAAGTAATTCTTTACGAGGGCAGCATTGAGGACATCACTGAACGCAAGCGGATGGAGGAGTCATTGAAAGATTCTGAGGCGCTCTATCATTCGCTGGTGGAGAATCTGCCGCTAAACATGTTTCGCAAGGATCTCGCCGGGCGGTTCACGTTTGCCAACGCACAGTTTTGCGCCACCACCGGAAAAACGCTGCCCGAGCTGCTCGGCAAGACCGACTTTGACATCGCGTCGCCCGAACTGGCCAAAAAATTCCAAGCCGACGACCAACGAGTGATCGCCACCGGCACCGTGTTTGAAACGGTGGAAGATAACCAACGGGTGAACGGCCAGCGGAGATTGGTCCGGGTGTTGAAAAGCCCGTTGCACAACGCCGCCGGGCAAATCATCGGCATCCAGGGTATCTTCTGGGACATTACGGAGCAGCGGGAACTGGAGGAACAATTGCGCCAGTCGCAGAAGATGGAGGCCATCGGCCAGCTCGCCAGCGGCGTGGCGCATGACTTCAACAATCTGCTGACCGTCATCCAGGGTTACACCGAACTGGTGATGACGGACGAACGGGTGCCGGCGGAAATGGTGAAGTTGTTAACGGAGGTTCATACGGCGGGGGAACGGGCTGCCAGCCTCACCCACCAATTGCTCACGTTCAGCCGCAAACAAATTCGGCGCCCGGAAGCCTTGGACTTGAACGCGGTGATTGCCAACGTGGCCAAGCTGCTCCAGCAAGTCATCGGCGCGCACATCACCGTTCAATTGGAAACCTACTCTGGCCTGCCGCCGGTGCAAGCGGACGCCAGCATGATGGATCAAATCCTCCTGAACCTCGCCGTCAACGCGCGCGATGCCATGCCCCGGGGCGGCCGGCTGACGATCCGCACCGCAGTGGTGGAGGTGGTGGCGGCGAGCGTGCAACAGAATCCCGAAGCCCGCGCGGGCCGTTTCGTTTGTTTGACCGTCAGCGACACCGGCTGCGGCATGACACCAGAAATTCAGTCACGCATCTTTGAACCGTTCTTCACCACCAAGGAAACCGGCAAAGGCACGGGCCTGGGCCTGGCCACCGTGTTCGGCATCGTGAAACAACACGAAGGCTGGATCGAAGTGGATAGCGCCGTGGGCGTCGGCACGACTTTCAACGTGTTCCTGCCGGCCTCGCTGGAATCGGCGAAAACATCCGCCGCCCAGGCGGCCGCGCCCAAAGTGCGCGGCGGCAAGGAGACGATCCTGCTCGTCGAAGACGAGGAGGCGTTGCGCGAAATGGCCGCGCTGATTTTACAGAAGCACGGCTACCACGTCCTCGAAGCGGCTTCCGGTGTGAAGGCGCTCGCCGTGTGGCAGGAGCGCGCGGCGGAGATCGACCTCCTGCTGACCGATATGGTGATGCCCGAGGGGATGAGCGGGCGCGCGCTGGCGGAAAAACTGTTGGCCGAGAAGCCCGGCCTCAAAGTGATTTACGCCAGCGGCTACAGCCCGAACTTCGACGACTTGAATTTCGGTTTGAAGGAAGGCGTGAACTTTCTCCAAAAACCGTACCACCCACGCCATCTGGCCCAGACCGTGCGCGATTGCCTGGATCGATAGCACCCAGTTTTTTTCCTTCATCCGGCGTCCCACATCCTTCATGCTGACGGCGTGGAATCGCTTTCCTTGGACGAAATCCGCGCCGCCGTGCGCGCCGCGCTGGCCGAAGACATCGGCAACGGCGACGTGACGACGCTGGCCACCGTGCCGGAATCCGCATTCATCAACGCGGCGCTGGTCGCGCGCGAGCCGCTGGTGTTCGCGGGCAGCGCGTTCGCCGAGGCCGCCTTCACTGAACTTTCTGTCGCCGTGAAGATCGAGCGGCTCGTGCAGGACGGCCAGCGCGCGGAACGCGGCAATAAACTTCTGTGGGTTCACGGCTCCGCGCAGGCGATTCTGACGGCGGAGCGCGTCGCTTTGAATTTCATCCAACGCCTGTCCGGTGTGGCCACGCTCACCGCGCAGTTTGTCGAAGCCGTCCACGGCACGCGCGCGCAAATCCTCGATACCCGCAAGACCACGCCCGGCTGGCGGCGCTTTGAGAAATACGCCGTGGCCTGCGGCGGCGGGCGCAATCATCGCTTCGGCCTCTTCGATCTTGTGCTCATCAAAGACAACCATCTCGCGGCGCTGCGCGACGAAATGCCCAACGCCATCGCCGCCGCCGTCCAACGTGCGCGGTTGAAATATCCGCACCTGAAAGTGGAAGTGGAGGCCGACACTCTTGACCAAGTGGAGCAAGCGGTCGCAGCCGGCGCGGACATCATCCTGCTCGACAACATGACGAACGATCAATTGCGCGCCGCAGTGAAGCTGGCCGCCGGCCACGCGCAGACCGAGGCCAGTGGCGGCGTGAATTTGCAGACCGTGCGCAAGATTGCCGAGACGGGCGTGGATTTCATCTCCGTCGGCGCGCTCACTCACTCCGCCCGCGCCGTGGACATCGCCTTGGATTTTGAAAATTAACCACTGATGAAACACGGATCAAACACGAACATGGAAATCTATAAGGAAGGTAGGAAGGCAGGAGAAAACCTTTACCCGCCGTGTTTCCATCTCTCCTGCCTTCATGCCTTCCTTATGAATCCTTCTATTTTCTCGTCCGTGTTCAATCCGTGGCTAAGAAAATCATGACCATTGACGCCCAAATCCTTACCGCCATGCGCGTATCGACAACCGGCGTTTCCGGCGCGGAGTTGTCGCAACGGCTGGGCATCAGCCGCGCGGCCATCTGGGCACGCATCGAGGAACTGCGCGCCCTCGGCTACGACATATCGGCCAGTCCGCACCAAGGCTACCGGCTTGTCAACGCGCCCGACGTGCTGCATGCGGACGATCTGCTTTCGCGCGTCGCCGGCGTGGCGGTGGTAGGCCGCGACATCCGCGTGTTTCAGGAAACCAACTCCACCAACGATGTCATTGAGAAGCTCGCGCGTGATGGTGTGGCGGAAGGTGCGGTGGTCTTCGCTGAATCGCAAACGAAAGGCCGTGGCCGTCTCGGTCGCAAATGGATTTCTCCGCCGGGCCGAGGGCTGTGGTTCTCCGTGCTGTTGCGCCCCGACCTTCGCCCGCAAGCGGCGACACAGTTGACCGTCATCGCCGCCACCGCGCTGGCCCGCGCCATCCGCAGACAGACCGGTCTTGCTCCGGAAATCAAATGGCCCAACGATATATTGATGCGCGGTAAAAAAGTAGTCGGCATCCTCACCGAGATGAGCGCGGAATTGGATCATGTGAAGTATGTCATCCTTGGCATCGGCGTGGACGTGAACCAGACGGCGACGGAGTTTCCACCGGAGTTGCGCAAGCTCGCGACCTCGCTGCGTCTCGAAACAGGTCAAACCATTTCCCGGCCCGAACTCGCAGCCACCATCCTGCGCGAACTGGACGCCGACTACGCGCGCCTTCGCGCCGGGCAGTTCGAGGCCGTGGCCGCCGAGTGGGCGGAGAATTGCGCCACGCTCGGCCGCAATGTAACCATCCACATCGGCACGCGCGCCATTCAAGGCCGGGCCGAGTCGCTGGATGCGGACGGTGCGCTGCTCGTCCGCACGCAGCACGGACGCCTGGAGCGGATCATCGGCGGCGACGTGACCTTGGAAAAATGATTCTTCTCCTCGACATCGGCAACACTCACACGCACCTCGGCCTGGCCAACGCGCGCCGTGTGTTGAAGCAGGCGGATATTCCCACCGCTGTGTGGTTTTCCGCTGGCGTGGCCAAACAGGTGAAACTTTTCCTCGGCCGGGCGCGTGTTGAAGGCGCGGCGCTCTGCAGCGTGGTGCCCAAGGCAACACCGCGCGCGCAGCGTTTGGTGAAACGATTGTTTGGCCTGACCTGCTTCGTGCTCACGCATAAAACTCTCGGCAGCGTCGGCATCAATTATCCGAAACCAGAAACCATCGGCCCGGACCGCCTTGCCAACGCCGTGGCCGTTAAACATCATTTCGGCGCACCCGCCGTGGTCGTGGACTTTGGCACGGCCTTGACTTTCGACGTGGTGGACGAGCGCGGCGATTACGTCGGCGGAATCATCGCGCCGGGACTCGCGGCGATGACGGATTACCTGCACGAAAAGACCGCGCTACTGCCGCGCATCCGCATTCACGACACCGCGTCCGTCATCGGAAAAAACACCGAGACCGCGATGCTGATCGGCGCAGTGCATGGGTATCGCGGTCTGGTGCGGGAATTGATTGCCGAGTTGAAACGCGAATTGAAAGCCCGCCACCTTCCCGTCGTCGCCACCGGCGGCTACGCCAAACTCATCACCGCCAAATTGTCGGAAATCACCGCCATCGTCCCCACCCTGACGCTCGAAGGACTGCGACTCGTCTGGCAGCATCATTTCCACAAGCCCTGAACCACCATGCACAAAGTCATCATCACCGATTATCTCACTCCCCCCGCCGACATTGAAGAAAAGGAACTTTCCGGATTGGCCACGCTCCATTTTCTCCAGGCCCGCTTCGGAGACAACCTTCATGGCCGGATGCGCGACGCCGATGCCATTATTCTTTTTCACGAAGTCACCCTGCCCGCCCCGATCATCGCCGAGTTGGATCGCTGCCGTGTGATCGTCCGCTGCGGCGTCGGCTATGATGCCGTGGACATCCGAGCGGCGGGCGCAAAGGGGATTCCCGTCAGTAATGTCCCCGATTACGGCGTGGACGAAGTGGCCGACCACGCCATTGGTCTGCTGCTCGCGTGCAATCGTGGCATTGTGCGTTCGGAGCGCCGACTGCGCACCACTCTTGCACCTTGGGACAAAGACGCGGTTGGCTCAGTGCCACGACTCTCGGAATTGACCTTGGGCGTCGTCGGCTTGGGCCGCATCGGCGCGGCGACGGCGCTGCGCGCCAAGGCACTCAAGCTGCGCGTCATTGCGTGCGACCCCTATCTCCGTCCGGGCATGGAAAAAGTCTTGAACATTTCGATGGTCGATCTACCCACCCTGCTCGCTCAAAGCGACATCGTCACCTTACACACGCCGTTGACGGACGAGACGCACCACCTCATCGACGCCCGCGCGCTGGCGCTCATGAAGCCGACGGCCCTCCTCATTAACACTGCGCGCGGCGCGGTCGTGGACGTGGACGCACTTGCGGTGGCACTGCGCGAAGGACGCATTGCCGGAGCGGGCATTGACGTGTTACCGTGCGAACCGCCCGACCCCAATCTGCCGCTCATCAAGTTGTGGCAGGAACATACCAATCCCCCGGTGAACCTGATCATCACGCCGCACACCGCATTTTTCTCCGACGCCGGCCTGGTGGAGATGCGCGTGAAAGCGGCGCAGGAAATCGCGCGCGCCCTGCGCGGCGAACCTTTGCGCAATTGCGTGAACGCGGAGTTTCTGAAAGACGGGGCGTAGGTTGTGCTGGGTTGAACAATTGGCTATTCACCCGCGCGCCGTTTTGCCATTCTTCATGTCACATGAACCGGATTGAAGAACGCTTTGTCGGGCTGAAGCGCGCAGGAAAAAAGGGTTTCATCGTTTACATCGGCGCGGGCGACCCGAATCTCGAAACCACCCGCCAGCTTGCAATCGCCTTTGATCAAGCCGGTGTCGATGTGATCGAACTTGGCGTGCCTTTCAGCGATCCGCTGGCCGACGGCCTCGTGAATCAACTCGCCGCGCAGCGCGGCCTTGAGTCCGGCACCACGCCGCCCAAGCTGCTCGCCACCGTCGCCGCCATCCGGCGTGAATCGCACGTCCCCATCGTCCTTTACGTTTACTTCAACATCCTCCACAAGCGCGGACTGAAGCAGTTCATTACCGATTGCGCGCAGGCGGGCGTGGACGGCTTGCTCGTGTTGGACTTGCCGCCGGAGGAGTCCGACAACTACGAAGCGCTCATGCGCGAGGCCGGATTATGCAACATCTACCTCGTCGCTCCGACGACGCCCGACGACCGCATCGAACTCATCGTCAACCGCGCCACCGGTTTCATCTACTACGTCTCACGCGAGGGTGTGACCGGCATGCAGGCGAAGGTTTCAGACACCATAGGTGACATGACGCGCAAGATTCGCGCGCACACGCCGCTGCCCATCGCCGTCGGCTTCGGCATCTCGAATCCTGAACAAGCGAAAGCCGTCGCGCAACACGCCGAGGCCATCGTCGTCGGCAGCGCCGTGGTGAACCAGATTGCGGAGCACGGTCAATCAACCGAACTGGTGAAGCGGGTGAGCGACTTCGTGAAATCGCTTTCCGTGGCGACTAAATCAATTTGATCCACGGATGAAACACCAGTTAAACATAGATAAGAATCAGGAACGGAGGAATCCAAGAAGTTGCCGACTATCTTTTCCATTCCTGCCTTCCTGCTTTCCTTATGAAATCGGTTCCGTGTTTTATCCGTGTTCAATCCGTGGCTAAAAGTTTATGAGCGCGAAAACCAAGACCGACAACACCAACCGTTTCGTTATCATCATGGCCGGCGGGCGCGGCGAGCGTTTCTGGCCCGTGAGCCGCGAAAAGACGCCGAAGCAACTCATCAAGTTGCTTGGCGACCGCTCGTTTCTGCAACAAACCGTGGATCGCGTGCTGCCGCTCGTGCCGCTCAAAAACATCCTGATCATCACGAACGAGACGCAGGTGCCGGAGGTTCGCAAGCAATTGCCCAAGCTGCCAGCGGAGAACATCATCGCCGAACCCATCGGGCGCGACACCTGCGCGGCAGTTACCCTCGGCGCAGCCATCGTCGGGGCGCGCTCGGTCAATGCCGTGATGGCCGTGCTGCCCGCGGACCACGTCATCCCCGAAGAAAAAAAATTCCAACAAGTGCTCGCCGACGCGTTCGATCTGGCCAGTCGTGGACAGGTCATCGTCACCATCGGCATCAAACCCACCGAACCGGCCACCGGCTACGGCTACATTCGCACCGGCGTCGAGCTACCACCGCCTTCCGGCGTGAAGAAATACAAGACCGCTTTTTTCAAGGCCGAGCAATTTGTTGAGAAGCCGAATTACGACACCGCACTCGGCTATCTCACGAGCGGCCACTACCGGTGGAACGCCGGCATGTTCATCTGGTCCTTCGTCACCATCACCAACGGCCTGGAGAAACATCAGCCGGAGATGGCCGCCGCGTGCCATCGCTGGTTCGACGCCGCGACGAAAAAGAAGCTCCCCAAAGTGCTCGCCAGGGAATATCCGGACATCAAAAGAATCTCCATCGACTTCGCGCTGATGGAACACGCGCAAAACGTCGTGGTGGCGGATGGCGCGTTCGAGTGGGACGACCTCGGCTCCTGGAACGCCCTCGCCCGCCACGTCAAGGCCGACCCCGAAGGCAACTGCGCCGTGGCCGACTTCATCCACGTCGACGCCGCCCGCAACATCATCTTCGACGCGCGCTCCAAGGACCGCCGCACCCCCATCGCCGTGGTTGGTCTGCGCGACTCCATCCTCGTCCAGACCGACGACGCCGTGCTGCTCGCCCACAAGAGCCAGGCGCAAAAGGTGAAGGAACTGGTGAAACGAATGTCGGAGGACGCAAGATTGAAGAAGCTGGTGTGACACGAATTGCTTCCTCATCAAAGCGTGGCGGAAATGGCAAAATCGATTCCAAACGTACTTAGTTGATAAAATGGTTAAGAATTCCCATGCGGCAAGAGCTTGAACAGCGATTCAAGGCAGAGGCGCAAATGCTCCCGATTCTTCGAGATCGGCGTAAAGCTGAGGTCGTGCGATGGGAGTTTTCTACCCAAGAGATATGGTCGTATGAGGATATGCGACGTCACAGTTTGGATTCAGACATACTGCCGGGTCCAGACGGCGCTTTTTACGCTTGCGGCTATGATCAAGCCGAGCGACCGATCGTGCTCCAGCACTTCGACGGGCTAGACACCTTTGTGCCTCCGGCTCCCGGGGAACCTGCAGAACCACAACGCATCCCAACCAAACAAATATGGGCGGAGGATTTTATTTCTTATTGTGGTGAGACGCTAGATGTTGCCTGGTTTATGCGGGGGGAATTAGAGGCGGTGTATCGTCTGACGGTCAGAGATCAACTTCTAGTTGAGGAAGAGGTCTTCAGGCACGGAGTCTATCAGCACACTCGATTTCACTACGAAGGGCGGCGAATACATTTACAACAATCCATCTCCGAAAAGGGTCAAATCTTCCTTGAGATCGCCTTTGCGCCAAATGGTGAAATGACGTATTTCCGAGTCCGTCGCGACGGAAGCCGTTTTCAACTTGGTCAACCCTTGCCAAAGGGTGTGACCGTAAAATCGTTGAAAGAAACAATTCAAGATCGCTTACTGCCCCTCGTCCCACAGGTGGTGGCATCGACCAAGATTAGCGAACCGATTTACTGTGTTGCTCTCGCCTACGACGGAGAAGATAACGACGCATTGCCGCCGCTGATCGGCATCGGATTGGAATCAGAACGAGAACATTGGCTGGCGGAGCATGGAAAAGATGCGTGGCAGTGGATCTGGAACCCGGCCGAGTTTAACCACTACGAAAAAGCTCATACCCAACTTGACGACGATACATTGGAAGAAGCTTGCGACCTGCTCAACAGCTCTTTGGCTGAACGCGCGTCTTCTGCTCCGGCTGTCAAGTTGATCGTCGAAGTTGCGACTGCCCTCAATCAAGTGACTTGGCCAGCGCAAGTGAAGCGAACCTCCGATTTCGTTGTTTATGCGGTGGATTTTGAGCTGAGCAGTTTACGGAAGAACCTCAAAACCATCTTGGCACCGGAGGCATGGGCGGCATTGAAAGCTAAGAAATTGATTTGATGCCGAGTTGAACTCGACCATTGCCCCACGCCTTCCTCGCATCGTCGCGGCGGGTGAAGTTGATGCCTTCTGACAATAGCGTGCCAGGCGTGGTTCGCGATTTTACTCCCGCATCGTCGCCTTCAACTGTGTTTTGAACAACTCGACCACCTTCGTGTGCGATGCGTTCACTTCGGCGTCAGTCAATGTCTTTTCTGCGGCGCGATACGTGAAGGAGTAGGCGAGGCTCTTCTGGCCCTCGGGCACGTTCTTGCCACGGAAGATGTCGAACAATTCCACGCTCTCAAGATTCGCCGGCTTGGCCTGCTTCACCACCGCCAACACCGCGTCGTGCGTGGTGGCTTCCGGCACGAGCATCGCCACGTCCCGGCGAATGGTCGGAAATTGGGGCAACGGCTTGAAAGATTTCGCCGCGTTGCGGCGCGCGAAAAGTTCGTCGAGACGCAGTTCGGCGAGAAAAACGGCGTCACGCAGGTCGTATTGCTTCGCCAGCGCCGGGAGCAACTGGCCCAGCTCGCCCAGTGGCAGCTTGCCTCCGAGCGTGACCGTGGCGGATTCGAGAAACAGCATCGTGCTTTCCGCGCGTTTTCCGAACGCGATGCCGCGCAAACCGAATTGCTCTAGCAAATCTTCGACGAGGCCTTTCAGGTCATACGCATCAAACTTCGCATCACGTTCACCGCCGCTCCAGAACGACACTGCGCGCTGCCCGGTGAGGGTGATGGCCACGCGGCGTTCTTCTTTCGCCTGGCCATTCACGTTGGTGAACACGCGGCCAATCTCGAAAAGCGCCACGTCATAATTCTTACGGCTTACGTTATGCCGCAGAATATTCAAGAGGCCCGGCAGCAAACTGGGACGAAGCACATCCATGTCGGAACTCAGCGGGTTGGCCAATGGAACCAAGGTTTCGTTCGGCATCCGGCATTCGGCATTGCCCACGAGTGTCTGGCCCTGCGCCTCGTTCAGGCCGAGGCCGATGAGCAACCGGCGCACATCACCGATCTGGTCATAGACCACGTCAAAGGGATGCGAGCCAACCGCGCCACGCGGGGCGGTGCTCGGAATCTTGTCCACACCGTAGAGCCGGGCGATTTCCTCGATCAAATCCACCTCGCGCTTGAGATCCACCCTGAACGTGGGAACGCGGAATTTCAACGGGGGCAATGGCGCGCCGGTTGGCCCGTCCAACGGCTGCGGCACGCGCGCGGCGGTTTTTAATCCCAGACTTCCCAGCATCGCTTCGGCCTGCTCACGTTTGATCTCAACTCCGAGCAACTCCGTGATTTTCTCCGGTCGCAGCGAAATAATCTTCGCTTCGGCGGGTTGCGGATAAGCGTCCACCGCGCCGTCGGCGAGCTGGCCGCCCGCCGTTTCCAAAATCAACTGCGCCGCCCGCCGGCTGGCCCAATCGCAAATCCCGATATCCGCGCCGCGCTCGAAGCGATAGCTCGATTCGCTCCGCAAACCGAGCGCTTTGCTGGTGCGGCGGATATTCGTCGGTGCGAAGCAGGCACTCTCGATGAGCACATCTTTGGTGGCATCGTTGATCTCCGAGTTTTGCCCGCCCATGACGCCGGCCAGGGCGATGCCCTTCTGCTCATCGGCAATGAGGAGCATCTCGTTCGTCAGCGTGCGCTCTTGATTGTCGAGCGTCTTAAACTTCTCACCGGCCGCAGCGCGGCGGACAACAATCGTAGGACAGGCTTCCTGCCTGTCTCCACTGTTTCCGCTTGAAGTTTGCGACCGAAGCGACGCCCGTCCTACGAGATGATAATCGAACGCGTGCAACGGTTGGCCGGTTTCGAGCATCACGTAATTCGTGACGTCCACCACGTTGTTGATGCTGCGGATGCCGACTTTCTCCAGTGTCGTGCGGAGCCAGTCCGGGCTCGGCCCGATCTTCACGCCGGTCACCACGCGCGCGGTGTAACGAGGGCAAAGCTCCGGTTCGTCGAGACGGACGGCGACCATCTGGTTGAGAGTTGAGAGTTGAGGGTTGAGAGCCGGAAGCTCCGGTAGCCGCAGTGGATTTCCCGTCGCCGCCGCAATCTCCCGCGCGATGCCGATGACGCTGTTAAGGTCGGGCCGGTTCGGTGTGACTTCGAGGTCATACACAACGTCGCTGCCCGCCCGGCCAAGATATTCGGCAAACGGCTGGCCGGCCTTGGCGTCCTCGCGCAGGATGAGGATGCCCGCCACCTCATCGGGCAGGCCGAGTTCCTGGGGCGAACACATCATGCCGTGCGATTCCACGCCGCGAATCTTGCCGACCTTGATGGTGAATGGCTCTTTCTCACCAGCCTTGGGCGGCAGCGACGCGCCGGGCAGGATGAGCGGCACTTTGTCGCCGGCCTTGAAGTTGTCCGCGCCGCAGACGATTTGGCGCTCGCCCTGGCCGTCGTTCACGCGGCAGAGCGAAAGCTTGTCGGCGTTCGGATGCTTGTCGCGTGTGATGACTTGCGCGACAACGATGCCCGCGAACTCGCCGCCGAGCTTTTGCACGCCCTCAACTTCGAGGCCGAGCATAGTAAGCCGCTCCGCGAGTTCCGCGGGCGACCAGTTGAAATCAACGTATTGTTTGAGCCAGTTAAGGGTGACTTTCATTTCAAGAATTAGTCTGCAAGAACGGTTTCACTCCGGTCTGCGCTGGGGTTCTCGCTAAGTCGGCCGTGTTGCACACCGACGACGTAAGCTTCGTAACACGCCGCGCAGAACTTGCGCTTGGAATCTCCGGACCGGCGAACCGATACCCGCACGATCTTGACCACTTCACTCTCACAAAGCTGATTGTCGCAGAACTCTGTATTCATAACTGTGAAGATCATTTGCTACGCAAAACCTCTTAGGAACGCAATTGCCTCGGCTCGTTTCGGAAAGGTTGCATCAATCTTCGCACCGGTATTGAACCGAACTTGAACTTCAAATGCCTCTCGTTGCTCGCCGTCTTCACGCAATCGATACGACTTCTCCTCCTCAATTAAATAGACAATCGCACTCTCAACGTCCGAGCATTCGACAGAATGTCCGCGAAGCACTGTCAGCCGGATCGAAGCCACCTGACGCGTAAGCGCAGCCTCAAGACGCAGTTTGAAGTCCGCGATTTCCTTCGCGTGCAGCGCGTGCAGTTTTGCCAACAGGCGGTTGGTTGCTTGCGGCTGTTGCAGGGATTCCCATTTCGCAATCTTCTCCCGAAACTGCTCCTCGGTTGTGCCGCCTGCGCCGTCTTCCGATGAAGCGTCAATGCCAAGTTCTCGGAATGCCTCCAGAATGGAGTCGTAGGGAATATGTAGAACACCGAAGCCTTTCGATTCCAACTGATGCAGCGCGTTGCGCGTAAACTCGCCAGCAAGCACAGCACCGCAGAATGGCTGATGGCGTGAGAAGGTCAGAGCAATCGGCATCACCGCAGCTTCGATTTCCTGAACCTTATTCTTCGAGTACTTGGTGTAGCGACGCCACGCGGATTCGATGAAAGCGATGGGAACGCCAAGCGTTTTCTCCGTGCCGCCGCGCTCCAAAACGTAGTCGAGGTCGTGTTTGTTTCCGTAGCCGTCCTGCCAAGTCACTTTGCCCTGGCCACCTCGCGTGGCGCGTGGTCGCTTGAAATCAAGATGGAGTCCATGTCGGTGCGCAACTTCGCCGAGGACATTGCGAACGAACATCTCAAAACCATCCCCGATGATTTGTCCCCAACGATGTGCGAGTGATTCGGCCATGACATTCCTTGTTATCCACGAACCCAAAGATGCCCCTCACACAGCGGCACGCGATGCTTGCGGTTCTTCCACTTGATGTTTCGGTCGCGGAGTTTCTCAAACGTCCACGATTCAAAACCCGCAGCCAGCGCCAGCTTGCCGAGCCATTCAATGACTGGCACGTAAACGCCATAAGGCGCGGAATCGCCGATGACAAAGCAAACTTCGGAAGGCGACGCGCAAACTCGCCGGAGTGCCCGCCAAGTCTGCGCCATGTCGAGAAAGTAGCAGGCTATCATGTTGTTGTAGGTCTTCTTGCCGCCGCGTTCCAATCGCACCGACGAAAGCTCTCGGCAGACCGGAACAATCTCGTCGCGGATGGGCGCAAGCTCTGGTGATTCAAGAATCTCGTCGAGATTTACCGAGTTCGGCGGGACATGCTGGGAGCAGGCGCGAACCAAGTGCCGCCTCACAGTTTCTTGAAGATCGCCCCAGCCCCGAATCTCACCCATGAACGCCATCTCCAATCGCGTCGCATCGGCGTAGTCGTAATTGTTCGCGTAGGGTGGTGAGGTGACGACGAGCGTGGCCCAGCCGTCTGGCACGGTCGCGCACTTGCGGGCATCGTCCACGCGCAGCTTCGCGAGCGGCTTGGCCCGGTGTGCCATGAAACGAATGTCGGCGGCAATCATCTGCACTGTTTTATGCAACGTGACTTCGGGCGACGGCGGCACAGTCTTGCGTCGTCCCGGCAACACGTATTGCCACGGTGCTGTCCCCGCTTCGGAAGTTGCTCGCAGTGACGACACAAGTGCCATCCAGAGCAGTCCGGCTTCAGGCGAGCCATCCTGCTCGACCTCGACGGCCTGACGGAAGCAATCAAGATAACCCAGCGTCTCGATCCCGTAACACTTCCCAATGATTTCCGGGTAATGCTGCGTCCGGGCCGTCGCCGTCCGGGCAAAGGCAAACGCTTTCTCCGCTTTGGAAATAAACCGCTCCGGGTCGGTGGCATAACTCAACTTGGCTTGGGCAACCCGATACACGAACGGATGTGCCTCAAGTCCGTAGGATGGGACGCCCATTTCATCGCAGGCTAAGCAAGTCGTTCCCGAACCGACAAACGGGTCGAGCACTCGGAGTTCACTGCCATCTCTTTCAGCCAGCAACCATTTCACCCACTCCGCTGAAAAGCCCGCGCTGTAACGAAACCAGCGGTGAACCGGCAGCCGCATGTTGTTGAGAAAATTAGACGTGTGCCCGACAACTTTGATATTGGGCTGAACGTCCTTTGCCGCTTCATCCTCGTCGAACAAGTCGAGGACGGCTTGCGCATAATCCTCCCGCAAACGCAGCAGAACGCCGTCGTCTTGTTTCGGTTCTGGATATTTTGTTATCGAAGCCATGCGTCGATAGTTTTGCTTGGTCTGCTAATTAACGCGAGCTTTCAAAACTGTTTCAAGAACCGCGCGTTATTCTCGTAAAACAGCCGGATGTCGGTGATGCCGTAACGGAGCATGACGAAGCGTCGCCGCTCAGGCGTAGGCGAGACGGCCCTTGGGTTCGGGAATCGGGCGGCCTAGCGACTTGGCGGTGGCGACCCACTCCTTGATGACCACGTCCACGTTTTTCAGCGCGGCCTGCTTCGTCGCACCGTCGGCGCTGCAACCGGGCAGTTCCGGCACTTCAGCGATGAAGGCTTTGTCCTCCGCGCTCCAGTAGATGATGACTTCGTATTTGCTCATAGCTCAGTCTCCGCAAGTTTATACCTTAAAATCACGTTGCGCACCTGTTTTACCTGATATGACTTGGCGCTGGAACCCCGGGGCTGAAGGTTCAAGATTTCCTCCACGCCCGTCATGTAAAAGATGTGGTGGCTGCCGCGCAAGCGC
Organism: Limisphaerales bacterium; assembly: GCA_046593035.1. Classification (GTDB taxonomy): domain Bacteria; phylum Verrucomicrobiota; class Verrucomicrobiia; order Limisphaerales; family JAYTXL01; genus JAYTXL01. The sequence goes on along the minus strand of JBKJSC010000049.1, from coordinate 21,720 downwards.
ATTTGAAAGCCGAGCCGTTGCAGCAAATGGCAAAGGCCGTCGAACGGGATGTTCGCATCGGCGGTGCCACGCAAAATCCGGTCGAGCATTTTGTTGTGCTTGCTCATTTCAAAACTGTCTCAAAAATCTCACATCATTCTCGTAGAAGAGGCGGATGTCGGTGATGCCGTAGCGGAGCATGGCGATGCGTTCGATGCCGAAGCCGAACGCCCAACCGCTCCACACCTCGGGATCGTAGCCGACGTTCTCGAAGACTTGCGGATGCACCATGCCGCAGCCGGCGATCTCCAGCCAGTCCTTGCCGAGCTTCTTCACGAGCGCGTTGGTGAAATCAATTTCCATGCTCGGCTCGGTGTAGCTAAAGTAGTGCGGGCGAAAACGGAGCTTCACGTCGCTGCCAAGCACGTCCTGAAACACGGCTTCGACGGTGCCCTTGAGGTCGCCGACGGTGACGTTCTTGTCCACGTAGAGGCCTTCAATCTGGTGGAAGGTCGGATTGTGCGTGGCGTCGGCGTTGTCGCGGCGATAGACGCGGCCTGGCACGATGATGCGGATGGGCGGGGGCTGCGATTTCATTACGCGGATCTGCACAGACGATGTGTGCGTGCGGAGCAGAGGGCACTTTTCGGTCGCGACGTAGAACGTGTCTTGGGCATCGCGCGCCGGATGGTCGGCGGGCGTGTTGAGCGCATCGAAGCAATGATACTCGTCTTCAATCTCCGGCCCGTCGGCGACGGCGAAACCGACTTTGCGGAAGGCGCGCACGATGTCGTCGGTGACTTGGGTGAGAGGATGCAACCGGCCGAGTGCGCGGCGGCGGCCGGGCAGCGACCAGTCGGTCGGCTCTTTTGGCAGCGCGGCTTTGAGTTCGAGTTCTTCACGGCGCGTGGCGAGGGCGGCTTCGAGTTCGACCTTGGCGGCGTTGATGAGTTTGCCAATGGCGGGCTTCTCTTCCTTCGGCAAGGTGCCGAGCTGTTTCATCAATCCGGTAAACTTGCCATTTGGCCCGATCCAATTGCCTTTGGTTTGTTCCAGCGCGGCGAGGTCGGGTGCGGTTTTGAGTTCGGCCAGCGCAGCCTGCTTAAGCGATTCGATTTCGTTTTGAAAAGACATAACGATGGGGAATTTTTATCGGGAATCCATCAAGTTAGGAAGCTATGAATTTGGATTTCAGATTTTTTCAGCCTTCCGCCCCGCTGTTAAAACCAAACGGGCGACCATTGTTGGTCGCCCGGTCGGTGAATTTCAACTTTGAAAATCGAAATCGCGAAGCCTACGCCGTGGCGGCTTTGGTCTTCAACGCGTTCTGGGCGAGTTTGACGAGGTCGCCAAACGCGGCCGAGTCGGTCGCGGCCAGGTCCGCGAGCACCTTGCGGTCGAGCGCGCACTGGGCGGCCTTCAAGCCTTCCATGAAGCGGCTATAAGTGATGCCGGCGGCGCGGGCGGCGGCATTGATTCGAATCTGCCAGAGCGCGCGGTAATTGCGCTTCTTCGTCTTGCGATCGCGATAGGCGTATTGGCGTCCGTGGTCGAGCGCGTCGGCAGCGTAACGGTAGAGTTTGGAACGGCGCAACCGAAAGCCTTTGGCGGCTTTGATTGTCCGGATGCGGCGTTTGCGGGAAGCGGGGGCGTTGGTTACTCGCATAAAATCTAGGGGCTAGGTTCTGGCGTCTGGGGTCTGGGTAATCAGTGGCTGAACGGCAGGTTCTGTGTGATGCGATAGGTGTCGGTTTTATCCACCTGTTTCGAGGTGCCGAGACTGCGGCGGCGCTTCGCGTTTTTGGTGGCGAGCAAATGGCGCTTGCCAGCGCGCATCCGCATGACTTTGCCGGTGCCGGTGATCTTGAACCGCTTGGCCACTGCTTTTCTGGTTTTGATGCCTTTGGGGCGACGCATAAATATATCTTTCGCTTAAAAAAGAGCGCGCAATATAGGGGCCGACTGTTGGGGAAGCAAGTGTTTATTTCCGCCGAGTTTTGTTCCCCGGGCACAACTCAATTTTGCAGTGGAGAGCACCGGTATCGCCAGTCAGCCGGCTAATTGCCCGAGTTGTAGCTACCTTCACGGGCGCGATAAAAAAGGTGCGTCTGCGCGAACGAGGAGGAATCGAAGAAATCAATGTGCCCACTGTCGTCCGCATTTTGGTACTGCACTTGATACCAGGTAAAACTGTTCATCGTGTCGGACGCCTCAATGATATAGCTCCGTTTTGGCTCGCCCGTCAGCCGCAGTGAGAACTGGCCAGAGTTATAACCGAGCACACTGAGCTGCGCCTGGATGGGTGTGCCGGTGGTCACCAAATTAAAATCGGTCTCCGACGAATACGCCGTGGCGAAGGTGACCCCCGGATAGCTGGTTGTGTCCTTGTTGATCACTTTAATGAACTCCAGCCTCGCCTGGTAGGTCCGACCGGGATAGAGCTTGCCAACCGGGATGGTGTGTGACGTGGCAGTACCGGTCAGTGCGCCGACGTCGCCCGGCTCGCCGGACTGATAAATGGTGTCTCCAGTGTCGTTCTCGACCTGGAGTTGGATGTAATCATTGGTGCCGCCACCGGTAAAGGCAACCCAGTTGACCGTGAAACTGCTCGCGGAGTTCACCGTCTGCGCGGCGTTGAAATTCGAAATATTCGGCAGGTTCGGATACGAATTACCGGTCAAGGAGGCGGAGGGGCTTTTTGTCCCGTCATGGGCGGTTTTCAGACTAACCGTGTAGGTGCCGCTCGGAAAGAAGAGGTCCAGGTTCGCCTGCGAGTCGTAGCGCGCCTGCAATTCAAAAGAATCGCCATAGGGATAATCCTCCCGCGCCGGAGTGAGGATACTGGGGGTCCCGGTTGGAATGGTGAGCGTGCCATTGGTCACCGTGTTGTAGGCGCTAAGATTCGCGCTCAAGCCAAACTGGAACATTCCCGAGGCAACCGGCCCGGCCGTCTGGTTGGTCTGGAAGGCACTCTTCGCCTTGTACACGAAGATTTTTTTGACATCTTTTATGCCCAGCGAACCCGTGGCGGCGGTGGTGAATTGTCCCTGATAATCCGCCGAAAATTTGTTACCCGCGAGATCCTGTAGATTTTGCGATATGCCGGTCGGATTCAAAGTCCATTGGATCGTCGTGTTGCCGGGCAGACTCGTGTTATAGACGCAATAGAGGGTTCGGCTGTCCGGGCTCCACGCGTAACTGAAGTTCGCACCATTGATGGTGCCACCGCTCCACTGAATCGAGGAGGCGACCGACACATCGGTCTTCATGCGTTCGCTGAACGTAATCCCGACGACTGCGTTGGTCGGCACGTTGTTTTCACCATTGTAGGGTGAACTTGTATTAAATTGCGGAGCGTCGGTGTCGGTGGGAGTGCCGGTGGCGACAATGGGAAACTCGGTGCGGCGGGTATAGCCAATCACACCGCTAACACCGGGGTAACCGCTGTTGTTGTTGTTGAAGACGCCGCGCGCCACCATGATACGCCCCTTGTAAATCTTGCCGGCGGAAAGCGGGGGGTTGACCACAATGTTCGTGAAAATGGCAGTCCCGTTCAGCGCGTTCGTCTGGCCGGGCTGCGGCGACTGGTAAATCTTGGTGCTTCCGCCAAAAGGATTCTCTTCTTCGATTTCGAGTTGCACATAGTCGGCGGCCTGGCCGCCGGAGATCGTCCAAAACAGGTTCAGACTGCTTGCGGGATTGACCGCTTGCAACGCGTTGTAGTTATTGACAACCGGAATGCTGGCGTACGTGCCGGACATCGCGAGGTTGATCGATTTGTTACCATCATTCTTCGTCTTCAGCGTCAGCACATAGGTGCCGTTGGGATAAGTGCCATCCAGGAACACGGGGGCCTCGAAAGAGTCATGAAATTCCTGGCTGAAGCCACCTGGGTCCAACTGAAGTGTCTTCACGGCCCCACTGATCGGAACCAGCACACTGGCATTGGTGACCGAGTTGCTGGAGTTCAAATCCACGAACGCATTGAAGAAGAATCTTCCCCCGCCGCCGCTGTTATTTTCGCTCAAGAACGGTGTCGTCGGAGTGTTCTGAATGTAGTTCTCCCCCTTGATAATTCCGTAGAACGATACGTCGGCCGCGCCAGCCACGCTGGCAACCAGCAGCGCAGCGGCGATGACAGCACAAAACTGGAAACAATGGGAAACGATACGATACGGTTTCATAAATCAAAAACGACTTTGCAAGCTTACACCAACGGTTACGCCCACACATAACAAACGTGTTCAAGGCGCGGCAGAGGCTATGCGCTACTTCAGAAAATGCAAGTTATTCTCTGGCATGCCACCGATGGAAACAGCGCCGCCCACCACGACCGGTTCCAGTTCGACTCAGCCTCCCGTTAATCCACATAGCCCTGCGGATGTTTCTGGTGCCACTGCCAGGCCGTGGCGATGATCTGTTCGAGTTTCGGCTGCTTCGGTTGCCAGCCTAATTCCCGGATCGCTTTCTCCGCCGCCGCCACCAGCCGCGGCGGATCGCCCGCACGACGCGGCTTCTCCACGGTCGGAATCGTTTTGCCGGAGATGCGCTCGCACGTCTGGATGACTTCGCGGACGGAGTAGCCGTCGCCATTGCCGAGATTAAAGAATCCTTGTTTACCCGGCTGAAGCGCCAGCATGTGCGCTTGCGCGAGGTCGGCGATGTGAATGAAATCGCGGATGCAGGTGCCATCGGGCGTCGGATAATCCGTGCCGAAGACCTCGCAGTGCGCCGCCTGACCGAGCGCGACTTTGAGAACGTTGGGAATCAAATGCGTCTCCACGCGATGATGCTCGCCAAATTGTCCGCTCGCACCGGCGGCGTTGAAATAACGGAAGGCGACAAACTCCAGCCCGTGAAGCTGATGATACCATTGCAGCATCCGCTCGAACATCAGCTTGGATTCGCCGTATGGGTTGACCGGCCGCTGCGGCAATTCCTCCGTCATCGGCACGCGCTCCGGCACGCCGTAGGTAGCGCAAGTGGAACTGAACACAAATTTCTGCACGCCGTTCGCGACCGCCGCATCAAGCAGATTCAAGCCGCTGGCCACGTTGTTGCGAAAATACTTTCCCGGATTCGCCATCGATTCCCCGACGAGGGCGTGCGCGGCAAAATGCAAAATGGCCCCGGCCTTCGCCGTTCGCAGGGCCGACTCGACGGCCGCACGGTCGCTCAAATCACCCAATACGAAGGCCGCGCGCGGGTCCACCGCGCGGCGATGCCCCTCGGAAAGATTGTCGAAAACGGTGACGGCGTGTCCGGCGTTCAACAATTCCTCCACGCACACCGAGCCGATGTAGCCCGCGCCACCCGTCACAAAAACATTCATTGGCGCAAAAGCTAGGCAGCTTCACCGCCTGACTCAACGTAAAAATCCCGCAAGGTTGCGGCTAGATTTGACTTGTTGTGCGAACTGAAGCGGGGAAAACTAGCAACGTGTTCCACCCGGTTTTAGTCCGGGGAAGACCAATTGTTTATGTCGCTTTGGGTGATCCGAATCTTGTTCTTGTTTTTGTGCGTGCTGGCTGGCTACGCCGTCAGTCAGATACAGCCGGACATGGTCAACAACGAGCCGAAGTACGGCGTCCTTATCGGCTTCGGCCTGGGAGGGTTGTTGATTGCGATTGACGAAATGTTGAAAGGGTTTTCGCTGCGAGCGTTTTCCGCCGCCACCTTCGGGCTGATGCTCGGCACGATGATCGCATGGATGGTGGACCATTCTCAAATTTTTAGATTTGTAGATGATGAACGCGTTCTCTGGCTCGTGCGCCTGGGGCTGTTCCTCGCTTTTGGTTACATTGGAATGATCCTGGCGATGCGCAGCAACAAGGAGGATTTCACGCTGATCATTCCCTACATCCGCTTCGCGTCACAAAACAAACCGGACAATCTCCTGTTGCTGGACACGAGCGTGATCATCGACGGCCGCATCGCCGACCTGCTGGAGGCCGGTTATCTGGAAGGAGTAATCGTTGTGCCCCGCTTCGTCTTAAAGGAATTGCAAGTGGTTGCCGACTCCAACGATCCCGTCCGCCGCGCACGCGGACGGCGCGGTTTGGAAATGCTCAGTCGCATCCAACGCAATCCCACCAACCAGGTGAAAATCCACGAGGCCGACGTGCCGGAGGAAACGGAAGTGGACGCCAAGCTCGTGCGGCTGGCGAAATTGCTCGACGCGAAATTGTTCACCAACGACTACAACCTTGGGAAAATCGCGGAGCTTCAATCCGTACGGCATCTGAGCATCCACGAGCTGGCCAATGCATTAAAGCCGGTGATCCTGCCGGGCGAAGCGTTCGTGTTGAAGATCGTGCGCGAAGGCAAAGACAAGGGTCAAGGCGTCGGCTACCTGAGCGACGGCACCATGGTCGTGGTCAACCAGGGTCAGCGGCTGGTCGGTCAGCAAGTGGAAGTGCAGGTGTTGAGTCTGTTGCAAACTGCCACGGGAGTCATCGTGTTCACCGAGGCAAAAGGCACGACGACCGTTTGAGTTTTCGCTTCAGCACGCGAATCCGAATTATGCAATTGGTGACAATTTTCCAGACCTTCAGTCCGGCGGAAGCGCAATTGATCCGCTCCCGGCTGGAGGCCGCCGACTTCCAAGCCTTCGTCGCCCACGAACTTGCCTCGTTGAGCATGGACGGCTACGCGATGGCGACTGGCGGTGTTTTGGTGCAAGTCCCCGAAGCCGAAGCGGAAGAGGCGCGGGCCTTGCTTGATGCGGCAGACTCCTCCCCGACATGAAGCCGTCCTGGCAAAAGGCCTTTACCCAACTTCAACAGCAACTCGCCCCCGGTGAATTGCGGCTGGACGCGACGACCTGCCAAAGCCACTCCGGCGACAAATGGTTCGCCACCCATTTGCCCGATGCCGTCGCCCTGCCCCGCCGCGCCGAGTCGGTCGCGGCTATTCTGCGCGTCGCGTACCAGCACCGCATTCCCATTACTCCGCGAGGAGCGGGCTTCGGCTACGTCGGCGGCTGTGTCCCGGTGAAAGGTGGAATCGCACTCTCACTGGCGCGCATGAACCGGATCAAGGAAATCAGCGCGGGCGATTTTGTCGCGGTGGTTCAGCCAGGCGTACGCACCCAGCAATTGCAGGAGGCGGTGGAACGGCGCGGGCTTTATTATCCGCCCGACCCGGCCAGCCGTGCGGATTGCAGCCTCGGCGGCAACATCGCCACCAACGCGGGCGGGCCGCGCTGTTTGAAATACGGCGTGACGCGCGATTACGTGCTGGGACTGGAAGTCGTTCTCGCGGACGGCACGCTCATTCGGGTCGGCAGCCGCACGCACAAAAACAAAACCGGCTTCGATTTGCACCGTCTGTTTGTCGGCTCGGAAGGCCTGCTGGGCGTGGTCACGGAAGCAACATTGAAACTGCTGCCGCTGCCGCCGTTTCGAGCGTGCCTCGGCGTTGGCTTTGGCGCGATGCACGATGCCGCGCGGGCGATTCGCGCGATCTTCGCGGCTGGATTTCTGCCGTGCGCTTTGGAAATTGCCGACGACTTTACCCTTGCCGCCGCCCGCAAACGCACCGGCACCAAGCGGCTCGCGGGCTGCCACGCCTTTATCTTCGTCGAGCTGGATGGTCAGGAACAATCAGTGCGCGGGGAGACTGGGCAACTGGAAAAAATTATCCGCACGCAGCATCCCGTGTCGTTCAGCCGCGCGTTTGGCACCGATGAAGTTGAACAACTGTGGGGGTTGCGCCGCGAATTCTCCTACTCGCTCCGCGACACCGGCCTGACCAAGTTGAATGAGGACATCGTGGTGCCGCGGGGGCGATTGGAGGATTTGTTTCGTTTCACCGCGCGTTTGCAAAAAACACACGGACTGCCAGTCGCCTGCTTCGGACACGCGGGCGACGGCAACATTCACGTGAATGTGATGGTGGATTATACGAAACCTGACGCGCGTGAGCGAAGCGAGGCGGCGCTGAATGAATTGTTCCCAAAGATTCTTGCTTGGGGCGGTGTCATCACCGGCGAGCATGGCATCGGCCTGGCGAAAAAACCGTGGTGGCCACTGGCGGCGAGCGAGCCAGTGCGAAACTTGCACCGCGCACTCAAGCGCGCACTCGACGCGCGCGGGATTTTGAATCCAGGGAAATTCGTCTGAGCCGCTTGGTCGCGCACCGCAAGATCGCCTTTGGTGGAGATTCGCCGAAGACGATTGCTCCTGAAAAGAAAAAGCCGCCGTGCAAAACACGGCGGCGTGAAATCAATCGCGGAAAGCTTAACGACGATCGCGGTAACCGCCACCGCCACCACGGCGTTCACCGCCGCCGCCCGGCGGGCGCTCTTCGCGCGGCCGCGCTTCGTTGACGGTCAGGGGACGGCCTTGAAAATCTTTCTGGTGAAACATTTCTACGGCCTTGATGGCGTCTTCTTGCGAAGCCATTTCGATGAAGGCGAAGCCGCGCGAACGGCCCGTCATCCGATCCTGCATGATGTTGACCGTCATCACGGTCCCGGCTTGGGCGAAATGATCCTGCAAATCATTTTCGGTGGTGCTGTAGGTGAGGTTCCCAACAAACAGTTTTGTTGCCATAGGTACTTTCTGTTTCCGCTTGCTCCGCACTGATGAACGTTCCCATTGTTGGGTCTCAAATCGTCACCGCTAAAAAGCACCTGTTGACAATTTCCGAATCACTAGCTTCGCTGCACGGACAGGCGTTATTTATGAGGTTCAGGCTTTCCGTGACAAGCAAATTATCGGACATTTTTCAACGCTAAATCCGGCGGCGTTTGCGGGGGTGATCCGGCGTCCAAACCTTGAATCAACACCACAAATTCGCCCTTCACGGAGCGGTTCTCCAGCTTCGCGCGCAACTCCGCCGGAGTCCCGCGCAAATACTCTTCGAACTTTTTCGTCAACTCCCGCGCCAGCACCACTTCGCGAGCGGGAAACACCCCTTGCAGTTCTTCCAATAATTTACCGACGCGATACGGCGATTCATACAAAACCAAAGTGCCGGGGATGGATTTCAAGGCTTCCAGCCGGTTGCGGCGTTGCCCTGATTTGTGCGGCAGAAAACCTATGAAATGAAATTCACCGGCGGGCAATCCACTGGCCGTCAGTCCGGCCACCAAAGCGCACGGCCCCGGCACCGCTTCGACTCGCAGTCCCGCCGAAATGGCCACCCGCACCACACGCTCGCCGGGATCGCTGATGCCAGGACTGCCCGCGTCCGTGACCAGCGCCACCGTTTCGCCCCGGCTTAAACGCGCGATGATTTCCTCACTCCGCCGCGCCTCGTTGAACTGGAAATAGCTTACCATCGGTTTGGAAATGCCGTAGTGCTTGAGCAGCTGGCCGGTGCGGCGCGTGTCTTCCGCCGCCACAAGCTGGCATTCCCTCAATGTCCGCAAAGCACGGAGCGTGATGTCCTCGAGATTCCCGATGGGGGTGGCCACCAAGTAGAGCGTGCCGGGAATCAGCGGCGGTAAAGTGTGTTCCATCCCTGATTTCTAACCGGATTTGAAACAAAGGGGAAACTCGGATTTTGAATTTGCCGTCTTCAGCGCAATCACCATTTAGTTTAACTGCGCCTCTCAGAGGATGGTCGTGAGTTTGTAAAGCCCGTAGATAAATGCGGCTTCAAGGGCGAGAAACAGGAGAAACGACAGCATTACAACGAGCCAGTCCATTAAGTCCGCGATACGTTTCATGTTTCACAAATTAGCAATGACCGTGCCACGAGAGAAAATGACCGCTCCGCGCGAAACTAATCAGTCCGGCACGAATTATCCCCCGCTTCTCAGCGGTGAGATCGCCGCGAGAAATCCCGTCCAGCTAACCTGTGCGCCACTGGTTCAACGGAGTGGGCCGGCTCGTGTCCAACAAAATCGAGCGCCGAACGGAAAGCTTCGCCCACTCCCGGCTGCAACGCGCAGCGAGATGCAGCGGTAGCTCGATACTCAGGACGCAACTCGCCGCTGTTTTGTTGTTCACAACCAACCCGCGCCCCGTCATACTCCGGAGTAATGTCCACCGATGGATTTGAACCGCTGCCAGAAAACTTGGATGAAACGGTGCGAATTTTCGTGCCGGGGCAAAAGGTTTTCGACCGGTACATCCTGAAAAAGATTATCGGTCGCGGCGGCATGGGCGTCGTCTGGCTCGCCTGGGATGAAAAATTGGAACGGGAGACGGCCATCAAGTTTTTGCGGGAGTTCGTGTGGCGCGACAAGGAATCCATCGCCGAATTGCGGAAGGAAACCAAACGCAATTTGGAACTGACCCATCCTAACATTGTCCGCATTTACGACATCTTGGAGGCCCGTGACTGGGCGGGCATTTCCATGGAGTACGTGGATGGCGGCGCGCTCGCCGACCGTAAGACTGCGCAGCCGCAAAACTGTTTTCTCGTGCCGCAGGTCGCGTCCTGGATTGAGCAATTGTGCGCCGGACTGGAGTACGCGCATGCGCAGGCCAAGATCGTGCATCTGGATTTGAAGCCGGCCAACCTGCTCGTCAACTCGCGCGGCCAGCTCAAGATCACCGACTTCGGGATCGCACATAACATCAGCGAAACCATCCACCGGACGACCGTGCATCATAAAACGCGCGGAACGCTCGTTTACATGAGTCCGCAACGCTTGAACGGCGAACGGCCAGGCCAGCTCGACGACGTGTATGGACTGGGCGCGACCATCTACGAATTGCTTACCAGCAAGCCGCCGTTTTATTCCGGTGATATTTTGCAACAGGTCGAACAGAAGACCGCGCTCACCATGGCCGCGCGGCGGGCGGATTTAGGAATCACCGCCGAACCCATCCCCGCCGTCTGGGAGGAAACCGTCGCCGCATGCCTGGCCAAAGACCCGGCCCAGCGTCCGCAAAGTATCGCCGAAGTGGCACGCCGGCTTGGTTTGAACCCTGGTGCCTTCTCAGGGAAATCAGCCACTACTAGCCAATGGCACCGACCAATGGTTCTCGTGGCGGCCGCCGCAGCCATCTTGCTGCTTGCCGGATTGATCTGGCATTTCACCTCCCCGCCGCCAGCAGGAACCACCGGCGGAACTCACGCCGGCGCAACTCAAGTGAATGTCACCAATGGTGGGCCAATCAAAGGCGCGGAACCAAAACCAGCGATCAAAGACGGGCCGATTTCCGGCCAGCCGTACGAAAATCTTCTAGGCATGAAGTTCATCCCCATCCCCGGCGCGAATGTTTATTTTTCCATCTGGGAAACGCGGGTGCAGGATTTTGAAGCCTTCGGCAACGCCACTGGCCACAACGCCACCCGTGAATTCATCTCGTTCGGAGCCGAAGGATGGAAACGCATCGGAAGTTGGAAGGAGCCGGCTTTTCCACAGGGGCCGACCCATCCCGTGTGCGGCGTCAATTGGTACGAAGCGCAGAAGTTCTGCCTGTGGCTCACGGAGAAGGAGCGCACGGAAGGCCGGTTGACCGACAAGCAAAGCTACCGCCTGCCGACCGAAGCGGAATGGGACAAAGCGGTGGGTACCGACAAATATCCGTGGGGTGACGAATGGCCGCCGCCGGCCAATGCGGGTAATTATGCTGGCCAGGAAGTCCTCGCCGACGGCAACTGGCTGGCGAATGACGAAAACGTTGTCCTGAAAGGTTTCAACGACCACTATCCGCGAACCGCGCCCGTCGGCAGCTTCCGCGAAAATAAAGTCGGGCTGTACGATCTTGGCGGCAACGTGTGGGAGTGGTGTCAGGATGCTGATGACACGCAGGAAAAGCGAATCCAGCGCGGGGCTTCCTGGCACAACGGGAATCCGCTCTGTTTTGAATCAAACTTCCGCAGCCCGAAGATTCCCTTGATGCGCGACGCGGCCAGCGGTTTCCGCTGCGTGCTCGAAGGCGTGGCGCCTTGAACTGCTCAATTCTTGCGGCAGACCATCATGATGTCGGGCCGTCCCACCTGACCAACATGAGACGGCAGTTTCCCGATTATGTTTGAACCCTCTCAGACCGCCCGGTAAAAAAGCTTTGTCAAAGGAAACTGACCGTCCGGGTGGTTATCTTTTCCGAATAATCCCGAACCATGATTGCGGTGAAATCAAATCCTTGGCTGCCTTGGACAGATACGGTGCGCCTTGTCCCGCAGCGCGATCGTGACGGCGTGCTGGTCATCATTCCCACCGCGGGCAAGGATCCGCAACGGCTCACCCGCTGCCTTCACTCGCTGGAACGCGCGGCCACCGGCCTGGACTTGCATGTCGTCCTCGTCCAGTGCCCGGCGACGCCGGCAACATTACGCGACGTCAGAAAAGTCGCGCGACAGCGGGCGGAAGTCGTCACGCTTCCCGGTCGCTTCAACTATTGCCGCAGCATCAATGAAGGACTCCTGCGCCGGAGGTCGAGCGATTCGTGCGCACTATTTTTGAACGACGATGTGACGTTCACCGCACCGGGTGATTTGACCCGCTTAAGAAAAACCCTGCGCGCGGAGCGCTGGGCGTGTGTCGGCCCGCACATCCAAGGTTGGCATGAAGAATTCTCGAAAGTGCCGCGTGCGGCGGGTGCCATCCGCACCAACGAGCCGGTGGTCGGAGCTTGTGCGTTGTGGGATTTACGCTGGCTTGATCGCGCCGGCAAACTCGACGAGGAGTTTGGCGTGGTCTGGGGCTTGGACGAGGCGGATTTGAGCTTGCGTGTCCTCCGCTTGGGTGGCCGTTTTGGCCGGCAAGACGCGGTGGAAATCGAACACTTTCAGCACGCTACCTTCGGCAATGATTATACGAATTACGACGGCCCGGCGCACAAACGCAATTACCACTATTTCAAATCCAAGTATGGCCGAACCGTGGGCGGCTGGGGCGAGACGCACCATTGGATGCCGCTGCCGGGCGTGCAAGTTTCCATCTCCGCCCACAACGCGGCCCGCTGGTTTGAACGTTGCCTGGCCAGCGTGGAACGTGCGCTCGACGGCTTTCGCTGGGTGCTGGTAATCGGCGACGATGGCAGCCGTGATGAAACCTACGAAATTGCGCGGCACCATTGTGAACAACGCACCCGTGCTGACGCTTGCATACTCAAGCGCTTTGCACGCAAAGCGGGGCATGTGGATCGCGCCAAGAACAGGGTCATCCGACTCGGTTCCCAGTTGCGACAACAATATCCGGCGATGTGCCTGATGGACGCCGACGACGAAATGGGGTTAAACCGTGTTCGCCACCTCTTGTGGCGCGCACGCGATGGTGGCCACCTTGCCGTCATGGGCGACCATCAGCGAATTGTTCCACAGTGGAGCAAAGAACACTTGAAAATTGTCAAAGCCACCCGGCGCAGCCAGATCAACGGCGGCTTCGGGCCGTGGGCTACTATTTTTCATGAACAACTGATCCCCGCAAATGGCATCCTTTTTCCCGAAGACACCAATCATATATCCAACGGGGACGTGGAGGTGTGGCTGCGCTGGTATTTGCGCGGGGTGCGGATCATCCCCTTCCCCGGTGAAATCACTCATCATTATCATTGGCATCCCGGCACCATCAGCCGCCCTTTGGATGAGAAGATTGCCCGGCTTGATCAAGCACGCTGGAATCGGTGTAAAGCGAAATTGCTGGCGCAGCTCAACGGTAACGGAAGCAATCATTGCGCCGATCCACCGGAAGAAACCAGCCGAAGCACTTTTTAACCACAGGCGAGGCCAAGCTAAAGGGAATAAAATATTTGCCGCCCGGCAAACCCTTTAAGTTCGTGCGGTCCCAACGATTTGGCCTGCGCTTGCACCCCGAGTTGCTGCGTGGCTGGCTCGCTTAATAGACAAGTCACACCGAGCGTGGACGCCAGTTGCTCCATGCCCGTCGCGAAGCTGACGGTTTGCCCCAGCAGAATTTCATCTCCCGGTGTGCCGAAGCCGCCGATGGCGACCACCCCGTGATGCAACACGAGCCGAAACTGCGGCTGATAGGCCTTCTGCACCAGTTGGAATTCCGCCAGCGCTCGATGGATGACCGTCGGGCTGGTAGTGTCCGCCCTCCAATAGCTCACGAAACCATCACCCATGATCTTGTTCATCGTACCGCCGTGTTTTTCAAGAATTTGCCGGCACAAGAGCGACCAATTGCCGACCAGTTCCGACAGTGCGGGCGATGACATCTGCAGGCTCAAAGTCGTGGAGCCGATGATATCCGCCACGAGCAGCCAGCACGCCGCTTGGCGGATTTCCGGAATGGTGGTGTTGTAAACAATTTCCTTGGGCACCATGCGAGAAGTGCCCTTGCCCCGGTGAAACGTGAAACAAATCCCCGCCACTTCCAGACGGTCACAATCCCGCAATTGCTGGGACTGCTGTAGGCGCTTGCCATTCAAATGCGTGCCGTTGCTACTGCCGAGATCGACGACCCAGTATTCGCCGTTGTCCTGCAGATGCAGCAACGCATGCCGACGCGACGCCGTCACGCTGGCCAAGACCACGGTGTTCGCCCGCGAACGACCGAAAGAGCAATTTCCACGAATCGGCACCCGGTTGCCGCCTTCGGTTTCCAGCCAGGCCAAACTATCATCCGTTGGGTTTGCGCGCTCCACCATGTTTGTCAGTTCAGGATGACTTTCGTGCGCGCCGGAGGCAAGCCTGATTTGGCTGCCTCGCTTGGGCTAGCCACCACGCATCCTGCTGGTGTTGCGTAGGAAAATAGTGTTGGAGAACCGGTGTTTCTTCGCTACTCTGGCCCGTGATGACTTCTTCCTTGTCAACGGAACGGCGCAAAGCCCTCGCCGCGCAAGTGGAAATGGCCGTGGCCAACACACCAGCCTTCGACATCCACACGCATCTCTACGACCCCGAGTTTGGCGAACTGCTGCTCTGGGGCATCGACGATTTGCTGGTGTATCACTACCTCGTGGCGGAAGCGTTCCGCCACCTGGATTTGCCGTACGAAAAGTTTTGGGCGCTCTCCAAAACTCAGCAGGCTGATTTGATCTGGGATGAGCTGTTTCTGCAACACTCGCCGATTTCTGAATCGTGCCGCGGCGTTTTGACGACGCTGAATTTGCTGGGCCTCGACGTGAAACAACGCGATCTGCCCAAGCTGCGCAAATGGTTCGCCGGTTGGAAGCCGGGGGATTACGTCACCCGTTGCATGGAACTGGGCAAGGTCAGCAAAATCTGCATGACCAATTCCCCGTTCGAGGAGCTTGAACGGCCGCTGTGGGAAAAAGGGTTCCGGCGCGATGCGCGCTTTGTCGCCGCGCTGCGCATCGATCCCCTCATAGTTTCGTGGCCGGAAACCGCACCTCAGTTGGCGCAACGCGGTTACGCAGTCACGCCGGAACTGTCGGACAAAACCATCAGCGAGGTACGCCGCTTCCTGGCGGATTGGACCCGGCGTATCGACGCGCAGTATGTGATGGTTTCGCTGCCGCCTGATTTCAGTTATCCCGACGTTGCTTACAGCGCCCGCATGATCGAGACGGCGGTACTCCCTCATTGCCGCGAGTTCGGCCTGCCCTTCGCCATGATGCCCGGCGTGCGGCGCGCAGTGAACCCGCAATTGCGCATGGCCGGCGACGGGATGGGCCGTTGCAACGTGGCCGCCTATGAAAATATTTGCGCGGCGCATCCCGACAACAAATTCCTCATCACCGCGCTCTCCCGCGAGAACCAGCACGAGCTGTGTGTGGCCGCGCGCAAGTTTCGCAACCTGCACATTTTCGGCTGCTGGTGGTTCACGAACATCCCCAACCTCATCGAGGAAACGACGCGGATGCGTCTGGACTTGCTCGGCCTCTCAGTCACGCCGCAACATTCCGACGCGCGGGTGCTCGACCAGATCATTTACAAGTGGGATCACTCGCGCCGGGTCATCGCCCGCGTGCTGGTGGAAAAATACACAGACCTCGCGGAAACCGGCTGGGAAATCACGCCGGCGGAAATCAAGCGGGATGTGAACGACCTTTTCGGCGGAGCCTTTGCGCGCTTCTGCGCCAACGACCAGCGGCAAAAGATTTCCCCGCGTCCCAGCCAGGGCAAAGCCGCGCGTTCTGCCAAGGCAAACGGCAAACTCGTTCCCTCACGAACATCGCCAGCGTTTCCTTCGACCTCCGTGGAATCGCGACTGGAGTGATTCCGGGATCAGACTTCACCGGCGTTTGGCTGGCCCGCTCTGTTTCTTGACCACGATTTTTCGCTGCGTTCGCGTCTCCACCCAGCGCGCCAGTAGCCACAGCAAATCACTCAGCCGATTGAGGTAGATGATGATCTCCAAGTTTCGCAACTGACCCGCTTCTTGCAGGGCGCAGACGCGGCGTTCCGCCCGCCGGCAGGTGGTGCGCGCCACGTCAAGCGCCGCCGAACTCACACTGCTGCCCGGCGTCGCCCAGCCTTTGAAGGAGATTTTCTGCGCTTCAATTTCCTTCACGCCTTGATCAAGCTTGGCGGTCAATGCCGGGGTCACGAGCGGAAAATCGTCCTTCGCGTAGCGCGGCAAATCATCCACGCCAGTCGCCAGCTCGCCCATCAATGTTACCAAATCTTGTTGGATGGCGAGGAGTTGGGAGCGTACCGATGCTTGCATGGCCGTCGCGCGGGCCAGGCCCAGAGCGGCGTTTAATTCATCCACGCTACCGTACGCCTCAACGCGCGGATGGCATTTGGATACGCGGCGGTTGTACATCAAGCCGGTGTCGCCGGCGTCGCCCGTCTTGGTGGCAATGCTCATGCGGACACTGTAAGTTCACCGGCGAAAGTTCAAAGTTCAAAGTATCGTCGTTTGTAGGAGTAACGGATCGGCATTGAAATTGTGCTTCCGTTCTGGCATTCATGCCTTCGCTTCGTGAAATATCGCGTCGACACATGAATTGGATCCGTTTGCTGACACCATTGCTGCTCCTTTCCGGACTGGCCGGGCCGGGGATCGCGCAGACTGCCGCCGATCTTGCCGCCGCCGCCAAAAAGGGGGACGCAAAATCGTCGTACGAACTAGGGATGATTTATTTCAAACGCACCGGCGCGGCAGCGGACGCGAAGGAACCAGAGAAGGAGGCGATCAAATGGCTCAAGAACGCGGCTGATAAGAATCATGCCGAGGCGCAACTGGCTTTGGGTTTCTGTTACGCCGGCGGGTTCGGTGTTCCCAAAGCAAACATGGTCGAAGCGGTCAGATGGTACAAGAAAGCGGCGGACCAAGGAAATGCGGAAGCCCAGTTCAAACTGGGAATGTGTTACGAAAAAGGACTGGGAGGACTAAAGATCAACCTGGCGACCGCCGTCGAAATGTACCGCAAGGCGGCCGACCTGGGCCTGGCCGAGGCGCGGTGCGCGTTGGGCGATTACGAGTCCAATCGGGGCAGTGAAGGAGATTACCGTGAAATGGCCAAGTGGTACATCGCCGCCGCCAAACAGGGAATGCCAGCGGCTCAATTTAGCGCGGCGCGTTGCCTGCTGCGCGGCCAGGGCGTGGACAAGGATTTCGTGGAAGGCTTGAAATGGGCGATCCTCGCGGCGGCTTCCGGCGATCAAGTTTATATGGAGAACTTGAAGCTGATGAAAGAAAGCTACGTCAAGGACCCAAAACTGATCACCGAAGCCGAACAGCGTGCGGTGGCCTTTCGCGCCGAATAACGACAACGGCGGCGGTTGGAGTGTTCACTCCAACACTCCGATTTCCAACACGCACCGGAATCCTACATCGGGTTCGCGCGCCGCTGGTGGCAGATGCAGCCGGTAGGAACTCAGCAGCACATCAGCGGACGCATCTCGCCAGGTGCTGCGCCACGAACCGCCACGAGCCGCCCGCTCTTTTTGCCCGCCATCAAACCAATCATCGCACCACTCCCAGACATTGCCGCCCAGGTCAAACAAACCGCCGCTGTTCGGTTTGAATTGGCCGACGATGGCCGTTTTTTCCGTGCGGTCACAGCCAAACTCTTCGTCGTAGTTGCCCGCCCCCGCTCCCGGCGGCCACGCGCTGCCCCACGGATATTCTCCGCGCCGCTGAACGTGCCGCTCGAACGGTGTGCGGCCCGCTTCCTGACTCATCCCGGCGGCCTCGCTCCACTCCGCGTCCGTGGGCAGCCGATATGATTGGTTCTCAATCCAGCCAGTGTTCCGTTCGTGGTCGGTCAACCAGGCGCAAAACGCCCGGGCCTCCGGCCAGTTCACATTCACCACCGGATGCCCGGAGGTTTGCTTGAAATCGGGTTCTTTCCGGCTGTCTCCCGGTACACGCGGCCCCAATCTCACGAATTCATCATAATCCCTTTTGCGAGTTTCCCAGATGCAGATCAGCTTCTTTCCATCGCCGAGCGGGACAAACTTCATGCCCAGACTGTTCGTCCACACCTGTCGGTACCCGGGTCCAAGACGCAGCGCGAGCTTCACCTTCAAGCCGGCCAGTTGTTGCGGTTTGACCACCAAGTTCGTGGTGACGGGTCGATAAAGATTTTTTTTGATTTCGAACACCGCATCTCCCAGATCAAATTCCGGCTCATCCAGCGGCGTCTTGCCGATTTCCTTCCCTTTGTGAATGACTGTCGCGCCCGGCGGATCGCTCTCCAGTTTCAGCGAACCAAACGGCAAGTCCAACGCGACATCAATGGATTGGTTGCGCACCACCGTGAACTCCCGGTTCACCACCCAACGGTTCTTTCTGAGTTCCAGTTTGTACGTGCCGGTCGGCAGCTTGACCATGGCGGGCGTCTGTCCCGAACGCACAGCATCTTGCGGCCCGATCAGTTTTTGCGGTCCGCTCATCGTCAGCGAATATCTGGCCTTTTCCGGCGTGGAGGCGAGCTTCAAGGTGCCCGTGCTGCGCATCAATGAAACCGAATAAACATTGGTGGAAGCCACTTTGGTGGTCTTGGGATTGTCTTGAACCAAGGCCACGATGTTTGTGGTTTCATACCCGTCCAATTGAATTTCCACGGGATACTCGCCCTCCCGCAACCCGGCGAACAAGGCCGCTTTCCCAGCAAGCGATTTGTTTCCCAGATTCACCTTGGCTTCTTCGGGCACGGTTTTCACCACCACGCCCCCCCGCAAATTGGCAATGCGCTCTTTCTCCATCGCCTCTTCTCTCAGCCGTTTGGTCTCCAATTTCTTTTCCTCCAGCATGGCTGCGAGTTCGGCCGCTTTCTTGGCGTCTTCCATGCGTTCCTTTTCCAAAGCCTCCTTCTCGCGTCTGGCGGTTTCGGCCTGCGCTTTCAACTCGGCGTCGGCTTCCCGTTTCGCCTTCAAAGTGGCTTCGGTGCTTTGCTGCTCCGCCACGATGCGTTTCTTTTCGGCTTCGTCCGACAATTGTTTGGTTTTGTTTTCCGCCGCCGCGCGGGCTTTTTCGGCGTCGACGGCCCGCTTGGAAGCCTCCTCTTTTTGTTTCTTCATTTCCGCCGTCAATTGCTCATGCTTCGCCTCGGCCACCTTGAGTGCTTCCGTTGCCTTTTGAGCCTCGCGATCCTTGATTGCAGCGTCTAGTTCTGCCTGCGTAAGTTTCACCGGCAGGACAGGATGTTCGGGATCCTCGGGGGGACGCGTGACGTAATACCAGCCGGCTGCGACCAGCAACAGCAGCAGGATGACGAGATGCGTCAGCCGCTGCGATTGCGCCGGGGTCACCGGGACAACCGCGACCGTCGGAGGCGACGGTGGCACAGCTTTGGCCGGAGCCGGAAGAGGTGCGGGCGGCGGCGGGGACGGCGGTGTTGCGACGGGCAAAGGCACCAACGGCACGGGGGGAGACGGGGGCGTGGTCTTGGCAGCCACTTTCTCCGGTTCGGATTTTGGCGGCTGTGTCTTGGACTTGGGTCGCGGGGTCTCGGCCGCCAAATCGTAACCATACGCTGGAGGGGGCGGCGTCTCGGAAGTTACAGAGGGTGTCTCCGTCCTAGGCGATGCCGTTTTCGATCTGCTCGTCCGCGTTTTCTTTCCTTCGCCCGACTTGGCTCTCGGCCGGGGAATCCGCTTGGTGTCGGACACTCCGAGTAATTGCATCACTTCCCGGCAGCTTTGGGGACGGCGCGCCGGGTCCTTGGCCAGACAGGCGGCAACGGTGTCTTCCCAGCGGCGGGGGATCGGCTTGCCGGAGATGCCCAGATCCTTGCGCCGTTGGGTCATGGACGGCGGCACTTTCTCGCGCACTTGCGTCATGAGTTCGCCTTGATAGAACGGCGGCTTGCTGGTCAGCAATTCAAACAGAGTCGCTCCCAAAGAATAAATGTCGTCCAAAATGGAGGCTGGCTCGCCCATCGCTTGCTGCGGACTCATGTACACCAACGTACCGCTCGCACCCGAATGCATCGTCACTCGCGCCACGGTGTCGCTGACGCTGCGGGAGATGCCAAAGTCGGCAATCTTCAAGCGTCCGCGCTTGTCGATCATCAAATTGGCCGGCTTCAAATCGCGATGCGCCAGTTCCGCGTCTTCATGCGCGGACTCCAGCGCGGAACACAACTGACGAATCCACAATTCCAGGTCGACCACGTCAAAACACTTGTTCGGTTGGTCGGCACGCAGGTTGGACAGAGTGTCGCCATCGATGTATTCCATCGACAGTCCTGCCGCCTGCTCGTCATGCACAAAATCGTAAATGCGGACGATGTTCGGATGGGTCAGTTCAAGGCTCTGCTTGGTTTCGCGTTTGATTTCATCCACGGCGCTGCGATCGTGGGTGACGGTTTCCGGCAGGAATTTGAAAGCAATCTCCCGTTCCAATGACTCATCATAGGCGAGCCAGACCACACCCATGCCGCCGCGCCCCAGGATTCGCTTGAGCGTGTAACGGTTGAGGAGCTTTTGGCCGGCGCGCAGGCCGCGCACCGTGGCCCCCAGATCCAAATCTTCCAATGGTGAGAAATCGTCCGAACTCATGGCGGCAATTAAACCGGTTGAACGGTTCTGGTGAACGGTTTCCTGTTCGCAAACAATTGTCAGACTTAACTTTTTCAGCGCTCCAGACCGGCGGTTGCTCTGGGCGACGCGCCCGAGTTTCAACTCCATTTCATCGACCAACACCGACTCTCAAACTGTCTGATTATTCACAAAGAATTACCGCGATGCAACACAAGTATTGTCCGGCCACCGCCACAGGCCGACAGCATTCGCCGCCACCGAGCATCGAAACCTTGAAAACCGTTGACGCCTCCCAACCCGTTACCTAGATTGAGCCGCGAGATTTTTAGACAATCACATTCAGAGAATAGAATACCGTCAACATGACCACTCCCGCCGCACCCGCCGCCACCAAAGGGCTTGAAGGCGTCATCGCCGCCCGCACTAACCTCAGCGACGTGCAGGGCGATGTCGGCAAGCTGATCTACAGCGGCTACGACATCGACGAACTGGCCGGCAAGGTCACCTACGAGGAGGTTGTTTATCTCCTGCACCACAATCATCTGCCCAATCGCGCGGAACTCGACGAATTGAAATCGGCGCTCGTGGCGTATCGCGAGATTCCCAAGGGCGTCATCGACATCATTAAAAAATTTCCCAAGAACGCGCCGCCCATGCACGCGCTGCGCACGGCGGTGTCCGCGCTCGGCTGCTTCGACACGATTGCGGACGACGACACCATGGACGCGCAGCGGCGCAAGGCGCGGCGGCTCATCGCGCAGATTCCCGTCTGCGTCGCCTATGCCCATCGCGCGCGGCAGAAGAAGGAACTGATTCACCCTGACCCGTCGCTGGGCGAGGCGGCAAATTTCCTCTGGATGATCAACGGCGAGAAGCCGAACGACGAAATGGTGAGCACCATGGACATGTGCTACGTGCTCCACGCCGACCACGGCATGAACGCCTCCACCTTCAGCGCGCGCGTGACCA
>JBKJSC010000026.1:0-2932 GCA_046593035.1 Limisphaerales bacterium | reverse complement strand
GCGGAGGAATTGAAGGGGAAAGGCCTCAATCCGCGCGCGCCGTGGACACGCCAGATTGATGTGCTCAAGATTCACGACGAGGATGCCGTGAGCGATTCGGGTGTGGAGATTTGGAATCTGCTCGAACAACACGGCATCAAGAATGTCATCCTGCTGGGCGTCCATGTGAACATGTGCGTCTCCGGCCGGCCGTTTGGCTTGCGACAAATGGCGAAGAACGGCAAACACGTCGTCCTCATGCGCGATCTGACAGACTCGATGTACAACCCGGCCATGCCGCCGAAAGTGGATCACTTCAAAGGCACCGCACTCTTCATCGAGCACGTCGAGAAATACATCTGTCCGACCGTCACGTCGGATCAAATCTTGGGCGGACGCACGTTCGCGTTCAACGGCGCGCCGAAGTCGAAGTAAGCGTGCCCATCGCCCGCAGCCATTCCGCCGCGCGCTGGGGCCACGTCACGACATTGTGCTCCGACGGGCGCAGGCCGTAGCCGTGGCCGCCGCTGGGATAGAGGTGCATTTCCACCGGCACTTTCGCCTGCTTCAAGGCGAGGTAGTAAAACACGCTCGACTCCACGCGCACGCCGTCGTCTTGCGATTGCGCGAGAAACGTGGGCGGGGTGTTTGCTGTGATCGGCAATTCCGGGGAAACCTTGTCGCCTTCTTTTTGCACGGTGAGATAGGCCGGGTAAATCAGCACGGTGAAATCGGGCCGGCAATTTTCCTTGTCCGCGTCGTCCACCGGCTCGTACGTGCGCTTCTCGTAATTCGTGCTCGCGGCGGCGGCGAGATGTCCGCCGGCGGAGAAGCCGAGGATGCCCACACGTTTTGGATCGAGCTTCCATTCCTTCGCGTGCAGCCGCACCAGGCCGAGCGCGCGTTGCGCGTCCTGCAAAGCCGCCGTGTGTTTCTCCAAGCCCGTGCGCTTGGGCACACGATACTTCAACAGCACGCCGGTGACGCCGATGGAATTGAGCCACTCGCAGACTTCGGTGCCTTCGAGATCCCACGCGAGGATGCTGTAACCGCCGCCGGGGCAAACGACGACCGCCGCGCCGGTATCCTTGCCTTTCGGCGGACGGAACAACGCAATGCTCGGCTTGGAAACATTGCCGAGTCGGATGACAGGTTTGCCGGCGACCTTGCCCGAGTCCGGCTTGGAGGTGTCTTTCTCCTCGCCGAGATCGTCTCTTTCGCCGGGCGCGGTTCCGGGCCAGAGGAGAATCGGCTCGGCGGCATGGGCGCGAAGGGCGGGCGTGACGGTGAAGGTCAACACGGACAAAGCCAAAGTGGCAGCCAGAGAAGTTTTCATGGCGCGATTGAAGCGCAAGTCCAGCGCCGCCGCCACATCAAATCGCGGTGGACCCGCATTGGGTGAGTGTGAAGTCATTCCGGCAGGGTCATCCAACTCCTTGTGATGATCGGTGGAATGGCCTTGTGGTCGTACGGCCTTTGCGATCCGTAGTGGCACGGGCGTCCCGCCCGTGTGTTTCCGCCAGCGCCAGAGCGGTCGCCAACTCGAAACTCACGGGCGAGACGCCCGTGCCACTACGCTGCAGCTGGCGGCACTGCCGCAGGGTCGGCTTTACCGGAAATCTTTTGCAATTGGTATCAGGCAGTCGGCTTGGCGTGGGACTTCAATTCCTGGATGAAGGACTTGATGTGTTCACTGGAGGTGAAGCATCGCTTGGGAACATGATAAAACTGATGTTGGGTGAGGTAAATATACAGATAACCGGATGTCTCTCGTATCTTGTAAGAATATGTCCATTTATGGAGAGTTTCGTTGAAGTCGGTGCTCTCAAATAATCCTTCACGCTTGATGATGAGAGTGTGTTTCCCAACAAGCCCGCTATTCTTCCAGAGCAGAACTGTCAGGCCGAAAACAACCATCAACCACAAGACAAGTATTGCCGCCGTGATTAGCAAAACAATCAAGGTGGCAATGAGCTTCAAAAACAATGAACTTCCGATGAACTCTGGGGGATCCGTCATGGCTCCAAACGCCGGCATTACCAATGGAATCGTGAGAATCGCAAGCATCAAGCGGTTGTGAAAAACGCTTTGCAGGCGACCTTGAAAAACATCCCACCGGGTGAGTTCGTAGTTCAAGGTTGTCTCCAGTTCAGGCTCGGACATAGAGTTGAGGAGTTGTGTTTCCGTTATTCGCGATGCCCCGCCGCCGTCAAAGCAGTTCGCTCATCGGCGTGCCTTCGGTCAGGGGAACGGGGCGGCCATCGGCGGATTGGTAATGGATGCTGCGCGTGTCGTAGCCCAGCGCGGCGAACACGGTGGCGTGGATGTCCGCCGGCGAGGTGGGACGCTCCTTGGGATAGGCGCCGATGCTGTCGGACGCGCCGATCACTTGTCCGCCACGAATGCCACCGCCGGCGAGCAGCACGCTGTAACAGCCCGGCCAGTGGTCGCGGCCCGCGTCGGCATTGATCTTGGGCGTGCGCCCGAATTCGCCCATCCAGATGACCAGCGTCGTGTCGAGCAAGCCGCGCTCCGCCAGATCGTCGAGCAGCGCGGCATAGGCCTGTTCCATCGGCGGAACGAGGCTGTTCTTCAGCGTGTTGAAATTATCCTTGTGCGTGTCCCAGGTGATACTCGGCCCGTTGACCGTGGAAATGAAACGCGTGCCAGACTCGACCAGACGTCGCGCCAGCAAATGCGACTGACCCCAACTATGCCGCCCGTAACGCTCCCGCACGGACGCGGGTTCCTTCGACAGATCGAAGGCGTCCGCCGCCTTGCCCGACTGGAGCAGCGACACCGCTTGTTGATTGAGGATGTCGATCTCTTCCGCCTGGGGAGAAACAATCTTGGGCGATGAACTGGAGAAATTTTTCAACAGCGCCAGCCGTTGCTCGAAACGCGCCGTGCTCATGTTGGCGTCCAGCCCCATGTTGCGGACTTTGAAATTTGC
>JBKJSC010000174.1:0-18029 GCA_046593035.1 Limisphaerales bacterium | reverse complement strand
GTTTTCGCACGCCGCGCGGATGTCGGTTCGCCAGGCGGCCAACCGCACTCGGCGCTCCTCGATGGGCACCGACTCGTCATCCGCCACGTCGTCCACTTCGCGGCAAAACGCGTACAGCGCCGACATGCCGGCGCGCTTTTCCTTCGGCAACAGCACGAACGCCAGGGCCAGGTTGGATGCGCTTTTGCGCGTGATCGATTCGCTGACTTGCATGGCGCTAGGGCAACGGTTGAGTCGGACCCTCCGCGCGGATGGGAGGCAGCCCGCCAGTTTCCGCGCGCGTCGGATTGCGCCGCAGTTGCTCCCGCCGCCGCCGCCGGCGTCCGCCAGTTTCCAAATTCATTGCGGAAGAGCCGGAACGTCTACCACGCACGAACCTCGCCCAGAGAATCAAGACCAACGCCAAGGTTAGCCCCGCAGCGATGATCAACATCACGTCGTTGAAAACCAGTGTGGATCCTCCGCCAAGGGACGAGGACGCGGGCTGGCCGTCGAAAATTGGATCCGTAATCAGGGCAAAACAACTACCGGGCGGAGTCACTTGATCATTCCTTTCCGGCGGAATCGTCCGCCTCTTCCTCGGGGGACGATTCCACCGAGATGTTCAGACGCTGCATCCGATAGCGCAGGGCGTGGCGGCTGACCTTCAACTCGTCGGCGGTTTTGCCCACATTGTAATGGTTGCGCTTCAGTGCCGCCAGGATCAACACCCGCTCGTAATCGGACAGCGCTTCGTCCAGAGATTGGGCGGTGGACGCTGGGGCGGGGGCGATCGCTTCCTTGCGCAGGCGCGTCTCCAGATGGAAGTCGGGCAGGCTGCCGGCCTGGATTTCCGCCGTGGTTTCCAAAATGACGGCGCGTTCAATCACGTTGCGCAACTCGCGCACATTGCCTGGCCAGTGATGCGCCATCAATTTTTGCTCCGCCGCCTTGCTCAAGGCTTTCACCGGCTTGTTCAAAACCAGACTGAAGTATCTCAAAAAATGCTCGGCGAGCAGCAGCGTGTCCCGTCCCCGCTCGCGCAATGGCGGCGGCCGGAACTGGACCACGTTTAAACGGTGGAACAAATCCTCGCGAAATTGATTCTGCTGGATGGCCGCGATCACATCGCGATTCGTGGCCGCCAGGAGGCGGACATCCACTTTCAACTCGTCGTTGCCGCCAACACGGGTGAAGGTGCCGTCCTCCAGGAACCGCAGCAATTTCGCCTGCAAGGAACGGCTCATGTCGCCAATCTCGTCGAGGAAGATCGTGCCGCCATCCGCCTCTTCCACGCGCCCCAGCTTTTGTTTTAGCGCCCCGGTGAACGCGCCCTTTTCGTGGCCGAACAATTCACTCTCCAACAGCGTCTCCGTGATGGCGGCGCAGTTGATGCGCACGTAACTTTCCTTCCGGCGCTGGCTCAGGCAGTGCAGCGCGCCGGCGACCAGCTCTTTGCCCGTGCCGCTTTCGCCAAGAATCAGCACCGACGCATTGGTGGGGGCCACGGTTTGGACGAGCTGCCGCAATTCGCGCATCTTGGGAGAGTCACCGATGATTTGCTCGACGCGGTAGGCTTCGCCGGCACGGGCGCGCAAGGTCGCGTTTTCCAGGATCAACCGGTGCCGCTCGGCGCAGCGCGCCACGGCAAGCAGCAATTCCTCCGGCGCAAACGGCTTGGCCAGATAATCAATCGCGCCGGCCTGGATCGCTTCAACGGCGAGCTTGGGCGTGGCGTACGCGGTGATCATCAATGCCGGCAGGTTCGGCCACCGCGCGCGGATTTTGCCGAGAAATTCATACCCGCTCATGCCGCCCAGATGCGCGTCGGTGATGACCATGAAGAAATCTTCCTGCCCCAGGAGACTCAGCGCTTCCTCGGCGGACTCCACCGCGCGCACCGCATAGCCCTCACCCGTCATCACGGATTGGAGTGACAGGCGCATATTCTTCTCATCATCCACGATGAGCAACGGAGGGAGATGCGTGTTCATTTGTGTAAATTCATCAACGCTCGGGCCGGAAACTGCAAGGTGAATTGGGCACCGTGCCCCGGTTCGGATTCAACTTTCACCGTGCCGCCGTACCACTCGACGTTATGCTTCACGATCGCCAGGCCGAGGCCGGTGCCCTTTGTCTTGGTGGAATAATACGGCTCGAAGATGCGCGCATGCTGGTTGGGGGGGATGCCGGGGCCGCTGTCGGCAATGGTGACGATCACCGAACAATTATCGCCGTTGCCCGCAGTGATGTCAATGTGGCCGCGGCCTTGCAACGCCTCGCGTGCGTTCAAAAGTAAGTTGACCAGCACTTCGGCCAATTGATTGCGCTGCATCAACAGCGGCGGCAGCACGGGGGCGTAATCTTTGCGCACTTGAATTTCGCCCGGCGCGCTGGCGGGAAAGACGAGTTGAATCGCCCGATCCATTTCCTCGGTGATGTTCAACTTTTCCACCCGGCCTTCGGCCAGCTTGGCGTAGCCCATCAACTCCGTGATGATGCGGTCGGAACGGTCCACCTCTTCGCGGATGATCTGTAGTTGCTGCGAGGCGTCGCCGTTGGACTGGCCGGCGAATTGTTGCAGATTGAAGGCGGCGTTGTTGATGATACCCAAAGGGTTTTTCAACTGGTGCGCGATTTCCGCCGCCAGCCGGCCGGTGGACTGCAACTGCTCCTGACGCAAAATGAACTCGCGCATTTCTTCCTCGGTCTGCCGCTGCTTGTCGAACAGCACCTGCACCCCGTATCCGCAAAACGTGAGCAGCAACAGGAGCACAATGCGCATCACCAGAAACTGCGCGTCGTGATCCCGCACCGTCAGGCCGATGGCCGAACGGGTCGCGGTCTCGACGGGCTCGGTCGAGCGTTTTTCCGAGGTATGCTTCGCTTTGGCGGCGGCATTGGTGGACTTGGCCACCAGATTCGTCCGCTGGGTTGCCTCGTCCACCGAGATGGTTTTTTCCTCGAAGCGCGTGATCGCGGTATCGGTGACGTTGGCCAGGAGGTAGCAACCGATGATCAGAAAATTCAAACCCAGTTGCAACGACGCCACCGGAAAGCTGAGGGCATTGCGCAGGATCAACGCCACGAACACCCAATAGACGCTGCTTTCCAGTCCGCCAGTGAGCAGCGTAACTGCCGCCAAAAAAAGTCCGTCGATGAAATTGCTGGCGAACATGACTGACTGCACGAGCGTCAACGGCAGGCGGTCGATAAAGAAAAGCACAATGGCAACGAAGACATTGATCACCAGATAGGCGATAAAAAAACGGTTGACGATTTCTAACGTCAATTCCCCAACTTTGTTCACCCCCCCAAACCAGTTCGACAAAAACAGGTAGTAATACAGGATGCCCCACACCATCAGCTTGACCAGCAAACCGATGTCCCGCTCCACGAACCGCAGCCGTTCGGCCTGGTAGGCAGTGTCGGTCGTGGTGGGCGAAAGTAGTTTGAGAAATATCCGCAGCTTCTTCCAGCGAGCCAGATTATCCTCGCCAATCGGCCGCGTCGTTGGGTTCGCCCCGGTCATGCCAGCAGGGCGCGCGCCCGCGCGGCAATCTGTTCCACCGGCCAGAGTCGCCCCAGCCCCTCGTAGCCACAGGAAAGCAGACCCGCTTCCGGCCCGATGAATTCGACGCCGCGCGCTTTGAGTGTCGCCACATTTTGCTGCGTGGCGGGATGCAGCCACATCTTGCCGTTCATCGCCGGGGCGATCAGCAACTTCGCCTGCGGTTGCAACGCGAGCGCAATGCAGGTCAGCGCGTCATCCGCCAGTCCGTGCGCGAGCTTCGCCAGGTTGTTGGCGGTCGCTGGCGCGATGAGTAGCAGATCCGCTTCATCGGCCAGCTTGATGTGCGCCGGCTTCCAGCCTTCCTCCTCCTCATACAAATCCGTCACGACCGGGTGGCGCGACAAGGTTTTGAAAACCAGCGGCGTGATGAAACGCAACGCGTCCGCCGTCATCACCACATGCACGTCGCAACCCTGCTGCGTCAACTGACTCGCCAACTCCGCAGCTTTGTACGCCGCGATGGATCCCGTCACGCCCAGCACGACGTTGCGGGTCGGCGGTTTTAGTTTTTGGTTTTTGGACTTCAAACTCATAGCTCCGGCGGCTGCGCGCGGTTCTGGCGTAGTTTTTCAGCCGTCATGATCGCCTGCATTTGCCGCAAATCTTCGGCGACCGAGGTGCTGATGATAAGGTAGTCGAAATGTTTCCACTGGGCAATCTCCTGGCGCGCCACGCCCAACCGCTTCTGGATGGCGGCCGGCGAATCCTGTCCGCGTTTCTTGAGCCGCGCTTCGAGAACCGCCAGTGAAGCGGGCGTGAGAAACACGGTGACGAGCGACTGCTTCAGTTCCTCGTCTTCGTCCGCCTTCGCGCGAATCGCCGCCGCGCCCTGCACATCCACGTTCAGCAACACGTCTTTGCCCTGGCGGAGCTTGCCGAGGACTTCTGATTTGAGCGTGCCATAACTGTTGCCATACACTGTCGCGTGCTCCAGAAAATTCCCGGCCTGCACCCGCTTGAGAAACGTCGCCGCGTCGAGAAAGTAATAATCCACGCCGTCCGCTTCCTTCTCGCGCGGTTCACGCGTGGTGCAGGTGATCGCGCGGCTCACGTTCCGATTCACGGCCAGCAACTGCTCGCACAACGTCGTCTTGCCGCCGCCCGACGGCGCGGAGAGCACAATCAACAAGGGACCTATTTTTTCGTTCGCCATGCGCGTCCCTATTCCACGTTCTGCACCTGTTCCCGGAACTTTTCCAGCTCGGCCTTGATCGTCACGACTTCGCGTGAGATGAGGGCGTCGTTCGCCTTGGAACCGATGGTGTTAATCTCGCGGTTCATTTCCTGCGAGAGAAAGTCCAGCGTGCGCCCCACCGGCTCCTTGGATTTCACGCAATCGTCGAACTGCTGAAAATGGCTCTGTAACCGGGTCAACTCCTCCGAGATGTCGGAGCGGTCCGCAAAATAAACCACTTCCTTGAGCAACCGCTCGTCGTCCAAACCGGGCACTTCGAGTCCGGCGCTTCGGATGCGTTCCAGCAGATTATCCCGATACCGCTTCTGCACTTCGGGTGCCTGCTTTTGAATCCGCGCCACCGCGTCGGCAATCAATTTCATGCGCGCCCGCAAATCTTTGGCCAGATGCGCCCCTTCCCGTTCACGCATTTTCACCAGATCCGCCAGCGACTTGACGAGCGCCTTCTCCACGGCCGGCCAAAAGTCCTCCGCGTCCGCCACGTCGTCATCCGTTTGCAACACGCCCGGCGCGCGAATCAGCAAATCGAGTGTGATCGTCTCCGCCAGTTTTAATTCTCGGGCGAGTTTGGCCAGTTCCTTCGCGTAGGCCTTCGCCAGCGAACGGTTCAAGCGCACCTGGCTCGCCACGTTGCTCTCGGCCGCGTGCAGCACCACGCGCACGGTCAGCCGGCCGCGGGAAACGGAGCGGTTGATGACATCGCGCATTTGCGCTTCCAGTGGCTCCAAATCGCGCGGGAGATTCACCGCAATTTCACTCTGTTTGCGGTTCACCGAACTGGACTCGACGGTGATTTTGAACCCGTCCTGAGCACTCTCGCCACGCCCGTAACCCGTCATTGATTTCATGTGGGAGGAACTATGCGGAAATCCGGCGGGGCAAGCGAACTCTTTTTGAATCTTGAACGATCCGAAGGCGATTCACGACTTCGGCTCAATCCACGAACATAAACTCGTTGGAAAGCAGCAGCACTTGCGCGAATTTCTCCCACGCCGTCATCGGTTTGGTCGGCCCCGCTGGCAAACCACTGAATTCCTTCCGGTCACTCCATTCCGCCACCAGATCACCACCTGCGCCAGTGGTAGGTGCTTCGCCTGACTTGATGACCGGCGCCCATTTGAACATGTCCGTGTTCAAGCTGGCGTTAAAATCAACGACGAAGTCAACCGTGTCTCCCTGTTTGACCTCGACCTTGGGCAACACCACCTCGGCCTTCGCGTGGTGCAACGTCCAGCTTGCGAGCAGGCCCGCGCGGCTCGAAACAATGCGCGCCCGGACGCCGTCGCCCGCCTCGTGTTCATGCGCCACGGTTCCGCTGATGGCCACCGCGCCATCACGCGGCGCGACCCAGCGGCGGACGGCGGCATGCTGCAAATCATTTCCCGCGTGGCCGCCCTCGGCCGTGAGTTGCACCCAGCCGAGCTTGGCGTCCGGCCAGGCCGCCCCACCCTGCCACGCTTCGCCGGTGAAGTGCGGCAGCTTTTCAAAATTCTTGATCCGCTGAGTCGCCTCATCGAATTCGCCGTAGCCATGCTGCCACGCGGAAGCCACGGGCTTCGGCAACGGCGCAATTTCCGTTTGCGCCGATTGGACGAAGCGGAGACTCGCCTCAACCTGCTGCGGCGTCGCCGGACGTTGATACACGGCGCGAAACAAGCGTTGCACCTTGTCCTCGGGCGCCGCCTGCGCCTGCACTTCCTTCCGATTCACCAGCGCCCGCGCGCGCTCGACGACGAACGGGCTGTTGATGAAGAACAACGCCTGTTGCGGCACGGTGGTCGTGAAACGTTGCGGGCTGTGCATGTCGGGATTGGCGAAGTCGAACACGCGGAACAAGCCCGGCAGGAATTGCCGGTCAATCGAACCATAGACCGTCCGACGCGGAGTGAAAGGTTGCGCGTTCAAATCCACGGCGGGTCCGCCCGCCTTGGGATCCAACTCACCCGAAGCGGCCAGCAACGAATCCCGCATCGCTTCAAAATCCAAGCGGTCGCGATTCATTCGCCACAGCAGCCGGTTGTCCGGGTCAATTTGAAACGGAGCCAATTTGACGACTGACGAATTTCTCTTGCTGCCTAATTGAGGTGCCGCTGACTGCACACCTTCGTCATCGCTGCTTTGTTGATAGGTGTCGGAGAGCATGAGCAGGCGGTGCATTTTCTTGATTGACCAGCCGTCGGCCATGAAACGTCGAGACAGCCAGTCGAGCAACTCCGGGTGGCTCGGTGGTTCGCTGCGCGTGCCGAAATCACTGGGCGTCCGCACCAGGCCCGCGCCAAAATGATGGAGCCAGATGCGGTTGACCATCACGCGCGCGGTGAGCGGGTTGTCCTTGCTCGCGATGGCTTGGGCGAGTTCCAGACGTCCGCTGCCGTGTTGGAATGGCTGCCGCTTCGCACCCGCCAGCACTTGCAGAAACTGGCGCGGCACTTCGTCGCCCCGTTTGCCGGGATTGCCCCGGCGAAACACGCGCGGATTCCACTGGATCGTCCGATCCACCAGAATCACCGCGTGTGGTGGCGCGACGGGTGAACCAATGTTCCATTGATCAATTTGATTCTGCGCGGCCCACAACTCCACGCAGTTCCCGTTGTCGAAATGCCATTCGAGATCAACCATGTTGCCGGGATAAATGTTCGCGGGCGAATCCATGCCGTAAAGCACCTGCCGGAGCGCCTCGTCGGGCACCTCCGCCAGCGCGGTGGGTGGAACAGTGTTTGATTTCTTTGCCGTCTGTACGGCATTGGTCCACTTACGATCCACATCGGCCAGCAATTTCCCGTAACGTTGCGCGACTTCCGTCATCGAAGTCGGTGGTGGCCCGGCCAGGATCTGCGCCACGCGCGGATTGAGACGTGCCGCCGGCTGATTCGTGAGCGACTGCAAGACTCCGGGTGCCTTCGTCGCAAACTCTGTTTCGGGAATGGCCATCAACGCATTCCACGGCGCGAAAATGGGATGAAATTGTTTACTCGTCTGAAAAAGATACGCCTGCCATTGCTTGATGATCACGGGGTTCACGTCGTTTGGCCCCAGGAGTTCAGTGAAATCATCGCCCGGCAACTTGTCCGCGTTGATCACGGCGGTGAGATAATCACCGATCTTGGCGCGCAGTCTTTCGGACAATTGCTCACACTTCAATTGAAACGTCGTGTTGAATTTCCCCACGCGCTTCTCCAGTTCCTTTTCGTACGCGAGGTAGTTGGTCGAACGCTCCGGCGCGGTGGTCAGACAGATGGTCTTCTCCGTGGAGCCGGCAAAGACGCCGTAGAGCGCATAATAATCCTTGGTCGGAATCGGATCAAACTTGTGGTCGTGGCAGCGGGCACACGCCACGGTCAGCCCCTGCGTGCCGCGCATTACCACGTCGATGCGGTCGTCAATGATGTCATGGGTGATCCCGAGGAAGCGCCGGCCAATCGTCAGAAAGCCCATCGCCGCGAGCGCGGGATTATCGTTGGCTGCGAGTGAGTTGGTGATGCCGGGTTTGGTCGCAAAAGGTGCGGCGGTGGGCAGTTGATCGGCGGCGATTTGCTGCAGGAGAAATTGATCGTACGGCAAATCGTCGTTGAAGGCGTGGATCACCCAGTCGCGATACGTATGGGCGTAGGCAAAACGTCGCTCCTCGCGGCCATAGACATAGCCCTTCGTATCGGCATAACGCGCCACGTCGAGCCAGTAGCGGCCCCAGCGTTCACCGTAACCCGGCGAGGCCAGCAACCGTTCCACCACCTTCCCGAACGCGCCCGCTGATGAGTCGGCGAGAAAATCATCCACCTCCTGCGGGGTCGGCGGCAGCCCGGTCAAATCATACGTCGCGCGGCGGATCAACGTGCGCTTGTCGGCGGGCGGCGATGGTTTCAATTGGTTCGCCTCCAGTTTGGCCAGCACAAACGCATCCACCGGATTCCGTACCCAGGCTTTGTCCTTCACCTTCGGCACTGCGGGGTTCGCCACCGGTTTGAAGGCCCAGTGCTCCGTCTTTTTCTTCGCCTTCGTGTCCGCCGTGTTCTCCGGCCAGAGCGCGCCCTGATCGATCCACGCGCGCAACAGGCCAATCTGCTCGGCATTCAGACGATTGCCTTTCGGCGGCATGACCTTGTCTTCGACCAAACCCGCCACATTGTGAATCAACGGACTGTCCGCGCTTTTTCCCGGAATAATGACGCGCCCATTTTCACCACCTTTCAACGCCGCTGCTTTCACATCAAGACGCAGGCCCGCCTTCTGTTTGTCCTCGCCGTGACACGAGTAACACGACGCGGCAAAAATCGGATGAACCTCTTTGAGAAAATC
Source organism: Limisphaerales bacterium (assembly GCA_046593035.1). Classification (GTDB taxonomy): domain Bacteria; phylum Verrucomicrobiota; class Verrucomicrobiia; order Limisphaerales; family JAYTXL01; genus JAYTXL01. Next base: position 8,985 of record JBKJSC010000174.1, on the reverse strand, counting down.
CACGCGACGATGAATCGCCGGAGGCAATTTGCTTTGGTCCACGACCGTCGCCTGCGCCGCGCCGGCCTCGGCGGCAAAACCCAGGCCCGTCCACATTGCCAATGTGAAAACTATGGCGGGCGATTGATTGAGTCTGCTGGTTCCGGGCAACATGGCTGTGATAGTTGCAGACTATTTCACAGGCCGGATTCTTCAATCTCTTTTCCTTAGGAATTCAGAAACCACCCGACAGACACGTAGCAACCTGTAACGACGAGTCTTGTTACTCAAGCCCGGGAATCTTCGTGGTGTCAATTCCCGCATCCTTCAAGATTTGAGCGGACTTCTTTCGAGACAGACCGTACATCCGATTCTCGTAACGAATCTCGTAGCGAAGCGGGCTGTGGCCAGGAAGAAAATCAATGGTGTCTGTTCGACCATTTTCGTAACAAACGTTGAAGGAGCCAATTTGCCCGCACTTATGCTCCGCAACCTTTCTCGCCGAACTTAATTCGCGAAGTAATAAGTTGCAGGCTGTTTGATTGGTGATGCCGCCCCGCAGCATTATCACGCTATAATCCCTCGGGGAGCGCACTTCGACTTGGATTGATACAGGCGAGGAACCATTGAAATGGGGTGTTTGCAGGTAAAAATATCCAGCAACTCCAGACAGGACGAAAGCTGTCACAACTAAGCTGATGATGCGTTTCCGTCGTCTCCCTGCACCAGGCTTTTCAACCGACAATGCTTCAATGGGCTTGTTGTTCATGCGACTTTGGTGAGCCGACCAACACTACATAGTTTCGAAGCGCGCGACCAACGCCAAATTCGCTACTCCTTCTTCCGTGTGAACGTATGCGTGGCGTGGCCGAAGAAAACCTCGGCGCTTTCCATCAAGGTTTCCGACAGCGTGGGATGCGGATGCACAGTTTCGGCAAGGTCTCGCACCGTTGCGCCCATTTCGACGGCCAGCACCCCTTCGCCAATCAGTTCCCCGGCGCCGTGGCCCACAATGCCGACGCCAAGAATGCGTTCGGTTTCCGGTTCGATAATCAATTTCGTCAGGCCATCCACGCGATCGTACGTCATCGCCCGACCCGAAGCGCCCCAGGGGAATTTGGCGATTTCCACGGCGATGCCTTTGCTCTTCGCCTCCGCCTCGGTCAAGCCGCACCAGGCCACTTCCGGATCGGTGAACACCACGGCGGGGATCACGACTTTGTCCGAGGTGCTGGGTTCGCCGGTGATGATTTCCACAGCGATGCGGGCTTCCTTGGCGGCCTTGTGCGCAAGCATCACGCCACCGGCAATGTCGCCAATCGCGTAGATGTTTGGATCGCTGGTCTGCTGTTTGTCGTTGACCTGGATAAAGCCTTTTTCGTCCTGAGTGATCTTGGTATTTTCCAAACCGAGATCATCGCAGTTCGGCACGCGGCCCACGGAAACCAGCACGCGATCATACAACTCCTCCACCTTCTGTCCGCCCACCTCCATCGTCACTTTGATTTGCTTGCCGACGGTGACCATTTTTTCCACCTTGGTTTTCAAACGCACTTCCTTGAACGCGCGCTTGGCAAACGCCGCGACCGGCCGAACCAGATCGGCATCCGCGCCGGTCAAAATGGATTCCAGTGCTTCGACGACGACAACCTTGCTGCCGAGCGCCGCATAAACCGTCCCCAGTTCCATTCCGATGTAACCGCCGCCCACGATTAGGAGATCGGCGGGAATTTCTTCGATATCGAGGGCCTCAGTCGAAGTCATGATACGGGGATTGCCCAAGTCAAAGGCCTTGGGCATGGCCGGCTTGGAACCCACCGCGACAATCGCTTGTTCGTATTGGATAAACTGCTGACCTTGCTCCGTCTCGACGCGCAAGGTTTGCGAGCTTTCAAAATATCCGCGCGCTTGCAGCACCTGCACGCCACGCTTCTGCGCGAGTTGGGCGATCCCCTGCCCCAGCTTGCTCAAAATGGAATCCTTCCAAGCGCGCAACTTAGCCAGATCAATCGTGGGCGCGGCGAAACTGATGCCACGCTGCTCCGATTCCCGGGCCTCGGTGACGAGGTGCGTGGCGTTCAACAACGCCTTCGAGGGAATGCAACCGCGATTCAGGCAAACCCCGCCCAGCCGTTTGTCCTGTTCGACCAGGATGACCTTTTTGCCCTTGTCAGCGGCGTAAAACGCGGCGGCGTATCCGCCCGGCCCGCCACCCACGACGACGATTTCTGTTTTGATTGGCTCCATGAATTTTCTAATTGGTTTGGCTTCGTTCCAGCGCGACTGTCCGGCGCGCTGGCCGAAGAATTAAAGCTGCACGTCCGCTTCCGGAAACTGTTCCAACGCTTGCACGACTTCCACGATGAAGCGCGCCGCCGCGCCGCCGTCGATCAAACGGTGATCATACGAAAGCGCCAGCGGCAGCATCATACGCGGCACGATTTGCTTGTCCTTCACGACGGCTTTCCACGCGCCCTTGCCGAGGCCGAGGATGGCCACTTCCGGTTTGTTCACGATGGGCGTGAAATGACCGCCGCCAATGCCGCCCTGATTGGAGATGGTGAAGCTGCCGCCTTTCAATTCCTCCAGCGAAACCTTGCGCGCGCGCGCCTTCGCCGCGAGATCGCTCAGCTCCTTGGAAAGTTGCAAGCAGCTCTTCTGATCCACATCGCGAATGACCGGCACCAGCAAACCAGCGTCGGTATCCACGGCAATGCCGAGGTGAAAATAATCCTTGAACACGATCTCGTTGGTGGCTTCATCAAGACTGGCGTTGAAGATCGGATGACGTTTCAACGCTGCCGCGAGGACTTTCAAAACAAAGACCGTCAACGTCAGGTGCGCGCCGCTGGCTTTGTAGGCGGCATCAAACTTCTTGCGTACTTCCAACAGGGCCGTGATGTCCGCCTCGTCGAATTGCGTGACGTGCGGGATGGTCGTCCAGTTTTCGGCCATCCGCTGGCTGATGACCTTTCGGAGCGAAGACATCGGCTTGCGCGTTACCGCACCCCAACGCGCGAAATCAACCGGCTCCGACGCAGGCTTCACGGCGGTTTTCGGTGCGGCTTGCGCAGCCGCCGCCAGCATTTCCAGTCGTTGAATATGAGCGCGCAAATCGGCCATGACCACACGACCGCCACGTTCGCTGCCGCGCACGCGCGACAGATCAATGCCCAACTCGCGCGCCGCTTTGCGCACGGACGGCGCGGCGGCCGGAACCACTCCGGGTTTTCCATCCGTCGGCATCGGATCAAGCATCACCATCGGGGTGACCACGGATGCGGGCGCTGGCGCAGGTGCGAAGATCGTCGGTTTTATTTCCGCCTGAACACCTAGTTTCGCGGCGCTCGTCCCGTTTTCAGTAATCGAGAGAATCACCTGGCCCACCGCCAGCTTGTCGCCCTCTTTGACGCGAACATTTTTTACCGTGCCGGCCACCGGCGCCGGAATCGGCGCGACGGCTTTTTCATTTTCCAGTTCCAGAATGGTCTGGCCTTGGGCGACTTGATCGCCTTCTTTGACGAACAGGCTGACCACCGTGCCTGATTCAGCGCCTTCGCCCAGCTTCGGAAGTTTTACGTCCATAAAATTCTATCGCTCACAAATTCGCGGTCGTTCCATCCACCGATCAAACGCAAAACGGGAACACTTTTTCCGGATCCACGTCCAAGTCCTTGATGGCTTGCGCGACCGTTTCCCGTTTCACTTCATCCTTCTGACTCAGCGCATACAGCGTGGCAATCACGGTTAATTCAGCGTCCACTTCAAAAAAGCGGCGCAAATTTTCGCGCGTGTCGCTGCGGCCAAAACCGTCCGTGCCGAGGGTCGTCAAACCGCCGGGAATCCACGGCGCGATCTGGTCAGGCACGATTTTCATGAAATCGGAAACCGCCACGAATACACCGGGCTGGTTGGCCAGCGCGGTTTCCACGTAGGATTTCTGCGGTGCGGCCGTGGGATGAAGCATGTTCCAACGCTGGCAGCGCAGCGCTTCGGCGCGGAGTTGCTTGTAGTTGGTCGCGCTCCAGACATCCGCCGAAACGTCGTAATGCTCGGCCAGAATTTCCTGCGCGCGCAGCGCCGAACGAATGATCGGCCCGCTGCCGAGGATTTGCGCCTGGTGCTTTTTATCCGCCGGGCCGGCCTTGAATTTGTACAGCCCCTTGAGAATGCCCTCCTCCACGCCGGCGGGCATGGGCGGCATGGGATAATTCTCGTTGTGCAGGGTGAGATAATAAAAAACATCCTCGCCGTCTTGATACATCCGCCGCATTCCGTCCTGGATGATCACGGCGATTTCAAACGCGAAGGCCGGATCGTACGTGAGCAGGTTGGGAATGGTGCTCGCGAGCAGCAGGCTGTGGCCGTCCTCGTGTTGCAGCCCTTCGCCGTTCAGGGTGGTGCGGCCCGCCGTCGCGCCAAGGAGAAAGCCCTTGGCCTTGATGTCGCCAGCCAGCCACATCTGGTCGCCGACGCGCTGGAAACCGAACATCGAATAGTAAATGTAAAACGGGATCATCTGTACCGCGTGGCTCGCGTAAGCCGTGCCGGCGGCGATGAACGAAGACATCGAACCGGCTTCGGTGATGCCTTCCTCAAGAATCTGTCCGTCCTTGGTTTCCTTGTAGTAGAGCAGCGATTTGCTGTCCACGGGTTCGTAGAGTTGGCCTTTCGGCGCGTAGATGCCGATCTCGCGGAAGAGCGCGTCCATGCCGAACGTGCGCGCTTCGTCGGGAATGATCGGGACGATGCGCCGGCCAATTTCCTTGTTCCGCAGCAGATGACTCAACAGCCGCACAAACGCCATCGTCGTGGAAGCCTCCATGCGCCCGGAGCCTTTGAGAAATTCAGCGAACTCGCTCAATGGGGGAATCGCCAGCGCCGCCGCCTTGACTTCGCGCTTCGGGAGAAACCCTCCGAGTTCTTTCCGGCGGGCGAGCAGATATTGCGTCTCCGGACTCTCCAGCGGCGGACGGTAGAAAGGCGTTTCCACCACTTCATCGTCGCTCAATGGAATGCCGAACCGGCGGCGGAACTCGCGCAGTTCCTTCTCGTTTAATTTCTTTTGCTGGTGCGAAACATTGCGTCCTTCGCCCGCTTCGCCCAAGCCGTAGCCTTTGATGGTTTTCGCCAAGATGACCGTCGGCTGGCCCTGGTGTTCCGTCGCCGCTTTGTAGGCGGCGTACACTTTGCGGGTGTCGTGACCACCGCGCATCATCTTGCGGAGTTGCTCGTCGGTGAGGTGGTTGACCATCGCGCGCAATTCCGGATGACCGCCAAAGAGATTCTTCCGCACGTAGCTGCCCGGCTCGACGGCGTATTTCTGAAACTCACCGTCCACCATTTCTTCCAGCCGCTTGAGCAAAAGTCCCTTGGTGTCGGCGGCGAACAACTCGTCCCAGTCCGAACCCCAAATGACCTTGATGACGTTCCAACCCGCGCCGCGAAACGCGCTCTCCAATTCCTGAATAATCTTGCCATTGCCGCGCACCGGGCCGTCGAGCCGTTGCAGATTGCAGTTTACCACCCAGACGAGGTTGTCGAGATTTTCGCGCGAGGCCAGCGTGAGCGAGCCGAGCGTTTCCGGTTCGTCCGATTCTCCGTCGCCGACGAAACACCAGACTTTCGGTTCCTGCTCCCATTTCACCAAACCGCGCGCCTTCAAGTAACGGTTGAAGCGCGCCTGATAAATTGACGACAACGGCCCCAGCCCCATCGACACGGTGGGAAACTGCCAGAAGTCCGGCATCAAGTACGGATGCGGATAGGAAGAAAGCCCGCCGCCCTCGGCGAGTTCCTGGCGAAAGTTGTGGAGGTGCCGTTCGTCCAGCCGGCGTTCCAAAAAGGCGCGCGCATAATTTCCCGGCGTGGCGTGGCCTTGAAAATAAATCATGTCCGCCGGACGGTCGCCGTCGCCACCGCGAAAGAAATGATTGTAGCCCACTTCGTAAAGCGTGGCCGACGAGGCGAAGGTGGAGATGTGCCCGCCGAGACCGCTGTGGTCACGATTGGCGTTGACGACCATCGCCATCGCGTTCCAGCGGATGTAGCTCTTAATCCGAACCTCGGTCTGCCAGTCGCCCGGATAGGCCGGCTGTTGCTCCACGGGGATGGTGTTGACATACGGCGTGCTCACGGGCCGCGCCGGATTGAGTTCCGACTGGCGGAGGCGTTTCACCACGCCCTGGAGCAGCAAAGCCGCCTGCTCGGCGTCCTTGCTTTGCGGCGCGGACTCCAGCATGTGTTCGAGTGACTCGAACCATTTTTGGGTTTCCGCGCCGGAAGTCTTCCGGCTCCGGCTGGCCGGCGCGAGGTCCGGCAACTCTGTAATTTTTGCTTTCACTGTTTCTCAAATCATCCGTCCACCATCCGGCCTGCAAATTTTCCACCCGAAGGGCGGATAGTTGTAGGGCCACCGCCGCAGAACGCAAACCGAAATATCTTAGCAAGTCTGTCTGAAAATTGTGCGGGGCGCTGCGGCGAGGGGTTTTGGATTTGGCCAACGCGGCGGTCCGAGCCGGACTGGCCAGCAGAGCATCCCCGTCCCGCGCGTGCGGGATGCCGACCTAGTCAACACCGGCCAAAGCCGAAAGACCCGCCGCCCGGAGGGTTTCGGTGTAAAAGGCCGTCTGGCTTCGTTGCTCCTCGGTCGAAGACCCAAGAAGGGTATTCTCCCTCGTCCCGCCTCGCCAACCAACCTTTTCCCAAAAAACAGCACCCCGCAGAATTTTCAGACTGGCTCTTAACATAAACGCAGGGTCACTTCACAACCGCCAACGAAACACAGATTCACCACGAAGAAAGTCAGCAATTTGAAATGCCTCGCCTTCAAGAGTGCAAACTATCCCTGCCGTTCCACTCGTCAAGGTCAAAAACATAACGGAAGTGCATGTGGGCTATGCGGTGTTCACGACCTTTCTGCGGCCATATTCCTCGCCACCCCGATTGTCCAGCCGCGTTCCAAGCCGGTGTTGCGTTGGATATGGGAGCGGATGACGGGTGGGGCAAATTCAAGTGGTCGAGCCTGTTGACCCCAGATTTGCCTGCAATTTGGAGTCATTTTCAGGCGGGGAGGGTGGAGGCGTTAACGCAAAAATCGAAAAACCAAATCTGATACTGTAATCTGATACTGATTGCCTAAAAATGCGTCTTTATAGGGGGCTTTCGGTCCACTCCCCTTGAGTGTTCCAAATTCCAAATCGTCCACGCAGTCCGCATCAGGAACGGTGTGTCCACATTGGGGGCAAAAAACTCCTCGCTGAATTACGAATACGCCCAATACCGCCTCGCCGATGGGCAGGAGGTATCGTTTCAAATCCAGGAGTATCGGCTGCTCGCTCATGAGGGGGCGGCGCTGGCGCCCGAAGTTGCCACTACTCACAAGTTGCCGCCGGGCATTGGCGAAGGGAATTGGCACCGGCACCTTTACTCGAAGGTCGCCCGGGCGGCGGCATCGGGTCGGGTTCACCGCGACAACGCCTGGCACGCGCCGGTCTTGGGTTCATACGAAACCGCGCTCGCCACGGCGCAAGCCCCCTGCTGAATAGGGTAACCCGCAGTTTTGAGAAACTCCGATTCTGTCTCCGGCCACGTCCGTTCCAGCGTCAAATCCAGGTTGCCTTCCGTATGCACACGCGGTGCGGTCACGGCCGCTTCCATCGTGGCGCCGAGTCCGACGTAATGGACGAGCACGTTAAAAATGGCGTTGGGGATTTTTCGTCCACCCGCGCCGCCGAGGGCGAGCAGCGGTTGGCCGTCGCGCAGCACCACGGTCGGGCACATGTTGTGCAACGGTCGTTTGCCGGGGCCGGGGGCGTTCGGATGACCGGGGCGCGGGTCAAACCGCGACATGCCGTGGCCGAGCGTCAATCCCAGTCCCTCCACGGTGACACGCGCGCCAAACGCGTTGCCGTGCGTCAGCGTCAACGCGGCCATGTTTCCGCGCGCATCCACGCAGCTTAAATTGACTGTGCCTTCGTGGGGTCGTGACTCGGTCAGCCACACCAGTGGCCGCCGGACTTTGACGGCTGCTTGAATGCGCCGGGCGTTTTCACGGGCATAATCATTGGAAAGCAATCTGGTCACCGGTACCCGCGCCTGCTCCGGATCGCCGAGCAGGGTGAGCCGGTCGTGCCACGCGGCGCGCAGTGCTTCGACTCGTGCCAAAATCCGGTCCGGTCCCGCCAACATTTTTTCCCACTGCATCGCCTTCATTGTAGTCAGCGCTTGCAGCACGGTGAGGCCGCCGGCGGTCAAAGGCGCGGTGCGGATGCTGAAGCCGCGCCACGTCAGTTCGAGGGGCCGCACCTCGCGCGCGCGATAGACCGCCAGGTCCGCGGCGGTGACCAGCCCGCCGTTTTTTTGAAACGCCGCGGCGATGTGCCGGGCAATGTCGCCGCGGTAGAACGCCTCCACGGAATTCTGCGCCGCCAAAGTTTCCAGCAGCGCGGCGAGGTCGGGATTGCGGAACCAACTCCCTTCCTTCAACGGTTCGCCTTCCGGCAGCAGCAAGCGCGCCGAGCCGGGGTCTTGGCGGAGCAGGGCGGCGGTGCTGCGCGTGGCGGCGGCGATGCCGGGCGTGACGGGAAAACCGTCCTTGGCCAGCTTAATGGCCGGGGCCACACATTCCCGAAATGACTTCGTGCCGTAGTGATCCAGCGCCAGTTGCAACCCTGCGAGCGTGCCGGGAACGGCGGACGCCAGCCAGCCGAGGCCATTGATCTGTCCGCGCACCGCGCCTCGCTCGTCGAGCGGAAACATGTCCGCCCGCGCCGCCGCCGGCGCGGCCGTGTTGAAGTCGATGCTCGCGACCTTTTTTCCGCGCGCCAGCGCGACGACCAGGTGTCCGCCGTAGCCGCCGATGCCGCAGTTGTGCGGGGAAACCACGGCGGCCGCGAGCGCGGCGGCAACGATGGCGTCCACCGCGTTGCCGCCGCCGGAAAGCATTTGCCGGCCGACCTGGGCGGCAGTCAATTCACCCACGATCGCGCCGGGCGCTGGCGCGGC
>JBKJSC010000140.1:0-7441 GCA_046593035.1 Limisphaerales bacterium | reverse complement strand
ACCGCGCCAGCTCGAACGGCGAAACGATGGCGACGGTCGGTTTGGTTTTGTCGGTCTGTGCTTTGGTTGTGCCTTCGATCTTCGCGCCGGGCGGCAGGTCGGACATTTTCACCGAACCAAGTTTTTGTCCCGGCGGCACGATAGTTTTAACGACGCCGACAGTTGAATTTGTTGGCCCGCCCGCGACGGCGGCATGTTGCGCGTTGCGACGGAACATGGGCCACGGACTCGCGGCCAAAACGCCGCTACCTTTTAGCGCATAGATCGTCCTATCCCAGCTACCAAAATAAATCGCGCCGTCCGCACCGATCGCCGGGCAGGAGGATATATACGCGCCGGTCGCAAACTCCCATTGCTTCGCGCCCGTTGAGTCGAGCGCATAAAATTTGTTGTCGTACGAGCCGATGTAAATTGTGCCAGTGGCCGTGACCGCCGCCGAGGAGCGAATCCAATGACCGGTGGTGAACTCCCATTTCTTTTTGCCGTCGGGATGGAGCGCATAGAGCTTGTGGTCGTCGGACCCGATGTAGATTGTGCCGTCCGTGCCGATGACGGGCGAGGAGCGCACCGCCGCCCCCGTGGCAAAGGCCCATTTCTTGGTGCCGTCCGGGTTCACCGCATAAACGTTGCTGTCGAGCGAGCCGAAATAGATCGTGCCGTCCGCGCCAATCGCGGGCGACGAGCTGATGCGGTCGGCGGCGGCAAAGGCCCATTTCTTGGTGCCGTCGGGCGCGAGGGCGTAAAGCTGGTTGTCCCACGAGCCGAAATAGATCGTGCCGTCCGCGCCCAGCGCGGGAGAGGAAATCAAATTGCCGCCAGTCTCGAAGTCCCACAACTTGAGACCGTCGGAATTGATCGCGTGAAATTTGTTGAAGGCCGAGCCGACGTAGATCGTGCCGTCCGCCCCGATCACCGGCGAGGAAACGATGCCGCTGCCGGGCTGGACGTGCCAGCGTTCCGAACCATCCGGATTGACGGCGTAGAGCTGGCGATCCACCGAGCCAAAATAAATCACGCCGTCCGCGCCGATGGCGGGTGAGGAGATGATGTTGGCACCGGCTGTGAACTCCCATTTCGTCGCGCCGGCGGGCGTGAGTGCATACAGTTTTCCACCGTCCGAACCGACGTAGATGGTGCCGTCGGCACCGATGGCAGGCGAGGACTGCACGAGCGTACCGGTGAGAAACTCCCACAATTTGGTGCCCGGTTCCTGGGCCGGAAGGCCCGCGCCAAATGCAAGCATGACCCCGGCGACGATGAAGTGAATCATCAATCCCATTCGTGCCCACGGCGCGCGGGTGCGAAATTGTCCCGTCCGAATCATGGGCGAAAGGTACGCAATCACAGGAAACATTAAAGGCGGATTTTATCCATGCCACCGACGCGGTCAGGGCACCAGCCAGTGGCCCGCGAAGCGGTTCTCCATCCAAGTGAACCCGGCGCGCCGATGGCCATCGGGCCGCAGGTGCAGCCATTCGAGATGATCTATCGTGGTCACGATCACCGCGAAATTCGGCCAGCCGATTTCTGTTTCTTCCAGCGTCGGCAGTCGGCTTTTCCACCGCGCGGGCAGGCTGGTGTCAGGTTCGGCAAGGCGCGTGCCGGGCGCGAGATCGGCGCAATAGTTGAGGCGGTTGGCAAATGGGGTGCACTGCCAGGCAGCGCGGGCGACGGGGTTGTTCTGGTGAACTAGCGCGACACCGCCAGCGCGAATTTGGATTCGCTCGTCCGGATGGTAGAACAGCCAGCTAACTTGTGGGTTTTTCCGAATCTCCCAAATCTTCCGCGAGCGGGAATCGGCGTGGCAGACCAACTCCCGGCTGGCCGCGTGAACCTCCCGGAGCACCACAGTGCGCACGGAGATTTCGTGATCGCTCGCGGTTCCAAACGCGGGCATGCGCAGCGGATTCCCCTCCTCCGTGCTACCCTTCACCAGCGCCTGCCAGATTTGCGCAAGCAGTTCGTCCAGATTTGTCGTTGTCCAATCCATGTCCGTCCTTCGTGCCAGTGAACCGCCTTGCGGGTCAAGTGCGGAACGAGTTTTCCCTCGATATTCTTCACGATTCACGTAGCGTTTTCGGAATGTGGAAACTCGGCGTTGAATGGTGGGAGTTGATCCTGCGCGCAACCATCGTCTATTTTTTTCTGATCGTTCTGCTGCGCATCACCGGCAAGCGGCAGGTGGGCCAGCTCGCGCCGTTTGACCTCGTCCTGTTGCTGGTGTTGAGCAACGCGGTGCAAAACGCCATGAACGGCGGCGATAACTCGGTGCTCGGCGGATTGATTTCCGCCATGACGCTGGTGATTTTGAATTACACCGTCGGGCGAGCCACATTCAAAAACAAACAGCTGGAGGCGCTCGTTGAAGGGCGGCCGGAAGTGTTGATCCACAACGGCAAACTGTTCACCGACGTGATGGAGCGCGAACAGTTGACGCACCACGAACTCAATGCCGCGCTACGGGCCGCCGGCTGCGCCAGCGTGGAGGAAGTGCATTACGCGCTGTTGGAAAACAACGGCGAGATCAGCGTGCAGTTGAAAAAAGACCGCGCCAGATCCAAACCGACCTCGGAAAAATCACCGACGGACTTGTAATGGAACGCCGGACGGGATCGCAGCAGGCGAATTACCAAAGGAACGGCACGGAATGCATGACGTGTCCCCTGCCCTCGCACGCAAGACACCCGGCCAAGAATTGCTTTTCAAAAAATCAAATCTGGATAATGCTCGTCCATGCCAGAGTCTGAGCAGGCGGGAGAACGGGTGTTTCGTGGCATTCCGGTTTCGCCCGGAGTTTGCCAGGGGAAAATTCTCGTCATCGAGCCGGCGCACGAGCACTCCATCCCCCACTACGAACCTGCGGAAGCGGATTTGCCCAGCCATGTCCGTCGGCTGGAGCAGGCGATGGTGCAGACGCGCCAGCAAATTCTCGAAGTGCAGCGCAAAGTGAGCGAAGGCCTGGGCGCGGAGGACGCCGCCATTTTCGACGCGCACCTGCTGGTGCTGGAAGACCCCACGCTCATCGACGGAGTCAACCGCTACATTTACCAGCACAAGGTGAACGTGGAATATGCGTTTCACGTGGTCGCGGAAAAATTCGCGGACACCCTGGCCGCCATTGAGGATGATTATCTGCGTGAACGCGCCGCCGATATGCGCGATGTCGCGACCCGCATTTTGAACAACCTGCTGGGCCGCGATGATCAGGTGGACCTCCAGAAACTCACCGAGCCGTGCATCATCATCGGCCACGATCTCAGTCCGTCCATCACGGCGCAGTTCGACCGGAGACTGGTGCTGGGCTTCGCCACGGACGTCGGCAGCAAGACGTCGCACACCGCCATCATGGCGCGTTCGCTGCAAATCCCCGCCATCGTCGGCCTGAAAAATGCCTGCCAGCAACTTCACACCGGCCAATACGTTTTGCTGGATGGTTTCAATGGCAGCCTCATCGTCGGCCCCACCGATCAAACGTTGTTCGAGTATGGCCAGCTCATCCGCAAACAGGTGGACTTGGACGACAAGCTGCGCGCGCTACGCGACCAGCCGGCCATCACGCTGGACGGCGTGCGCATCATCCTTTCCGCCAACATTGAACAGCCCAATGACACGGCCGCCGTGCAAGCCAACGGCGCGGAAGGCGTCGGTCTCTTCCGCACGGAATATCTGTTCATCAACCGCGACACTCCGCCCACGGAGGAGGAACAATACCAGGCCTATCGCCAAGCGGCGGCGGCGTTGAAGCCACAGCCGGTCATCATTCGTACACTGGATTTAGGCGGCGACAAGGGACACGCCGACCTGGAAACACGCACGGAGTTGAACCCGTTTCTCGGCTGGCGCGCCATTCGTTATTGTCTTCAGGAGCGCACGCTGTTTCGGTGCCAGCTCCGCGCCATCCTGCGCGCCAGCGCTGAGGGCAACGTCAAGCTGATGTATCCGATGATTTCGGGTCTGGACGAGTTGAACCAGGCCAATGCGCTCGTCGCCGAGTGCCAGGCGGCGTTGCGTGCGGAGAACCTCGCGTTCGACGACACGATGGAAATCGGCGCGATGATTGAAATCCCTTCCGCCGTGATTGTCGCGGGCGATCTCGCCAAACAGGCGCAGTTTTTCAGCATCGGCACGAACGACTTGATCCAATACACGCTCGCGGTAGACCGCTTGAACGAACGCGTCGCGCACCTGTACGAGCCGACCCATCCGGCAATTCTCCGGCTCATCAAGATGACCGTGGACGCCGCGCATCAACACGGACGCTGGGTCGGCGTCTGCGGCGAAATGGCTGGCGACCCGACGCTCGTGCCGCTGCTGCTCGGCCTGGGCGTGGATGAATTGAGCGCCGCCGCGCCGCTGGTGCCGGGCGTCAAGTATTTGATCCGCCGTTTGAAAATGACCGAGGCACGGGAGCTGGCGGAGTTCGCGGTGCGCTGCGATTCCAGCGCGGAAATCCTCTCCCGCTCCCGTGCGTTGGCGCGCCAGATCGCGCCCAGCCTGTTTGAAAATGAAAATTGATCCCGCATGAAAGTATTGATCCTCGCCGCCGGCTACGCCACGCGCCTCTACCCGCTCACCCTCACCCAGCCCAAGCCGCTGCTGCCCGTCGCTGGCAAGCCGATGATCGAATACGTGTTGGACAACCTCGCGCCGATCGGCGGCATCGACCGGGTCTACGTCGTTACCAACGCCAAGTTCGCCGGGCAATTTCAAACGTGGGCCGACGACTACGGCGTGCGCGCCCAACTCAATTTCACCATCATCAACGACGGTTCCACCGACGACACCAACAAACTCGGGGCGATTGGCGATCTGCATCTTGTCTTGCAGCGTGAAAAAGTGGACGACGACTTGATCGTCGTGGCGGGGGACAATTTATTCAGCCAAAGCGTGAAGGCGTTCGGCGATCTCTGCCGGGAAAAAAACACGCCGGTGCTCGGACTCTATGATGTCGGCAGCCTGGAGCAGGCGAAGAAATACGGTGTGGTCAGCGTGAATGCCGGAGGCCAGATCACGAGCTTCGTGGAGAAGCCGCCGCAACCCGCCTCCACGCTCATCGGCATTGCGCTCTATTTTTATCCCCGGTCCACGCTGCCGTTGATTCACCAGTACATCGCTGAAGGCAACAACCCCGACCAACCGGGTCGCCTCATCCAATGGCTCTATCCGCGCCTCCCCGTCTTCACCTGGACGGTGCCCGGCCTGTGGTACGACATCGGCTCCAAGGAAACGCTGGAAGAAGCCAACCGCATTTTTGCGCGGATGCAACCGGCGCGTTGATGAGTGCCAGCTCTTGCTGGTCAATTCACGCGAGCCACGCCGGCAGCTTTTCACCTTCCCAAATCTTGTCCACCGGCTGGCGTTCCCGCACCAGCGCGGACTTGTTGCCATGCACCAACACCTCGGCCGCCAGCGACCGCGTGTTGTAGTTCGACGCCATCACGAAGCCGTACGCCCCGGCGCTCAACAACGCCAGATGATCCCCTTCCCCCACTTTCGGCAGCGGCCGGTCTTTGCAAAAATAATCGCCCGACTCACAAATCGGCCCGACCACGTCGGATGACACCGTCGCGCCGCCCTTGCGCCGCAGCGGGACGATTTCGTGATACGAGTCGTAAAACGCGGGCCGGATCAAATCATTCATCGCCGCGTCCACGATCACAAAGTTCTTTTTGCCGGTGCGCTTCACGTACTCAACGCGCGTCACTAAAATACCGGCATTGCCCACGATGAAGCGCCCCGGCTCGATCAAGATCCGCAGGTCGAGCGGTGCCAGCAACGGCACCAAGGTCGCGGCGTAACGCGCCGGTGTAAGGATGTTTTTCGCCCGGGCTGATTGCCACCAGTTTGCCGCGCCGCTGGCCAGCGCGGGGTCATAGACGATGCCCAGGCCGCCGCCAATGCTGAAGAATTCAAAATTATGGCGTGCCGAAAGTTTCGCCACGAGCGGCAGCACCTTGCGCACGGCCAGCTCGAACGGCTTCACCTCGGTGAGCTGCGAGCCGATGTGCATTTGCAGGCCGCGCAACCGGAGGTTTTTTAACTTCGCGGCGCGGGCATAAACACCCTCCACTTCCTCGAAGGCGATGCCAAATTTGTTGGCGTACGTCCCCGTGGTGATTTTGGCGTGCGTGCCAGCGTCCACGTTCGGGTTCACCCGCACTGCCACGGGTGCTATTTTTTTGAGCCGCACAGCCACGCGATTGATCCGCGCCAGCTCCGGCTCGCTCTCCGCGTTGAAACAATAAATGCCCTGGCGCAACGCATACTCGATTTCGCGCTCCGTCTTGCCCACGCCGGCGAACACGCATTGGCGCGGATCACCGCCCGCCGCGATCACCCGGCGTAATTCCCCCTCGCTCACGACATCGAAACCACTCCCCAGATTGCCCAGCGTCCGCATCACGGCGGCGTTGGAATTCGCCTTCATGGCGAAACAAATCAAGTGATCCAGCGGCGCGAGGGCGTGGTCGAGCTTCTGAAAATGATCGGCCAGCGTGGTCTGAGAATAGACATATAGCGGCGTGCCGTGGCGCTTCGCCAGGGACTCCACGGACACCCGTTCGCAGAACAATTTCTTTCCGACGTATTTGAAATGATGCATCGGCGACAGTCTGCCAAAGCGGCGTCAAAGTGCAAAGTTGAAAACAAAAAACCGCCGGATCCGAAGACCCGGCGGGTGGAAGGGCAAACCGAATTACTGTTCAAACAGGATCTTCGCGCGGCGTTCGTGATATTCGCGCGGCGAAATCTTGTCGGCCTTGTACATCTCCAGCAAATCTTTCAATTGTTGTTCCTTCGTCTTCGGCCCGGTCGGCTTGGTCACTTCCGCAGGTGTCTTGGTCTTGCTGGTCGATTTCACCTTCGGTTCCGGCTTGGCCTTCACTTCCGGCGTCGGTTTCGGTTCCGCTTTGGGCTTCGGTTCCGCTTTGGGCTTCGGCTCCGGTTTGGGCTTCGGCTCCGGTTTAACTTTGACTTCTGGTTTCACTTCGGGCTTCGGCTCCGGTTTGACTTTGACTTCGGGCTTAACCACCGGCTTCACTTCAGTTTTTGCCGCCTGCTTTGCCTTTTGCTCCTTCTCGTACGCCTTGCCGCGCGCGATGGCTTCCTGCTTGAGACGGGCTTCTTCGGCCTTCCGGGCGGCTTCCGCTTGCTTGGCATCCGCCGCCTGATTCGCCTTGGCTTCGACAACCGCTTTGCGGCTGGCTTCCGCCGCCGCCTTCTCCTTGGCCTCGGCTTCCTTCTGCGCTTTGGCCTGTTGATCGGCCACGGCTTTCGCACGAGCTTTTTCCGCCGCCATGGCATTCGCTTCGGCAGCGGCGGCCGCTTTTTTGGCATCGTCATTTGCCTTGGTGTCCACCTTGGGCTTCGCATCAGATTTCGCCTTCGCTTCGGCGGCTTTCTTCGCTTTGGCCTGCTCATCGGCCATCGCCTTCGCACGCGC
>JBKJSC010000099.1:0-11607 GCA_046593035.1 Limisphaerales bacterium | reverse complement strand
TGGTGGAAACTCTCCTCGCCAAAATCAAATCCGAAGTTACCGCCCGTCATCTCGCCTTAGCTCGCAAATTCGCCACGGATGGAACACGGACGAAACACGGGTGACCGACCCGCCGGGCACGGGGCTAATCCGTATGGAACTTGCCGATTGGTGAGTTTGATCCAACACCTGCCACTCAAACCAACCGCTGATCCTGTCCGTGTTCCATCCGTGGCGAATTTGCGAGCTAAGGCGAGATGACGGGCGGTAACTTCGGATTTGATTTTGGCGAGGAGAGTTTCCACCAAGATCGCCCGGGTTTGGAATCAAACCGCTGCGTCACCACTTCGCGGAAGTGTTGGCGCAAATTGTTTCTGGCCCAGTTTAGGAAGACAAGGTCGATCACGATCCCGATGCCAAACCAAAGTCCCAGGAAGAATCCATAGCCGGGATTGAACCCAATGGCCATGCGACTTATCCCCATGAGCATCACCGCTCCGATATAAATCAGCCACGGCAAAAGCATGATCCGGGAGATCGCCCCGCCGATGGCGCGATTGGTCTGCTTGGCAGACAAGCCGAGCCACATGCCGACCCAGCCGAGCGCGACAATGTCAGCGACGAACATGGCCGCGCCTGCCAGAATCGTGAACGCGAACGACCGTTCGGTAATATTCGTTTTGGACACGAACGTGTACGCCAGAAGAAGCAGGTCGACCAGCAGCACCACCAGCAGCGGCCAGATGAAGAGACGTCGCAGGGCCAGCCATTGGCCGCGCAAAATCTCATCCACACTCAACGGCGTGGACAGCACCAGTTCCAACGCGCCGCTGTGGCGGTCGGTGCCCAATTGTTGGCCGGCTTCGGAAGCGAACCAGATTTTCATCGAGGTGTGCAGCAGTAAGATGGTCGGGACCGTCCAACCCACTACCGCCTCCGACCAGCTCTCTCCACGACAAACCCACACCCAAACGCTGGCGACCACGATGAGAAACGCCCAGAGGTAGGCGGGCTTGAGGCGGTCACGGGCCGCGAGCCACAAGTAGGGATTCGCATTGAGCAATCGTTGCCGAAAGGCCGCGCGTCGTTCGGCTTTGCCGTAATTCCAGCGAATCCAATTCTCCCGCCAGCGGCTCGCTTTGGCGGTGATCGGTTTGTCCTGCCACGCTCGCGGCAACAGATAACTGCCCGCCACCAAAAGCGCCCAACTGACCAGGTGCGTCGTCAGGATCGAATACCAGAACTCCGAACGCAAGGCGGGGGTGAGCGCCAAACCGTAGGTCAAACCAAAGGCGTAACTAGGGCTGAACCAGTAGAGCCAATGCGCAGCCTGGCCCGCATTCGGTGCCAGCACGTACTCCTCAACAAAAGCGCGGAGCAGCGGCATTCCGGCGGTGAAAAATAAAATGACCAGAAACGTGCCGCTCATCGCCCGGCGTTCGTGACGGCTGATGGCAGAAATGAACATTCCCGCCGCGAGCGAGAAGAACAGCGTGTTCGTCAGGCAGAGCGCGGTCAGCCAGAACTGGCTGGCGGTAATGCCGCCGAGCAACAGCGGAATCGCCAGGACGGGAAAGATCGCAAGCAAACCGTAGAAGGAGTTCAGCGACGTGGCGATGAGTTTGCCGAGCACCACGTCGTAACCTTTCAAGTCGGTGAGAAACAGCAGACCGAGCGTGCCTTCGCGCTTTTCTTCGCTGAGGCAGTCGGCGGTGTTGCGCAAGCCCGCGAGCAGGCAATAGACGAAGGCCAGCGTGGTGAGCGTGCCGAAGATGGATTTGCTCATCGTTCCCGGCGATCCGCCAAACGAACCCATGGTCAGCAGCATCCAGCTCGTGAGCAAGATCGCCACCAGCGCCGAGCCGAGCCGCGTCCGGTAGGTGCTCTTGCGGCGCGAGGCCACGCGCAGTTCGCGTTCGACGATGGGCAGAAAGGTCATGGGGTGGGCGGAGTTTAAGGTTTAGAGTTTAGAGTTCAGCGGCGGCGGGATTTCATCGTTCAAGCAAACGGATAGATTCGCCGGGAAAGGCTGTGACGCAGAAGAAAACACGCGAGCGAGGCGAAGGCGATTTGACACAAGCAAATCATGATGGCGTCAAACCCTGGTGAATTGTAACCGTGGATCAAGCCAACCAGCGAATAGCCAAATGCCAGCGGGAGCAAGCCACCCATGATCCAGGTGAGCAGCCACGCCACCAGCAGGCGTTTCAGCCGCAGCGAGAAATAGAGTCCGATAAACGGCAAAGTGGCGAATGCTACGACGCTAACCGGGCCAGTCACGGCAAAGGGGTGCGGCGGATTAAGGAGCACCCAGGGAATTGGCGCTATTACTGTTCCCGGCCTGGCGCGCGAAAAGGTGAGGGTTTGCACCGCAAACCAACGCTTCAAGGCGAGGTTTTGTGACGAATGCCCGGAGCCGGGCCACGAATTGATAACCAAGGAAGCCACCACGATCACCAACGCGGCGGGAAGAAATTGTCGCCACATTCCCACGACGCGGCCGAAGATGAGTTGCCTCAGTGGCAAAGGGGATACCAGCAATAGTTCCAATACTCCGTTTTCTTTTTCCTTCATGAAACTTCCCGAGGCAACGAAGGTCAGGCCCAGCACCAAGGCCAGCACCAGCCACACTTGCGCGTCCAACAGCGACATCGTATCGCTGCGGCTTACCCAGAGGGCGGCCGCCACACATTCGACGGCGATGAATCCAAAACACCAGCCCCACTTGGTCAACCGTGCGCTCCAGGAAAACTGGTGCAACCAGGCGATGGGATTGCGGTCGAGCAATCGGCGCAAATGGCGGCGAGACTGCGCGCGCAAAATGAGGGGCGTCGTGAGTTTCTTGAACCACCAGAGTTTGCGCGGAGAGAGGGGTGCATCCTGCCAGCTTTGCTGCACTTGACGGGCGCAGTAGCGGACGGTCAGCCAAAATATCAGAACACAGAACAGCAGCGTTTCCCCCACCTCCATCACCCAGACTTGCCCGGTGCCAGGCGGCATGTTGGCGACAAAACGGCTCCAATTCGTTTCCGCCGAGCCTGTGCTAAGAAATATCGACCCAGACATGAAACGGTCGAATGACAAAATCTCACCCCACGGATTCGGTCGCCACGGAAAACCCGGTAAAAGCGGAATGATTTGAAAAGCCCAAGTCAGCACGAGAAACCCACCGAACAGCACTGCTAACAGCAGGCTGAGAAGTTCCGCCGTCAACACCGCCCGGCCCCACACTTTGGACAGCGAGGAAGCCAGCAGGCCAGCGGAGAGAGCCAGCAACACCGCGCAAAATTCAAACGTGAACGCGGTGTAAATATCCAGACCGGTCACGCCGCCGAGCAGGAGCGGAATCGCCATGACGGGCAGCGCGGAGAGCCAGAGCGTCAGGGCGCGCAACATTTGAACGAAGCTCTTGCCCACCACGATCTCCGTGGGCGTCAAGGGCGTCAGGAACAAGAGGCCGAGCGTCCCTTCGCGTTTCTCGCGGGCGATGCAATCAGCCGTCATGGCTGGCACGAATACCCAGATGGAGACGAAGATCGCCGTGTGCAGACTGGTGAACAGTTTCGCCCCGAGCGTCGCCGGGCTGCCTTGATGGCCGAGCATCATCACCGTGAACACGACGATCACCACCCCCGCGCCGAGCACGCGCGACCAGTAATTCAACGGTTGCCGCGCGCCCGCGCGCAGTTCCCGGACGATGACGGGCAGGACGTTCATGTGGAGTAGTCAGTGAATCAGTCGTCAGTGAATCAGTCGTCAGTCCCAACTCTCGCGTAAACAAACTGAATACTGATTTACTGATTACTGATTTACTGATTACTGATCACTGCGTCTCGCCGCGCGTGACGCGTAGGAAGACTTCCTCCAGGCCCAGCTCGTCCTCGCGGAGGCCGTTGAGCTTGACGCCGGCGGGCACGAGCAGGTCGGGAATAAAACTCGGATCGATCTCGTGATTGGCCATCAGCACCTTCAACCGGCCATCGACCGGAACCACCTCGGCCACTTCGGCGCGGGCCTTGAGTAGCTCAAT
This sequence comes from Limisphaerales bacterium, assembly GCA_046593035.1. Lineage (GTDB taxonomy): Bacteria > Verrucomicrobiota > Verrucomicrobiia > Limisphaerales > JAYTXL01 > JAYTXL01. The sequence continues at coordinate 7,598 of JBKJSC010000099.1, read as the reverse complement.
GGCTTTCGTGGAATCGCCGCCCACGGTGACCCAGAAGATGCGGCCGGTGGACATTTGATCGCGCACGCCCTGCACCGGCCCGCTGTAAATCAATTTGCCCTTTTCGATGATGGCGACGCGATTGCAGAGCGTCTGGAGTTCGCTGAGAATGTGCGAGGAGATGATGATGGTTTTGCCGAGGCGCTGGAGTTCCTGCAAAATGGCCATCATTTCGATGCGCGCGCGCGGGTCAAGACCGCTGGCCGGCTCGTCGAGCAGTAATAATTTCGGATCGTGAATGAGCACGCGCGCCAGACCGAGGCGTTGCTGCATGCCACGGGACAACGCGCCGATGAGCGCGCCTTTCTTTTCGCTCAGGCCGACCAGTTCCAGCACGTCGCTCACGGTTTTCTCGCGCTGGTTGGTGGGGATTTTGTAGCACGCGCCGAAGAAATCCAGATACTCGGTCACTTCCATGTCCTTGTACACGCCGAAGAAGTCGGGCATGTAACCGATGACGTGGCGCACCGCGTCGGCTCCGCTCACGACATCATTGCCCAGCACTTCCGCGCGGCCCGCCGAGGGCGCAAGAAAGGTGGCAAGGATGCGGAGCGTGGTGGTCTTGCCCGCGCCGTTGGAGCCGATGAAACCGAAGAGGTCGCCTTGATTGACGGTGAGATCGAGCGCGTTGAGCGCGGTCATCGCGCCGTAGGTGCGCGTCAAACCGTAGGTCTGCACGGCGGGAATCGGGGGAGCGGAATCGTTGGCCATAAGCGTTGCGCGATTAATTGTTCGTCACGGGAACCGCCAGGCGCAGGAGCGTGTCGCGGCTGCTGCGGCGCGGAGTGAATTGATTGATCGGACTGGACATGAACGAATGACCGGCGTCCCACGCGAGCACCACGGCGTCGCCGCGCTCCACCAAAGGCGTGAGGTCGAAGCGGGCGGGCAGGTCCCAGCGGCTTTGATAATTATTAACGTTGCCCAGGTTCTTGTTCAGTTGCTCGGCAAAGCAGGCGGCCATGACATTGACCGGGCTGGCTTCGAGACGGCCCGAACGGTCATCGCCGAGCGCCTGACGGCGGCTGCCGATGACGTTCTGAAAACTGCCGCCCTGGGTCACGACGAAATCCCGCAACGTCTTGCCGCCGGTGACCAAGAGAGTGGTTTCCGAGGTTTTGCCGCCCTCCACATCCGCGAGGTCATGGACCCGTCCGCCCAGCACAATTTTCAAACTCTTCAACGGGCGGTTCAATTTGTTTTCAATGGTGACTTTGTGGCCGCTCCCGATCCGGCTTACTTTGGCGGTAAGCGGCGGCGCGGACGGTTGCCACCAGTCATTCACGTAAAGCTGGCTCGTCCACACCGGCACAAATATATCCGCGCTGAAACCATCGCCACGCTGCTGAATCGTCGCCCGGCTGCTGTCTTGCCCGCCGCTCCACGCGCCCTGAAACTCGCCGCGCAGCGTGGCAAAGGTGGTGGCCTTGTCGCTCGCCAGCTTGTAGCGCACGTTGGCCGGAGAATAGACCGAGGCGTAAGTATGCCCGCGTAATTCGGCGCGCTCGCCGCGCGGCAGCACATCGACGACGTGCAGTTCGTTCCATTCGGTTTCGCCGGCGCGCAGCATAAAGCCGATCCAATAGATCAGCAGGGAAAACAAAACCACGTACGTCGGAAACGTCACCCAGGTGAGCATCTGGCGGCCAAGCTTCTTGAGCCAGTATTGATCGAGCGGGCCGATGACAAGGAGGTAAACCACCAGCAACAAAAGCAAACCGCTCACTGGCAGCTTGCGCACCTGTTTGCTGTCGATCATCGCGCCAAACACGCCATCGATGCTCCAACCGGTGTTGCGGTTGAAATCGCCGGTCTCGAACATCGCGGGCGGGACATTGACCGCGCGCGCCCAGAACCACGCGCGATTCTTCCAGGTCTGAAACGGTTTGCGCTCCGGACTGAAGGCCAGCACGGTGATTTTTCCCCGACCCCGTTCGGCCTCGATCACGACCGGAACTTCCTTCACCGAGACCACCGCCCGGCCATCGCGCATCGTACCAGTGGCCACGGGAATTTCGGACTGGTCAAAGTCGCCATCGGGCGTGATGGCAGGCAAATTCACGGCGGGCTGCGGCGTGGGCGCATTGCGACGAATGTTGCCCGCCTTGGTCGGCGCGACTTCGGCGGGTTGCGACACCTTCCCCAGTTTGCTGACTTGCAACCATTGCTGAAACTCGCCGTCCATCCGCACTTGCGAGACGCCGGTGAACTCGCACGGCAGCAGCGCGCGCAACCACGGAGTGCCGTTGATGTCGGCGGGTTGCTCCACGCCGACGATCAAATGACCGCCGCCGTGCAGCCAGGCGACGAGCGCGTTCACCTGGTTGATTTTCAAATCGGGTGCCTTCTCCGAATTCAAATACAACGCGTCGAGTCCTTCCAGCGCGATGGGATTGTCGGGAAAGTAGGACAACTCCATCCGGGCCACGGCGGGTTGCAAATCGGAACGCTGCTGCTTGGAGCGAACCTCCGGCAGCGTTGGCAGACCGCTGAAGGTGCGGGACAGCGCGCCGAGCAAAATGCTGTCAGAAGTCACATCACCCTTGGCGCGCAGATTGATTTTTTCGGCCCGCACTTTGCCCCGCTCATCGAGCAAACGCGCGGACCAGGAGGCATACCTTCCCCCGGAAGCGAAGACGGGAATCACGAAACGCTTGTGCGTGTTGCTCGGCAATTCCAACACCACTTGCCGCGTCTGTCCGCCCGCGCTGCGGTCATTGGTCAATTCGAAGATGGCGTTGAAGCCGGGACCGTCGTTGTTGATTTCGCAGGCGACCGGAAACCAGTTCGCTTCGCGCACGATGCCGTCGTAGCCGAGAAACACATCGAACTGCTTCAACTCCGCCCGCGCCGTTGTAACCAACCCCGCCCAAAGCGCCAGAAGGCAAAGAGTCAGCAGGGAGCAGCGCGCACTCAACCAGGTGGCAAATCCGCCGGACGTTTCCTTGGTGTAAACCATGATCGGTGTAAATAGCTTGGTCGGGAGCTTTATACGCATCAGCGTCCGGAGAAGCAACGCCAATTCTCAGACCGAATGAATTCACTCGTCAGGAACCTTCAGCTCCATTTATTCTCCGAGTCACCCGGATCGCGAATCATGTGTCAGTCACATCTATGCCGAACAAACTCAAACTTGGCTTCGACAATTACTCCCTGAACGGCTCCGGCTGGAAAGCCCCGCAACTGCTCGACTACGCCGCCTCGTTGAAGGTGGATGCCCTGCTGTTGTCCGACCTGGACGTTTACGAAAATCTCAGCGACGCCTATTTGTGTGAAATCAAAGTACAGGCGGACTCGCTGGGCATCGAAGTTCACGTCGGCATGTTGAGCATTTGTCCGTCGTCCAGCATGTTCGACCCGACTCGCGGCACGGCAGAGGAGCAATTGATGCGGACGATCCGCGTGGCCAAGATGCTTGGCTCGCCCGTCGCGCGTTGCGTGCTGGGCATCGTGGGCGACCGCAAGAGCGCGGGCGGCATCACGGCGCGCATCGCGGAGACCGTTCAAGTGCTCCGGAACGTCCGCGGATTCGCCGTGGATTCCGGCGTGAAGATCGCCGTGGAGAATCACGCTGGCGACATGCGCAGCGAAGAGTTGGTCACGCTGATCGAAGCGGCGGGGCGCGAATTCGTCGGTGCGACGATGGATTCCGGCAACGCCGCCTGGGCGTTGGAACCGCCGCTGCGGAATTTGGAAATCCTCGGCCCCTACGCGCTCTCGACCGGCATCCGCGATTCCGCGCTCTGGGAAACCGACGACGGCGCGATGCTGCAATGGACGGCGATGGGCGAAGGTTGCGTGGATTGGCCGGCTTATTTCAAACGCTACGCGGAGCTCTGCCCGCAAGTGCCAGTACAATTGGAAATCATTTCCGGACGGCCGATTCCGATTCCGTATTTGCAGGACGACTTTTGGCCGCCGTATCCCAACGTGGCCACGCGGGAGTTCATGCGCTTCGTCGCACTCGCCAAGCGCGGCACACCTCGGCAGCCCTTCGTGGTCGCCGCCGGCCAAGACGCGAAACATGCCGAGCAGGAATTTCAAAAGGTGGAGCTGGAACGCAGCGTGCGCTACTGCCGGGAAGTTCTGGGGCTGGGGCTTAAATCATAGCGCGAACGGCCAACCCCGCACAAACCTCATGAAAACCATGTGTTCATCGCTCTCCCGCTTTGCCATTGGCTGCTGCACTTTTCTTGCGCTCCTAACCGACGTCACCGCTCAGGAGAAGAAGACCGCGCCCACGCGGCCAAACATTATTTTCATCATGGCCGATGATCATGCCGCGCATGCGCTCTCGTGCTATGGCAGCAAAATCAACCAGACACCGCAGCTCGACCGCATCGCCAAAGGCGGGATGCGGTTCAACAAATGTCTGGTGACAAATTCCATTTGCACGCCGAGCCGCGCCGCCATTCTCACAGGCAAGTACGCGCATTTGAATGGCGTGCCCGTCTTCAACCGTTTCGACGGCAGCCAGCCGACGGTGGCGAAGTATCTGCAAGCGGCGGGCTATCACACCGGCATGATCGGCAAGTGGCATTTGTTCAGCGACCCGACCGGCTTTGATTACTGGAACATTCTCCCCGGCCAGGGCGCGTATCACAATCCCGCGTTGATCGAGATGGGCAAGACCATCAAGCATCAAGGCTACGTCACCGATCTCATCACTGATTTGTCCCTCAAGTTTCTCGACAACCGGCCCAAGGACAAACCGTTTTTCCTTATGTGCCATCACAAAGCACCGCATCGCCCCTGGCAGCCCGATGAAAAGCACGCCAAACAATTTGAAAACGTGGAAATTCCTGAACCGGACACCTTCAATGATGATTACGCCACCCGTTCACCCGCCGCCGCCGAAGCCACCATGCGCATCGACCGCGATCTCAAACCCACGGACTACAAGCTGACGCCGCCAGAGGGACTTTCTGAAAAAGAATTGAAACGGTGGAAATACCAGCGCTACATGCGCGATTATCTGGCCTGTGTCGCTTCGGTGGATGACAACGTCGGACGGCTGTTGGATTACCTCGACGCCCACGGCCTCACGGACAACACCATCGTCATTTACACTTCCGACCAGGGATTTTTCCTCGGCGACCACAACTGGTTTGACAAGCGTTTCATGTATGAGGAATCGCTGCGGATGCCCTTCCTCATTCGCTGGCCCGGACACATCAAGGCCGGCGCGGTGAACGAGTCCATGATTCTCAACGTGGATTTTGCCCCCACCTTTCTTGCTTGCGCGGGCGAGGCCACTCCTGCGGACATGCAAGGCCGCAGTTTTCTGCCGCTCTTGCGCGGCGAGCAGCCGAAAGACTGGCGCACCGCGATGTATTATCGCTACTACCACTATCCGCAAGATCACCAGGTGCAACCGCACTACGGCATCCGCACCGAGCGATACAAATTAATCTTCTTCAACAAGCTCAAAGCCTGGGAGCTTTTTGATTTGCAGAAAGACCCGCGTGAACTGAAGAACGTTTATGCCGACGCCGCCTACGCCCGCACCGTCAAGCAACTCACGGCTCAACTTCAGGGCTTGAAGGCCGAACTCAAAGACGAAGACCAGTTTGCTGACAGCGTGCCGAAGTAAGCGCAGGCGAACCAAAAAAAAGACCACCCGGTGGGGTGGCCTGCTTGGAATCGTGACGGCGGGTTTACACTTTCTTGACTTTTACTTTGGCCGCCTGTGTTTTGCGCTTGTTGTAAGCCGCGCGCCGCTTCCGTTTTTCGACTTTGTTAAGTTGTTTTCCCATAAGTGTCTTTACAATGCTGAAACAATTCAGTTGTTTAGCGGGAATATGAAGAGCCACTGGAATCCTTTCAACACCTATTTGCTGGCTTTGCTGGTGCTGGGCGCAACCGGCTGCGAAACCACCCAGTCAGCCAAAGCCTCGAAAGCGCCCAAGCCACCCAAGGCCGAATCGAAAAAATCCGGCAAAGAGTTGACCACCTTGAGCCTCCATCTCCAGGTGAACCGTGATGGCACGGATCGAAATGCACCCGTCTCGGTGTTCCGGGAAAACCCAATTCAGATCAACGTGGAGAAGTCGTCGTTCCTGAACGAAGGCCGCCTCGTCCAGGCGACGCTGGACGAGGATGTTGACGGCCTCATCAGCATCCGGCTTCAATTTGACCGGTCTGGCACCTGGCTGCTGGAAAACATCACCTCGGTCAACTCCGGCAAACATATCGTTGTGTTCAGCCAGTTTGGTGACGCCCGCTTTCTGGCCGCGCCAATCCTCAACAAACCGATCACCGATGGCGTGTTCTCGTTCACCCCCGACGCTTCGCGCACGGAGGCCGAGCGCATCGTCCGAGGCTTGAACAATGTCGCGGCAAAATTCAAAAAAAATCTCCTCGTCAAATAGCCCTTCACTTGAAACGCGCCATTGTTCTTCTCTTCGTCGGCTGGGTTTGGTGCCTGCCGCAGATCGCCCGCCCTCAATCTTTGCAGCTCCCCACGGCGAACCGCGCCATTTTTGAGCCGGGCGCGGAGGAGAAATATTTTGTCGGTACCGTGGGCAAGCCCTGGACGAGCGGCACGTTTGGTTGCGTTCGCTCCAACGGCGGACAAATGCACGAGGGACTCGACATCAAATGCCTGCAGCGCGACAAGCAGGGCGAACCCACCGACGCCATCTTCGCCACCGCCGACGGAACTGTCGCCTACCTCAACACTCGCCCGTCGCTTTCCAATTACGGTAATTATCTGGTCCTCCGGCATCGCATTGACGGGCTGGAGATTTACTCGCTCTACGCGCACTTGCGGCAGATTCGCGCCGGTTTGAAAACGGGCGAACCGGTCAAGGCGGGCGAAACCATTGCCTTCATGGGGCGCACCACCAACACCCGCCAGGGAATTTCCAAGGAGCGCGCCCACGTTCACTTCGAGTTGAATCTTTTGGTGAATGACCGCTTCTCCCGCTGGCACAAGCAAGCTCTGCCCGATCAGCGCAATGACCACGGTGATTGGAATGGGCAAAACCTGGTGGGGCTGGACCCGCGCCTGATCCTGCTGGAACAAAAATCGAAGGGCGCGAAATTCAGCCTGCTGCAATTCATCAGCAGTCAGACCGAGTTGTGTCGGGTACTCGTACGCGAACGCGAATTCCCGTGGCTGAAACGCTACCCGTCATTGATCCAGCGCAATCCGGCGGCGGAAAAAGCGGGCATCGCCGGCTACGAAATCGCGCTCAACTTCAACGGTCTGCCCTTCCAACTCATTCCCCGCACCGCCGCAGAGATCAAAGGAAAAAACAAATTCCAACTCCTATCCGTGAATGAAGCTGAGCAGCAAAAAAATCCCGCCCGGAAACTAGTTTCGAAAAAGAGTGGCCGCTGGGAACTGAGCAATCACGGCCTAGAATGGCTCAATCTGCTGACCTTCAATTGAGATCGGACGCCGTGATTTAGAGCGGATTAAACAGAACTATGGCCGTTCGGCACCAGCGAAGCGCTCTCCCTCTCCCTCACCCTCTCCCGCTGGGAGAGGGAACAGCCGTGGGAAGTTTTCTTGAAATTCGCGCGCCACCGCCCAGCCGTCAGCGCCAGATTTG
>JBKJSC010000021.1:0-7070 GCA_046593035.1 Limisphaerales bacterium | reverse complement strand
CCGGGACGAATTGCTGCCGGGTGACAGTTTTGACTTCTCCCCCCGGAGAGGCGTGTTAGAATGCTGGCCAAGCGGCCTGACTCCTGAGTGGAGTTTTGACTTCTCCCCCCGGAGAGGCGTGTTAGAATCGCTTGTAAAAATCGGAAAGGATTTACCGAGTTTTGACTTCTCCCCCCGGAGAGGCGTGTTAGAATAGGCTCGACAGAAGCGGCTGGGATGGGGCAGTTTGAGGGTAGTTAATGCTACCTCTCCGGGGGGAGAAGTCTTAACTGATTTGGCGGCGTTGAAACCACTGCCTAGCACGTTTCAACGCCGCCTCTCTTTTCGGCGCTCCGCAATTTCATTCCCAGAAGTCAACTTGCTTGGGGATTTCTGCTTCGATGGACCGGCTGCCCTGTTTGTAGTTTGCCCCGATAACGGTGAAACTCTTCTTCCACTGCTCGTCGGTCATGAACATCAGCCGCACGTTGCCCGCCGCCGGAATCATCGGCTTCATCCTGACCACATGCCCCTCCATCTGCTCATGCGTCACACACGGGCGCGCATAGACGGAGAACTGGATCATCAAATACCCGTTATCCAGCAAATCCTTTCGAAACCGGCTGGCCGTCCGGCGTTCCTCGTCGGTCATCACCGGCAAGTCGAACATGGCAAGAATCCATCCCATGCGAAACGGGCTTTGTTTTTCAACGCGCATTATCTTCGGGGAGCGCACGCGGCTCGCGTGCCGTTTGCAGCGGCCCGCTGCAAGCATTTCTTGTCTGCCTTCCGACGTTCCGAAGGAATTCCGTTGGCGAGCCGCCAACGGATGCACGCGGGCCGCGTGCGCTCCCATTCCTACGCCGACAACTCCGGCACCCAGAACGGTTCCGCCGACTTGGCGGAATAACTCCGCGCCAGCGAGTTTGCCGAAGCGTCAATGGCATCCATCAATTTCAAACTGAACCGTTCGTGCATCAACCGCAGTTCCCGCAATTCCGTCCCCACCTTCTTGCTCCACGCCCGCATGGAAATGTCCGCGCCCACCATGAATTCGGCCAGCATCAAATCCACAACAGGGCGGAACGGCTCCATCAAATCATACACCAGCGGATCCGAATGAAATCGCGGGATATGCTTCACGCCGAGCAGCGGTGATAACCCGTGGACGATCAGGCTGCGATGGCACAAGGCCGCGAGCACCGCGTAGCCATAATTCAACATCTGGTTCGGAGCCGTTTGCTCTTTGCGATCACGCGACGATGATGCCCAGCCGATGGAAGGAAAATATAACTGCCAGTAGCGCCGCGCACAGTTGCCCTCATCGAACGTATCCTGCTTGAGGGCGAGTTCCAGGTGCGGCGATTGGAGATTCCGCCGCGCCAGCACACGTTGCTGGTTGCGCGTCTTGCCGCGAATTAACTCCTGCCAGAGCCGCCCGTTCAACCGCTTGGATCGTTCCGCCTGGTGCAGATAAGCCTGTGTGTCCACCACCCGAGCAAGCGGCGCGGTGACGCCGCACGGCTGATAGCTTTCGTTGCAATGCAGGATGATGCCATCCGTCTCCATGATGGCGGAAACGAAGTTGGAAGTGAGCGTCACGCCCCGCGCCGCGATGATGACGGCACGAACATCTTCATGCGGAATTCGGTTCTCGCTCTTGTCTTCGCCCCGGCAAACGAGAAAGCCCCGGTTCTTGGACAACACGCAACCGTGTTTGAAAACGTGAAGGATGTGGTGGCTCATACTTTTAAGAGGCTTTCCTGCTGCGAAGGACTCGCTTCAATCCGGCCTTGATCAAAGAATCGAGTGAGGAATTGATCACGATGCCCGTGGCCGTTTCCATCTCGACGGTGCGCGATTTGGTGATGATTGTTTTCAACAAGAATTTGCCCGGCGCGAGAGGCAAAGTAGCGTCCTTGACGCGTTTCTTTTTCTCCTCGTTCAAAACAACAAAGCCATAATCTCCAGCAGGCAACGGTTGATCTGTCTCGACGGTGCAGCCGGATTGAAAGTAACCGACGATGCGTTTGAGTTTGTCTGCGGCCTTCACTTCGTTTTGAACTTTTCGTACCGACTCAAAGACGTAAACAGGCCGCACGATTACTTTTCCGTTAGGCGTCCCATCGTCCACGACTAGTACAAACTGACCTTTGTGTTCTTTTTTATTTTTGTAGAACGTGCCAGTTCCATCTTTGGAAAAGTCCTTAAACTCTCCGGGGCCGCCGTCTATTACCCGGACTTTCTTGATGCGAACTCCGTAGATGACATTGCCGGCAGAGTCTTTTAGCAGATTGCCATTCTCATCCCGGCGTTCTTGGACGAATGATTCACAGAATGAATTCCAATCGGTTTGATCGGGCTGTAAGGTTTGATTTACGAAAGCCCGTAAGCGTCGACGCGTGTATTCGTCGCAAATCTTGTCTATTCGTGCGTGAACCTTGTCGAGGTTGAACTTCATCTGGATTGGCCGATGGGCAAAAACCAAGAACTTCACTGTGCGCGCCTTGGTTTTCTTGCCTGTTTCGTCCGGCTCAGATTTCAACTTGCAACGGTCAATCGGCTTCAGCGATTCGTAAAATGCTTTCCATTGTTTCTCCGTCGGGTTGCCCGCGAAGAAATCATGGAGTTTGGCTTTGATAAACGCCTGCTCCGGTGAGTCCTCCACAATTTCCGCTACGTTCCCACGTGCGTATTCGACATCGTATTCCCGCGAGTTGCCCTTTTCGTAAGCCATTTGCTTCACGGACACGCGGTGGGTGCGGATTTCTGCGACAATCCGAACTTCGACCTTGGTTGACTTGGTTCCTTTGTCTTTTTTGGCTTCACTTTCAAAGGCATTACAAAACGCTTGCCAGTCAGTTTCCAACGGACGGGATTTTAGGAACTCGGATACCTGCTTGCGGATGTCTGGATCGACAATCCCATTTACCGCGCGACAGACTTGTTTGTAATCGTAGGCGGCTGCGCCGCCTTTGGCTTTGAGATAAGCCATGTCTACCAAGGGTATCTTGGTAGTTTTGTATTTCACCGCATCGCCGCTAGCGCTGATTTCTTCGGGCTGAAATGAACTTCCGTAAGCAGTTTCGGCGAGTTTGGCTTTCTCCAAGAAAATATGTTCGGGCAACACTTCATCGAGCAGTTGCCTGAAATACTCGCGAACAGCGTGTTTGTTTCGCTTTGCTGGGAACGGTTTGTCGAGCGGGCTTGGAAACCGAAAGAAATCGTCCTTCTTAGGATTTCGCATCCAGTCTGGGAAAAAGCTAATTAGCATCGCGTCGAGCGCGTGGTGTCGGTTGTCAGTGCGGTCTTTCTCCGCTTCCTCCTCGTTCTGCGACTCGATTTGATTGGTTGGCAAATTCTTGAACCGCTCATCCAGCAATGTGTTCAACAGATATTTCCTGCGGATGCGCCCGGTCAACCCGCCTGGAACGACGGTGACACGTTCTTTTCCCCGCTCGTGTTCCAACGGCCAGCCGAAATGCAAACGAATCAGTGTTTGCGCCAGCTTGGAAATCCAAGCGGTTTCCGCCAACGAGGTATATTTGGTGACAAGTTCTGCGGCGTCTGCGCGCGTCAAGATCTGGACTTTCTTTCCGCCGAGTGCCCCGATTTTCGAGGTGACGAAGTTCTTGTAGCAGTCCCACTGCTCCAAGCGATCTTGATGGAACCAATCAAAAGGCGTACGCTTGCGCTTTGCGCTATTCGCTTCTGGTGTTGTGAGAACGTAATTCACCATCGAGTCCGGCCCATTGTAAGGAGCTTCGCGGGGCACGATGTGGTCGATAACTAATTCATCCCAACCGGGTGTGTTTGGCAATGGCAGGCCGCTCTCAAGGGCGAAGCACTTGCCGTCTTTCATGATTTGCTTTCCATAGAGGCAAACGCCGCCTTGTGCTTCGAAGAGTTCAAATTTCAATCCGCCATACTCGCGCGCCTTTTTTCGGTCGGCGGCACGCTTGTCTTGAAACTCCTTCAGCTTCTTCTTCGCTTTATCGCCCATGAAATCTTCACGGATGAATTCCAAAACGACCTGGGAAGGCTCACCGTGCGCTTCTTCTAAAAGTTGTAGCCGCTCCCAAAATGTGGCGAGTCGATGGCGAACTTTGGGATCATTTTGCGACCCGATTAGTTCTTGGATGGCTTTGTCTCTCCGCTTTTGTTCTGCTTGCGCGTCACCGCTTTGACGGGCGGTTGAGATTTCCTGCACCACTTGGTCCAACCGCTGATTTGGGATGAACAAATCTTCCCATGAATCATCCTTCGCACCCGTCTTCCGCATGGCTAGAAGAAACGACAAATCAGAAGTCAACAGCCAGGGCCGTGGTTGCTCAACGTAGTTGCGAACAACATTTCCGGTCGCGTCTGTCTTCTCCTTGATTGGTGGCTCGTCCAGAATGCCCATGCCAATTTGCTCCAACAAAGCCGGGTGACGCTCCACCAACTTCTTGTGCATAGCCGACGGTTTTGCTCCGCTCAAAATCAGCGCTTCAAGGATTCTCAATGCGGGCCGCGAAAATCTGCTGCGTCCCCCATCAGTGGGTGCTTCGATGGCATTCGTTTCCTGTTTCTTCTTTTTACCGACTGCTTCGTCAGTCGTTTCTTTGCCCTTTTCACCCGCATCGGTAATCGGAATGACGTCGAACTTCTCGCACCACTTTTTCCATTGCGGGGTTGTTAAGTGGTATTTCCTCTTGGGATTGTATTCGTCAAAAATCTCTTTGATTTGCGCTGATGTCAGGCCGGACTGCTTGCGCGGCATCTTTTGCTCAACACGCATGTTCTTCAACTTCATCAGGAACGTAACCTGCGCGGGAAGCAGTTTGTCGTCCGATAAATCTTTGTAGCCCTCTCGGCTTGGATTGCGGCAGACATGAAGCCGAGGAATTAGGGCGCAACTGTTTAGAATGCGGTTGTCAAAGCGCGGAATCTTTTGTCCGAGCACGCCTTGCCAGTCGTTCGCTCCCCCCTCACGCAAATGGTGCTTCTTGCGTTCATCAGAAAAGTAGGAGGCGTAGGCTTTGCCGGACGGGCCATGAATGAGGTAATCTGCTTTCTCGTTCAGTCTGGGATGAAACTTTGCCGCCGCTTCGATGAGTGCTCGCAATTCCTTCTCCACCATTTTACGCGGAACAATCTGGTCGCGCGTGGACTTCGCATGACAGTCGATGCGCATCTTGAGTTCCGATGGCTGCGCAGGATTCCACAAACCCATTTTCCAAGCGTCGAAGTAGGAAGGCCATTGAAACTCCTTTTTGCCAGGTGCCATTTCTTCCAAGTGCCGTTCAAACTCCTGCATCCGCGCTTCGGTTCCCGCCTCATCATCATCCGGCTTCTCCGTTTTACGCAGTGCGCGTGTCTTCCACGGAATATCCGGGTCGTAACCACGCCGCTGAATGGCGGAGTGAAGCGCCTTGTAGATTTGCCACGGCTCCAGCTTCTCGCCGCGAAGCAATTTGATGCGTAGTAGGCATGAGGTGTAGCAGGTGGAATCACCATCCGCAGGAAACTCGCGTTCTAGCCGCGGGTCGCCCAGGGTCACGTCCCACTTCTTGGTCGCCTCGTTCCGCGTCACGCGCCGCCCATGCAAAACTGGAATGTCCGCCGCGCGCATCACTTCATCCAGCCATGCTTCGCGTGCCTTGTGCGCCTGTCGAGTGCGCCACATCCGGCGGCGGCCGGAGGCAGTCTTGGTTTCCGCAAAGTCCGCCGGGATGAGCAGGGAGGCTTTGTGCAGAAACTTGTTTCCCTCGCGGACGGCCTCGCCGATGGATCCTTTGCCGAGGTCGAAGGCCCAGATGGTTTCGTTGGCTGCCATAGTTCAAGTCCTTGTTGCGATTGGTGAATTGACCGCAGAGTAGCGGATTATGGCTGCCCGGCAACCGGATATTTTGGCGGCACCGGCCACCGGCCGGTTTCGTCGGTCGGCCCGCCCGTGGTGATGGTCAGACTCATATCCAACGCGAGCAGCAAAACGGGCGGCGGCCCGAAGACCGCCGCCCGGGTCGCAGGCGGTTACTTGGCCGGTGCTTCCTTGGGTTTGCGCGTGGGCGGTTTGCGGTCGCTCTTGCGCGTGCCGCCCGCCTGTTCGTATTCGTCACTGTCCTTGCCATACTTCACGCCCACCCCGGCCAGCATCCGCGCCGAGAGGTCGTCCAGGGTGACTTCCATCGCCTCCAGTTCATTGAGGAGCGCGTCCAGCTCGGAGAGCATGGTGTTATACTCAGCGAGCTTGGCGTTGGTGTTGATGGTGGCCGTTTTGTAGGCGGCCAGCGTGAGGCGGTTGCCGAGGTCGAGCGCAGAATCAATGGATTCGAGCGCGGCGGCGCGGGTTTCGGCGCGGGTGACGGAATCGGATGTACGTTTGCGACGGGCCATACAGGTCTCCTTTCTTTTTTTGGTTTTTTTCTCCTTTGCCCAAGCCCTTTGCGAAAACAGTATCCGCAGCGGCTTGAGCGTGTGCGAGAATCACTCGCTCATTTACGGCGATAAATCAAGAACTTTTTGCGGTGGATATGACGTTGAATGCCTTCAAGGCAAGGTAGTTGAAAAGGACTTGAGCAATCTCTTGAAACGCTCGAGTGATGGAAGAATTTGCTCAAGTAAAAGTTTGCAGGACTTCAACCAAATCGAGATGGGTTCAAGGCGGGAAAGCATGAGCTTAAGCCGAGATCTCTACAAAACGCTGTAGCGGCGGTCTATGCCCCCCCCCCGAAAGGTCGCAACATTTCTCGGAAATTCAGCGGAAGGCAGAGCAGTCGGGGCCGAGCGGCAGCTCGGCCCCACCAACTTGGGTCGGGACGCGCTGCGGCACGTCCCTGATTTCCCGCTTCGCAACTTACCTCGATCACGGAAATCGGCGGTCACCGACCGCCGCTACACTTCGCTCTTTTTCCCACGGCTTACCATCCGAGGGCTATCCTCGGTCGCGCCTTATCCGACCGCTCCCCTGCCCGGTTAATCCCGCCGCCACTCGTCGATCAACGAAGCCACCAGCGCCGTCCAGCCGGTTTGGTGGGACGCGCCCAAACCTTCGCCAGTCTCGCCGTTGAAGTATTCGTAGAAGAGCAAGAGGTCGCGCCAGTGCGGGT
>JBKJSC010000242.1:0-26727 GCA_046593035.1 Limisphaerales bacterium | reverse complement strand
GATAGGCTGCACCGGCCAGGGTGTTGACCACCACGAAGTGCAACAGCGCGAACAAAACAATCTGCCAGGCCAGCCTGCGGTCGATTGAAAAACCACCCGCGCCGCGCATGTCACTCGCCTTTCAAGAAGCCGATCAAGTCCGCCAGCTCCTGCCGCGTCATGGTTTTTTCCAGTTCTTGCGGCATCAGCGAAAGACTGGTGGACGAAATCTTGGCGATGTTCGAACGCGCCACCGTTTCCTCCTCGCCCAAGGCGCGTCGCAGCGTGACGCTCCCGGGCGTTTCGGCGGCGAGCAACCCGGAGAGCGTGCGGCCATCCTTGGTTTCCACTTCGTAACTGGTGAAGCCCGGTTGAATCTCATAGTCGGGAACCAAAATGTGCAATAGCAACGCTTCACCGGGCTGGTTGCGAATGCCCGTCAACTCCGGCCCCACCCGCGCGCCTTCGCTGCCATAGACGTGGCATTGCGCGCAGGTTTTCAGGAACACCGCGTGGCCGCTCTTGGAGTTGGGCTTCAGCGCGAGTACCGACTTGTGCTCCTCATAGATTTTCATCCGGTCGCCGCCTTGCAAATTTTTGAACAGTGCCTCCGCCCGTTTCCGCACCGCCTCGTCGCGGTGCTTGAGCAATTGATTCCGCCGCGCGGGATCCACCGCCCACGGTTGCACGTCTTCCTTTTCGAGCGCATCCAGTAACGCGGGCACCAGGCGCGGCTGCGAAAGCAACGCCGCGAGCACGGCTTCGCGCACCGGCGGCGTGTACGCCCGCCAACGCTCGCGCTCGACAAACGCCTTGCCAACCGACGCGTCGGGCAACTGCCCCAGCGTGCGCACCACGGCGACTTGCAGGGCCGACGGTTCCTGCGGATCGATGAGGCGCTGCAAGGGCGGGCCGGCGACCGCGTAATCCGCGTGTGCCAGAAGGCCGATGGCCGCGAGCCGGAAATTCAGCGGCTGCTTTCCATCCAGCGCGATTCCGACGGCGCGGTGAAAGATTGCTTCGACCAGCCCGCGCGCTTGTTTCGCTGCGGGTGAATCTAAAGCAACCAAACTCAGAAGCGCCGAACGTTCACCGCCGCCAAAACCACGGCTGCGCAAACCGTCCGCAATGCCCGCGACGGCGGCGAGTTGCCACGCGAAGTCCGCCGGCTGGTTCGCGGCGGCGATTTCGTTGAGCATCACCACCAGCTTTTCCGGCGGCTGGGCCGCGCCGAGCATTTTCCCCAGATCACTCATCAACGTCGGGACAGCCTCGCCGCCTTTGGGCTGCTTGAGTACGGCGTTCAGAAATTCATCGGCGTTGCGGCCGGCGGAACTGAGCGCTGCGGTCCGCGTCCAACGGTCGCCCGCGTCGCGCACGGCGAGCTTCGCCAGCACGGCGATGGCGTGCGGATCGTTGATGTCACCAAGCGCTAGGGCGCATTGAAAACGGACTCCCGCATCGGCGTCCTCCGCGAGCGAGAGCGCCAGCCCCGTCAAAACGGCTGAGTTGGCGAGACGCGATTCGGCCAACTGGAGAGCTTGGACACGCACGGCCGGATGCTTGTCCATCAACGCTTGTTCAAGCTGTTCGGTCTCCAACGCGCCATATCCGTCCAGCGTGCGCAGCGCGGCGATGCGGGCGAGGTGCGCCTGTGGCGTTGACGATTTGGAATTTGCCAGTTGCGCTTTCAAGACAGGGATCGCCGCCGGATTTTTGCGTTCGAGAAGCAAGCGCCGCGCAGTGTCGCGCCACCAGCCATCGGGATGGTTCAACTGGGCGCAGAGTTCCTTCACGTTGGACTTAGCGAAGTTCACTTTCTTGGGCCGGAGATTTTTTCCCGGTTGATCCGCCACGATGCGATAGATGCGGCCTTTGTCCTTGCCGCTCTCGAAGTCGGTCGTCGCGCGCATCGACTCCGGCAGATACTGCGGATGCTCGATGGTCTTGCGGTACATGTCGCACACATAGAGCGCGCCATCGGGGCCGCTGGCGCAGAAGACGGGACGAAACCAACTGTCCGGCGAGGCGAGAAATTCCACGCCCGCCCGCGCCGGCTTGGAGGCGAACACCGCGCCGTCGGCGGAGAGAATTTCACGATGCAGGAGATTTTGCGCTGGCTCGCAAATGAAAGCGTTGCCGTAATGTTCAGGCCGCATCGCCGTGCCCCGATAAATGAGCAAGCCGCACGCCGACGTGAACGTGCCCGCATGCGGCGTGCTCATCAGGCTCGGCATGAAACCGGCGGTGGTGGTGTCGGGGCTGAGCGGAAACACCTTCGCCGCTTCGCCGGAACTGGAAACTTCATGGATGGTTTCGCTGAACGGAAGATATGGATTGCGCTTCAGGTAACGCGGCTGCAGGACCACTTGCCAGACCGGATGGCGGTTGTCGCAAATGAAGCGATGGCCATAGTCATCGAACGCCTGGCCGAATTGCGCGTGGCCGGGATTGGGTTCCAGCTCCAGCGTGTCGGGACGGAAACGGGAATCGCCCCGGCTGACTTCCACCGCTGGGCGATTGGGAAAATCGGGCGTGGTGATTTTGCCGCCAACCAAACCGCTGGTCAGATAGATCCAGTTGTCGAGACCGAGCACTGGATGGCTGACGCGCAATTGTGTGGTGCTGTTCGTCGCGAAACCGGTCAGGACCACCTTGCGCACGTCCGCGCGACCATCGCCGTCCGCGTCTTTCAAATAGAGGACATCGGGCGCGCAGGTGACGAAGACGCCGCCCTTCCAGCACATGAGGCCGTTCGGAAAGGTCAATCCCTCGGCGAAGACGGTGCGCTTGTCGTAGTGGCCATCGCCCTGGGTGTCTTCCAGCAACGCAATGATGCCGACGGGCGGTTTGCCTTCGCCGGGGCCGGTGGGATAGCCGCGATTCTCGGCGACATACATCCGCCCCTGCTCATCAAAAGCGACCGCCACCGGATTCACGACCAATGGTTCGGCGGCGACGACTTCGATGCGCAAACCCGGCTCAAGTTTGAAGGCGGTGAGTGATTGTTCGGGAGTGAGGGGACTGTTAACGCGGGTCGCAGCGGGTTCGGCAGCGGTAACCGCAAATAAACCTGCACCAAAAACAAATCCTGCCGCCACAATGGAATATTTCATGCGATTGCAAAGGTCAGCGACGGGAGCCAGCCGCCGATGACGTTCAGATTTCACTCCGAGCAAAACGGCTGGATCCCGTTTGCTGGATCGTTTTGTTCGCCTTGTTCGTCTCAGTCGCCGGGATCCAGTGACCCCAAAAATCCTGTTGCATGTAAAGAGTTGCTTTCCCCTCAGGCAGGATCTCAAACCAGAGCCAGCCCTTGCGCATCACGTAGCGCAGCCCGCAGCAGCACTGATCAGCTATCTCCCAGTCTGGATCACGCACAAGCTTAAAATCTCTCCACTCATTTTTCCCGCATCTGCATGGTGCATGTTTCCGGTTTTGGCGTCTGCCGAGAAGGCCGATCATGAAAATCGATCCAAGGCCAAGCAAAGCACCCGCCACTCCGCCTCCAACCGAATATTCCGGTGCGAACATCGACGAGACATTACTGCCAGCGATGGCACCACCGCCAATCCAAAACATGAACGAGAGGAGTTCGAAGAGAGTCATGCCTGGTTAAGCGAACAACGGTTACTTCCAACTCAACACATTGTCCTTGTTCTCGCCTTTGTCGGCCTTTTGGGCGGGGTCATTGGCGGCATTGAAGTTGGCCTTGCCATCCGGGCCGAACGACCAGACGGCGATTTTTACGTTCACGGCGAAGCCATGCCGGTCGCCGGGATGCACCGTTGGACCGTTGGTGAAACCACCCACCGTCACATAGCGTGTCTGAAATTGCAGCCCGGTAGCGCTGTTGTTGTTCGCGGGGTCTTCGGAGACATGGGCGACGCGGTAAAATCCGTCGAGGCACACGTTGTCGTAGCTCAAGTCGAGCGTGATGATGTAGGGATTGCCCCACGGATCGCGAAACACGAGGTCGTCGCCGATGCCGGACTTGGAAGTACCCGAAACATCTTTGGCGTTCAGGAAAACGATCCTGCGTGGATTGCGGTCGTGTCCGTTGATTTTAAGAACAGTCGGAGGATTACCGGCCGTGCGAAAATTCTGCACGTCCCGCAAGATGGAGATGATCTCGGAGTTGTTGGCCTGGTAGTCATACGGCGTAAGCCCGCCGACGCCTTCGACCGTGTTCTGAATCAGCGGCAGGGGCTGGCCATAGCCGTCATTGAGGACCCCGCCGCCGTTCGCCCAGGTGCCGAAAGTGAAATCCATCGCGCCGATGGAATTTCCGCTGACTGAGGAATCGGCGGCGTTGGTGGTAACCGGAAACCCGCCGTAAGTTTCCTGATATTGCTTGATGGCGTTGATGAGATTGCTCATCTCGATCTTGGCCGCGCTGACCTTGGCCTTTTGCTTGGCATTGCTCAACACCGGCAGCAACAGCCCGGCGAGGATGGCAATGATGGCGATCACGATGAGCATTTCCGTGAGCGTGAACGCCGCCGCCGTTCTGACAGGACGAGGGGAAAATGAGTTCATGCCGCCGGACTGGAATCGAGAAGTGCGATACAACATAAGGGTCGCTGGTGTTCGGTTGTTGGGTAATTGATACAATCAATGCCACCCTTCGTCCAACAACTTAATTGCCGAGGCCGCCCGTCGTGAACCCGGCACGAACCCCAGCCTACGCGGGCACGTCCAACTCGCGCAGGGAAACGATTTGCTCGCCAGCCTGCGTGACGCCGTGGCGGTCCAGCAGCACGGCTTGCAAGCCCGCCGCCCGCGCGCCTTCGACATCCTCGCGCGCACTGTCCCCCACATGCAGCACGGCAGCGGGAGACAAACCGAGTTTGCGCACGGCCAGTTCAAAAATCACAGGCGACGGTTTGGTGAAACCGATTTCGCAGGAAACGATGATCGTCTCGAAATAGGCGTCGAGCTTCAGTGCCGCCAGCAGTGGACGCAGCCGTTCGTCCCAATTGGAAATGACGGCGAGCCTCAGCCCGCGGCGGGACAGGTTTTCCAGCGTCGGCCACACATCCTCATGCACGCGCCAGACCGCTGGCTCGGCGAAATGCTGATAGAGATCGGGAAAAAGTTCTTCCGGCAACACCGCCGCCTGATCACCGAACGTTTGCCGCACGAGCGCGAACCAGGCGGGTTGGGAGTAGTCGAAATTTTGTTTCGCCCGCCACGCGGCGGCGAACTGGCGGTTCAACGTCTCCGGTGCGGGAGCCTTCACGCCATGCCGCGCCGCCACGTCGGCATAGATGTGCCCCACCGACGGCCACGGCTCGATCAACGTGCCACCGACGTCGAAGCTCACGGCTTGGATGGGCGCGACTGGGGACATGCGTGGCAGCGTGAATCCTTCGTTCCGTGGCGGCAAGCTTGCGCGTCGCCGGGCGTGAAATTAACCGGTTGCAATCGGGTGGGGCTGTGTTACAAGAACCGTCCGCTTCGTCGTCAAAGCGGGTTGAAACGTAAACAAAACAATTTTATGGCATTGCATCGCAGCCTCCGCGCCACCAGCACTCTGGGCGCAAAACGGAACGTCCTCAAACGCTTTGAACGGGTCGCCCTGCTCAAGAAACGCGGGGATTGGAAGGACGGCAACCGGGTCACCGGTCTGCGCAAAACCAAGCCGGACGCCTGATCGGCACGGTGGGCCGTTGCTGCGTCCCGAACGGTGTGGTGCTTGCGCGCCGACCGGTTTTCCCATTTGAATTTTCATGGTCCGTCTTCAAAAATACCTGGCGGATGCGGGCGTGGCCTCGCGCCGCGCGAGCGAGCAGATCATCCTGGCCGGACGCGTCGAAGTGAACGGCAAGCCCGTCCGCGAAATGGGCGTCAAGGTAGATGCCGCCCGCGACCGCATTCTCGTCGATGGCCAGCCGCTCAAACCCAAGCGCAAGCTCTACCTCGCCGTCAACAAGCCGCCCGGCTACGTCTGCTCGAAGGCGGATGATTTGAAGCGGCGCACGTTATCCGATCTGTTGCCCCAGGAGTGGAGCCATCTGCACCACGTCGGGCGGCTGGACCTGGAGAGCGAAGGTTTGATCTTCGTCACCAACGACGGCCAGTTTTCCCTGCAACTCACCCATCCGCGCTACGGCGTGCGCAAGATTTACCGCGCTACAGTGGAAGGCCGCGTGGAGCCGGGGATGTTGCAACGGATGCTGCGCGGCGTGGAGCATGAAGGCGAAACGCTCCAGGCGCAAAAGGCCCGGCTGATCGACGCGAACAATTCCCACAGCCTGGTGGAACTGGAACTCGCCGAAGGCAAAAACCGCGAGGTGCGCCGGCTCTTTGAATCGCAGGGTCTCACCGTCAGCCGCCTTCAGCGGACGCAGATCGGCCCGATCAAGCTCGGCGAGTTGCCGTTGGGCAAATGGCGGGCGTTGACAGAACCGGAGATTAAATCTCTACTTCCAAAATTATGAAAACGATAGCTTGTCTGGCGTTGTGCGCCAGCGTGACGGGGTTGGTCGCCCCGCGAACCGTGCGCGCGGAGGAAATCGCCACCGTGAAGCAAGATCAGGTCAACGTGCGCGGCCTCGCCTCTTTCCGCGGTGAAGTGATCACCAAACTTCGCAAGGGCGAAAAAATCACGGTGCTCGAAGAGATCACCGTGGAAAAACCCAAGGCCGGCGAACCGACCAGATGGTACCGCATTCAATTGCCCACGAATACGCCAGTCTGGGTGAACGCCCTGTTTATCACCAACCAGACGGTGTTGCCGAAAAAATTAAATGTCCGCGCCGGCCCCGGCGAACAATTCAGCGTCGTGGCCGTCCTGGAAAAGGGCGCAACGGTGAAGGAAATCCGCAAGATGGAAGACTGGCTGGAAATTGAAGCGCCCGCGAGTGCCTTCGCTTTCGTCGCGGCGGATTTACTCGTCAAGCAAACGCCGCCGCCGGTGGAAACTACCGCCAAGCCGGTCGCCCCGCCGGTCGTGGCCGAGAAGGTGGAACCAGAACCGGTTCCCGCCAAACCTGAGCCAGCCAAAGTTGAACTCGTCGCTCCCTTGCCAGTGGTAGCAAAACCCGTGGTGCCGCCGACCGTGGTGGTTGAGCCGGTTCCAATCGCGCAGGATGAAAAGGTTTACGCCCGGATCGTCCGCCGTGAAGGCATTGTCCGCCGGGTTTTCAACATCCAAGCACCGACCGATTTCGCCTTGGAAGGCATTGAGTCCGGCAAGCGCGTCAACTACCTGTTCACCGGCAAATCCGGCTTGCAGCTCAAGTATTACACCGGGAAGAAGATCGTCATCACGGGAGAAGAAGGCCTCGACCGCCGCTGGCTGAACACGCCGTTGATCACCATCAACACGCTCGAAGTCGTGGACTAATGGCGGCGGACAACCTCATCGACGGGCGGGCTATCGCCGAGCAAATTCACGCCGAAACCACCCGGCGCATCGACGCTTTGAAAGCGCGCGGCGTGCAGCCCGGTCTGGCATTCGTGCGCGTCGGTGAAGACCCCGCCTCGCAGGTTTATGTCGGCATGAAGGAACGGACGAGCGTCCGCCTCGGCATCGCGTCGGCGACGCATGTGTTGCCGGAGGCGACGACCCAGAGCGAACTGCTGCAACTCGTCGCCAAGCTCAACGCCGATCCGCGCGTCCACGGCATTCTGGTGCAAGCACCCCTGCCCCGGCAGATTGATGCCGCCACGATTTTCACCGCCGTATCGTCGGCCAAAGACGTCGATGGGTTTCATCCCGTCAACGCCGGCAAATTGATGCTCGGCGATCCGACCGGCTTCGTTCCCTGCACTCCGGCGGGCGTCCATGAATTGCTCATTCGTTCCGGCATCCCGACAGAAGGTGCCGAAGTCGTCGTGCTGGGCCGCGGCAACATCGTGGGTAAACCGATGGCGGCAATCCTCGTGCAAAAAGCCCGCCACGCAAACGCCACCGTAACGGTCTGCCATTCGCAAACGCGCGACCTCGCGGCGCATTGCCGGCGCGCGGACATTATCATCGCGGCGATGGGCGTGGCGGAATTTGTCAAAGCCGGCATGGTCAAACCCGGCGCGACCGTGATCGATGTCGGCGTCAACCGCATTCCCGACGCGACAGCGAAAAGCGGCACGCGCCTCGTCGGCGACGTCGCCTTCGCGCAAGTGCAACCCATCGCCGGACGCATCACGCCCAACCCCGGCGGCGTGGGACCGATGACGATTGCGATGCTGATGCAAAACACCGTTCGCGCCGCCGAAATGGCCACCGCCGCTTGAACCCGCATTAAACACAAAACTCTTATGAACCCAACCCGCATTCTCCCCGATCTGCAATCCTCTTTGCTCTGCGAAGACGTCCGCCAGGAAGTGACCGGTAATTTTATTTTGCTCGGCGTCATCGCTTTTCTCCGCGTGCCGCAGGTGCCGGTCACTGCGTTCAAACTGTGCGTGTTTAACCGCTGGACCGCCGGCGTGGGCGGCTTCACGGAGACTGTGCGGCTGGTCGCGCCGGATCAGACGACCGTGCTGCGCCAGAGCCAGGTCAAGTTTGTGTTGCACGATCCCGCGCACAACACCACTAACGTCAGCGTGTTTGGCCAGGTGGAGTTCACTCATCCGGGCACTTACTATGTCGAAGTCATGGTGGAAGACGTGATGAAGCTGCGATTCCCGTTGCCGGTGATCGTGGCGCCACCGCCCGTGCCGAATCCTGATCCGGCGGCCAAGCCACAGTAAGCCGGAGTCGATTGAACCCGAATTCCGAAGAGGAATAACCACCAAGAAACCAAGGGCACAAAGAGAAGAGACTGAGTGAAAGGGAAACTTCTGTAAGGAATGGGTGGCAGAGTCCCCCACCCCCTTTGTGAGCTTCGTGCTCTTCGCGGTTAATTTCGGCATCCGGTTTTAGCGGATGTTTGCAGAAGCCGGTGGTCAAACTACCGTGCGTAAAATTATTTCGCCGACTTGTTTCCCGCGTGGACGCGACCAAAAAATTCCTGCACACGGCCTGGCAACCGCTGACCTTTGGCGGCGTGGCGAGCTTTGCCCACGCCCGGCCGCTGCGCCTCCTCGCCGTGGAACTCGCCGTGGCTTCGCTGGTGGCCGCGAGCGTGGTCTGGTGTTTGAGCCTGACCTGGTTTGCCGACGTGCGCCTCGCCATCACGCGATTGCCAGACCAGGCCGCGATTCGCCAGGGCCAGCTCGAATGGCCGGAAGGCGAACCGGTGCGACTGGTGGAAAGCGCGTTCCTGTCGATCCTCGTCGATCCCGATAATCGCAGCGACGTGAACCTGACTTCCGACCTGCAAGTGGAATTGGGCCGGGACGAATGGAGAATCCGTTCCCTGTTTGGCTACGTGCCGTTGCGCTATCCGACGAGTTGGAGTGTCCCGCTGAATCGCGCCGCCTTGCAACCGTGGTGGGGCGCGTGGCAATGGGTGATCCTCGCGGGCATCGCCGTCGCGGTGGTCGTGGGGCTGCTGCTCCAGTGGGCGGTGCTGGCCGTGGTGTATCTCGCGCCCGTGCGGCTGACGGTGTTTTTTCTCGATCGCGATGTCAGCCGGGCGGGTTGCTGGCGGCTGGCCTCGGCGGCGTTGATGCCCGGCGCGGTGGTGATGAGCGGAGCGATTTCGCTTTACGGAATGCACCGGCTGCCGCTGGTGGGTTTGCTGCTCGCGGTCATCCTGCATTTGCTGGTCGGTTGGGTTTATCTGCTGCTCGCCCCCTTCAAACTGCCGAAGAAAGCCGTCGCCCTCGACGCTGAAAAATCCAATCCCTTCGCTCCGCCGGTGAAACCGGACCCCAAGTAATAATCAGCATCGCGCGGTAGTTTGCCGAAATGCCTTTGAAGAAATTCCACCGTAAAATAGTGTGGCCTTGATTTCCTAATGTGAACACGACCGCCGAAATTCTCTCCACGCAAACGCTGGCGCTGTTTCAAGCAGCCGTCAAGCGCGCGGCGGACTTGTTGCGCGCCGGCGAAGTGGTGGCGTTGCCGACGGAAACCGTTTATGGCCTCGCCGCCAATGCGCTCGACGCCCGCGCTGTCGCCAAGATTTTCGAGGCCAAGGGCCGGCCTGCGCATAATCCGGTGATCGTGCATGTGGCCAGTCTGGACATGGCCCGCCGTTGCGCGCGCGAATGGCCACCCGTCGCGGATTCGCTGGCGCAGGCATTTTGGCCGGGGCCATTGACGCTCGTGCTACCACGGGCACGGGAGATTCCGGACAACGTGACTGCGGGCGGCGACACGGTTGGCGTGCGCTGGCCGAGCCATCCCTTCATTCAAGCGGTGATTCGCGCGTGTAATTTTCCACTCGCCGCGCCGAGCGCGAACCGTTCCAACCAGCTCTCGCCGACGAACGCGGAGCATGTCCGCGACAGCCTGAGTGGTCGAATCCCCTTGATTGTCGATGGCGGTCAGGCGCAGGTAGGCATCGAATCGACGGTGCTGGATGTGACGACGCGCCCGCTCCGCGTCCTGCGTCCGGGCATGATCCATCTGGAATCGCTGGTGGCCGTCGTCGGCCCGGATGGCGTGCGGAGCGTGGAATCTGAAACTACCGGAGCCGCTGCCGAAGCGCTGCGCAGTCCGGGATTGTTGCGGAAACATTATTCGCCGCGCGCTCGGCTGGTCATCTCGTCATGGCGCGATGAAGCTGATCTGCACGCGCAAATTTCCACCTTCGGTTTTCAACCCGCCCGCACCTGTGTCATCGCACACACACGCATTCCGTTGAGCGGCGACTGGCGGCGCGTCAGCGTGATCCCACATGACGCCGAGGCGTTCGCGCGCGCGATCTACGCGGAGCTGCACGAGTGCGACGCCGCCGGGGCGGATGGGATCGTGGTGGAGGCGTTGCCGGACGCGCCAGAGTGGCGGGCCATCGCCGACCGGTTGCGCCGGGCGGCGGCGTGAAAGTTTCGTGCAACCTTTGCAGTCGGCGGTTGTTGAAACCCGGACGGATACGTTTGTTTGACGACAGAAAAAAAATACCGCAACCTCCGCGTCTCATGCGCTTGACTCAATACTTTTGTGCTGGATTGCTCGGCTTCACCGCCGTGGCGAATGCCCAGCCGTCCCCGTCCACCACCCGCGTCCTCCCGTTGGCGGAATGCATCCAGCTCGCTTTGAAACACAATCTTTCCGTACAGATTGAGCGGTTCAACCCCTCGCTTTCGCTCTACGCGCTGGACCTGGCTTACGCGCCCTATGACGCCACGTTCAGCATGTCCGCCGTGCATAATTTTTCCACCTCGCCCGGCGGCAGCGGAACCTACGG
The DNA here is from genome assembly GCA_046593035.1 of Limisphaerales bacterium. Lineage (GTDB taxonomy): Bacteria > Verrucomicrobiota > Verrucomicrobiia > Limisphaerales > JAYTXL01 > JAYTXL01. The sequence continues at coordinate 15,502 of JBKJSC010000242.1, read as the reverse complement.
TCCGATTCCGTCCTCGGAAAGCAGTTCGGATTCTTTCGTGCCCAGCCTCAGCGGGCTTCTGCCCTCCGGCGCGACCTACAGGATCGACAACAATTTCGTCAGCCAGGAAGGCACGTTCGTGTCCAAGGGTTCGCGTTACTCGGGCAACGCGACGCTCACGTTGACCCAGCCGTTGTTGAGGAACTCGTGGATCGACTCCACGCGGCTGAACATACAGATCAGCAAGAAGGATTTGAAAATCTCCAACCTCGCCCTGCAATTGCAGATCATGAACACGGTGACGAGCGTGGAGCTGACGTATTACGACCTGATCTTCGCGCGGGAAAACGTGAAGGTGCAGCAGAAGGCCCTCGAACTGGCCGAGCGGCTGCTCGCAGAAAACAAGAAACGCGTGGAAGTCGGTGCCCTGGCCCCGCTCGACGAAAAGCAGGCTGAATCGCAAGTCGCCGCCCGGCGTTCCGACCTACTCTCGGCCCAGCGCGAGTTGGCCGCGCAGCAGAACTTGCTCAAAAATTTGTTGGTGGACGATTTCATGGCGTGGCAGAACGTGGACATCGAACCAGCGGAATCCTTGCTTGCATTGCCCGGCGCGTTCAATCTACAGGAGAGTTGGAAAAAAGGCCTGGCCACCCGGCCCGATTTGCAACAACTCAAGGTCGATCTTGAAAAACGCGACCTCACCACCCGCTACCAGCAAAACCAACTCTATCCCTCGCTGGATGCCACGGGCAGCGTGGGCCGGAATGCGCTTGGCTCCGCCTTCGACCACATGTTCTCCGGCCTCCGGGACGTGGACAATCCGCACTATTCCGGCGGTTTGATCTTCAGCATGCCGCTCGGCAACCGCGACGCCCGCGTGCGTCTCCAGACCACCAAGACGGCCAAGCAACAGGCCATGCTCCGGGTGAAAAAACTGGAACAGGACATCCTCGTGCAGATCGACGACGCGGTGAAGCTGGCTCGGACCAACTAGGAGCGCGTAGACGCCACCAAACAGGCCCGCCTCTACGCCGAAGCCGCGCTCGAAGCCGAACAAAAGAAATTGGAAAACGGCAAGAGCACCAGCTTCTTCGTGCTGCAACTCCAGCGTGATCTCACCTCCGCCCGTTCCGCGGAAATCCGCGCGCTGGCCGACTACAATAAATCGCTCTCCACCATCTCCCTTAACGAAGGCTCCACCCTCGAGCGCAACAAGCTCAACGTGGAAGTGAAGTAATCCTAAATTCCGAAAGGGATTTGTCGCAAACGAACGCCGCGCGGCCATTCCACCGATAATCACCGAGGCTGATTTCACTGCTTCTGTTGTTCCAAAATGAAGGCGATTACCTGCGGCAATATCGTCTTCAAATCTCTTTCGAGCGGGAATGTTTTTTCTACGATTTTTCCTTTGGAACGCAGGGCCACTCTGACTTCGCCCGCAGCCTGGTCATAAATAATTTTTACGATCGAACCTCGGCCACCGTCAGGCCAATTTTTTTCCCAAGCTTCCAAGTCGGTTGTCGTCGAAATATTCTGGATTGGAATTTCCTTCCAGGTTGCTTGGAGGAGCGCGATTTCATTCGTGCCTCCGCCGCGAGTGCCGCCCGTCGTGTCCAGCATCGCCAGTTGAATCACCGGCGCGCTCGGTGACCGGAACATCGGCAACAACACGAGTAATACGACGGCTGTCGCCGTCGCCAATCCCAACATCCAACGCCAGCCCCATGCCAGTGTGCGATCTGGTGCTTTTTCCCCTGCTGGACGACCGAGAGTTTGCCGGACCTTCGTTTGCAACCGCTCGCGAGCATAGGTAGGAAATTCGCCGGTCGTCGCTTCGGTCGCGTTGACCAACGGCAGGATTTCATTGGCCACATGGCAGTCGGCTTGAAACTTCTCAAACTCCGCTTTTCGCTGCGGACTATCCGCCAAGGCGGCATCCAATTCCGCACGCTCCGCGTCGGTGGACTGGCGGGCAATAGCCTTCATGGCCAGATCGAAAAAGCGTTCGTCATTCATTGTCTTCATCGCAAATGCCTGTTCGTTTCTTTCAACTTTCTTCGCGCTTGCCCCAAATCCGCCGCATCGCTTCCAGCCCGCGCTTCAAATAAACGCCGACTGATCCAATCGCCACACCACGCTTCCTCGCGATTTCCTCGTAACGCAAACCGTGCAGAAAGAAATCGGTGAGTATTTCTCCGAGGGGCGGTTTGAGTTCCGCGAGGGACTGGCCGAGTCGTTGCGCCAGTTCTCGCTGTTCCAAATCCGACAAGGGGGAATCCGCCGCCGCCGGTTCTGGTTTCGGCTCGCCGTCATCGCTCGGCGCGTCCAGCGATTCCGTCTTTCCCTCGCCCCGTTTCTTGGCGAACCGTTCCCGGAGCAGACTCACCGCCCGATGATGCGCGATACTCGCCGCCAGCGGTTTCAATTCCTCCGCCGATTTGACGACGGGCATCTTTGTCACCATTTCTTCCAACGCCTCAATCGCAACGTCCTCGATCTCGTTTGGAAAATAAGGCTGAAGTTTGAGCTTCGCCACCGCGAAGACCACCGGCCAGAGCCAGCGAAAAGCCTCATCCCAGGCTGCTGCATCACCTTGTTGCAGCGATTTGAGATCCGGTGGATTCACCGGCCTAAATTGCCCGAAAATACGTCCGCGGTCAAAGCATCTGAAAATAATTGTAAGAAGGAAACCCCCGTTTGCGATGTAGCGAGTGAAGACCGTTAAACCAAACAAACAACAAACCAACAAAAATATGAAATCCCTCACCAAAATCGCCCTCGCCGCCGTCCTGCTCGCCACCGCCGTTTCCGCCCAAGCCGAATGGGTCCGCGGCCACTTCCGCAGCAGCGGCACTTACGTGGACAGCTACTATCGGACGCCCGCCAACGATACGCCCTACGACAACCTCAGTTATCGCGGCTATCCCTCGCAACAACCGGGCTACGTCTCGCCCCGCTCCCACGGCTTCGACTCCGGTTACATCCAGCCCAGTTTTGACTACACCCGGCCCCGCACGCTGCCCTCCTACGACGACTTTGGCGGCGGCCTGCAAACCCTGCCCCGCACCGAACGCACTCACAAAACCCGCACCTACGGTTTCTAAATCGAACCGGCACCAGATCATTCACCAACTCAACCTCAACTAAATCGACCCATGAAAATCCTGATCAAGCTCATCCTCGCCGCCGTCTTGCTCGCCACGGGCCTCAACACCGAGGCTCGTGGCGGCGGCGGCGGACACTCAAGAGGCGGCAGCTCTGGCGCGGGCGGTTATCGCTCCAGCCACAGTTCGTCCAGCCACGGCGCAAGCTCCACCTACGTCTATCGCAATCCGTACGCCGCCTACCCGTCCGTGAAAGTGCGCGGCTATCGGAAGACCGACGGGACAACGGTGCAGCCTTACGTACGCCCGCCCGCCAACGACACGCTGAAGGACAACTTGAGCTATCGCGGCTACGGCACCATTCGCGTGCCCCGCAGTTACGGCAACGATTCTGTCACCACGTTGTCTGGGTGGTGAGGCGCAAGGCACGTTGAACGCTGGCCGGGGTATCTCTCAAATTGCGGGAAGGCTCCGGCCGCGGTGCGTTACCAGGATTGATTTTGCATCCGAAGTGGACTTCACTTGAATCATGTTATTTCCAACGCGCCCACCTTGGACGAGGCTGCTTGGTATTTTGTGTCTGGTGTGGTTTTCCCTCTCAATGACTTCCGGGGCTGAATTCAAAAAGCTGCATGAGTTGCTCGGTCCGGACTTTCGACTCTCGAACAACGAAGCCCAAAGCTTGCACGAAAAGGCGGAGACGTTGTCCATTGAGGGCAAATTCTTCGAGGCGCTGGAACTTCTGAATCAGGCTCTACAGATCGTGGAGCGCACTTCCGGCGAGAAGAATCGAGATGTTTTGAACATTCTGGCGACGATGGCTACGACCTACATCGCATTGGGTGATTTCGATCACGCTGCACCCTTGCTCGAACGAAGCTTCAGCTTGGCTCAAACCACGTCCACCATCGAACAACCAGTTGGGGCAAGGGTTTTGTATTATCTTGCCGCCATCCGTTTAGTGCGTGGCAAGTTACCGGAGGCGGAGGTTATTTTGAACCGAGCATCACTCGTCGTAGAGAAATTCTACGGACGGGAACATTTCGCTTACGCGCTTGTTTTACAGGGGCGTGGCTTGCTCGACAAATTAAAGGGAGACTATCCCAAGGCTCTTGTCTCGCTGGAGCGTGGCTCCGCTCTCATGGAAAAAGTTTTGGGATCGAACGATCCGAGGTTCGCACAAAGTTTGAATGTGGTAGCGTCGATTCACCTGGACCAAGCTGATTACGAGAAAGCAGAATCAACCTCTAAGCGAAGTGTGGAAATCTTCGAGACGGTATTGGGTTTCGATCATTTTTTCCTGGCGCAATCTTTGGATACTCTTTCACTGATTTATCAAAGTCAGGGAAGACATCGACAAGCGTTGCCCATTTTAACGCGGAGTCTCGTCGTGGTGCAAAAGACAATGGGGGCCGACAGCCTGTTTGCTGCGAATACTCTCAATAATCTCGGAATGCTTCATTGGAGCCTCGGCAATTACTCTGAAGCACTGGCAAGTCACCAGAAAAGTCTGGCAATTTATCAAAGAATCTTTGGCGACGTGCATTTCTCGGTAGCCAAATCCTTGAGCAATATTGGAGTGGTCTTACAGGCGAAGGGTAATCCGGACGAAGCACTGCCTTTTATCCAAAGGAGCTTGGCCATCATGGAGAAATCATTCGGGCCGGAACACATCTTGGTGGCCACGCTCTTGAATAACCTCGCGGTCATTTACCAAGGAAAGAGGAATTACGCCGAGGCCGCCAAGCTTCTTCAACGAAGTTTGGAAATAAATGAGAAGGCCTTGGGTGGTGGACATCCGACGGTGGCTATGGTTTTGGATAATCTGGCTGCTGTGTATCGCGATGACGGTCAGATTAAGAAGGCTGTGCCACTATTCGGTCGTAGCAGGGAAATCCGGGAAAAGGCACTGGGAACCGGGCATCCTGAGTATGCCAAAAGCTTGGAAAACTTTGGCGAGATATATCAACTCGCAGGCGACCTCGAATCAGCATTAGGCTGCTTTCAGAGGAGTCATGCTATTATGGAAGCGGCTTTGGGAGCCGAGCACCCCAGCGCTTACAATGCACAGCGAAAGTTGGCTTGGGCTCAATTCTATCACGGTGATTTGGAATACAGCGTTAGTTCCCTTACGTACAGCTTCATACTGGAACGTCGTTACTTATTTTCGCGATTCGCGTCATTTACTGAGCCAGATGCTTTTCGCGCACAAGAAGGTTTTTCGCTCAAAGCCGATGCGTTCCAGTCTCTCTGCTCTATTTGCGTCACGAACAAGATTCCAAAGACTCAAATGGCTGGAGCAATGCAGGTAATCGTCACCAAAGCATCGTTGGAAGAGTTTCAAGCCGTTCGAACCGCTCTGGAAGCTGACCCACAAACAGCGACACAAGTTCTGCGCGAACAACACCAATCACTACAGTTCCAAATCACTTGCCTTGCAGAAAGCAAGCTGAAGCCAGTTGAGCGAGATGCACGACGACGGGAGTTACAGGAAGAATTGACGCGAATCGAGTTGCAGTTGGCCCAACGTGTTGGATTGGTGGCGCAGAGCATTCAGGAGCGAAAGCTTACATTAACCGATATTACCCGCAGCCTGCCGCCGCAGTCGGTGCTCGTAGACTTTATCCAATTTCGTCAATTCGATTTCACCGCCAAGACAAACTCGTGGAAGGAACAGCGTTACGCCGCTTACCTGACTTTTCCTCTGGCACTTGATGCTACCAATTTCCACGTCGAGCGTGTGGACTTGGGCGAGGCTGCGCCGATTAACGAGGCGGTCGCCGAGCTTCATCAATTGATTGCCGACAAACGTATCGCACCCCAGCGGATTGATCCGGTGTTGCAGCGGTTGAGCGAATTGGTCTATGCGCCGCTGGCCCGGCATCTCACAAATGTTTCGCACCTGATTGTCTGTCCGGATGGCCAGTTGAGCCGGCTGCCGTTCGAGATGCTCCGGCACGGCAGCAAGTTCCTGGTGGAAGAAAAAACCATCAGCTACGTCACCAGCGGTCGGGAAGTGGCACGGCTGGCGATTCCCCTCACCCGGCCTGCGGCCACCCTCTCCCCGTCGGACGGGGAGAGGGCAGGGAGAGGGGCCGTTGGCAAATCGCTCGTGATGGGGAATCCGGATTTTGATCTGGATCTGGGGAGCGTGCGCGTCCCGCGTGCTGTCGTGGGAGCCTCGCCCACGACTTCCAGCCGCAAACTTCCCGCCCAGCAAGCGGCAACCAAGAGTGAGGGAACGAAAGTATCCGGCGAGGCACCGGACACCGCACGCGAGGCGCGTGCGCTCCCCATGAGTCGTGCATTGAGCCGCTCCTTTACCGGCATCAAATTCGCGCCGCTGACCGGTTCGGAGGAGGAGGCGAAGCGCGTAGCGAAGTTGCTAGGCGGCGATTGCGTGTTGCGGCTGGGCAAAGAGGCGCGCGAGTCGGAATTGAAAGCCGTCGTGTCGCCGCGCGTGTTGCATCTGGCCACGCACGGATTTTTTCTCTCGGATCAGGAGTTCAAGCGCACGAACGGCATCGGTGACAATTTGCTGGCGGCAAACACATTTGGAGCCGGCGGTGGCTTTGCGGCTCGCCGGAGTCTCGCCCCACCGGAAATGGAATGGGAGAATCCCATGGTGCGCTGCGGCATCGCCCTGGCCGGGGCGAATCATACCGGGACGATCACCAACGCGCTGGCAGAGGATGGTCTGCTTACCGGTCTGGAAGCCTCATTGCTTAATTTGCAAGGGACGGAGCTGGTGATCCTCAGCGCGTGCGACAGCGGGAACGGTGAATTGAAGATTGGCGAAGGCGTGATGTCGTTGCGTCGGGCGTTTCGGATTGCCGGCGCGGAGACGGTGCTGGCGAGTCACTGGAAAGTGAGCGACAAAGCCACAAGCCAGTTGATGACCGAATTTATGCGGCGCTGGCGTAATGGTGAACCGCGCGGGCAGGCCTGGCGGGAAGCGCAGTTGTCGCTGCTGCATTCCAAGGATTATTCCAATCCTTATTTTTGGGCGGCGTTCACCCTGACCGGCCAATGGCGATGAACGGGTGACGGGGCAGTCGAACGCTCAACATTCGACTCTCAACTCTCAACTATTTTCCCGCCAGCTTCTCCGGTGTTGTCTGGAAGGCGCGAGCGCGGAAGAGGAAATCCACGATGTTGCCCTCGTGCGGCTGGAGCCAGTCGAGCTTGATGGTGGGCAGCGGGCCGATGTTGAGGCGGTCAATGTTGGTCGCTTCGAGGAGTTGCTGCTCCCATGCGGTGTTGTCCGTGATGCACGAGGCCACGAGCGTCTGGCCGATTTTCTCGATCATCTGATCCTGCGGGCATTCCACCACCGTCGCGTACGGGAACATGTATTCCGTGTTCGCAATCTTCCGCTCCGGCGAGTCGCAATGGATAATCCACGGGCGGAGATACGCGCAGCGCTCCTTCTCGACGAGCCGCGTGCCGAACTTCGCGGTCATGTCGGTCACGCCGTCTTCCTTCATCTTTTCGAGGATGGTCGCGTTCACGGCCTGCGCCTGGCCCGGCACGGTGAATGCCGCGAGCGCGGCCTTCGGGTCTTCCGGCGGCAGCACGTCAATGGGGCCGAGCCGCTCCGCGAGCGCGACGGCGATTTCCTTCGTGTGACGCGAGGCCCAGACGCCCGACGTGTTGATGCAACCGCGACCGCTGTTTAGGTAAATACCATCGGCGATGAGATCAATGTATTTGGGCCAGTCATCCACCACATCGTCGCCGAGCAGCACCTTGCTGAAGCCGGGGCCGTGGACTTGCACCCGCGGGTTGCCTTCGTAACGCTTCACGGTTTCCGTGCTGCCGAAAATCATCGTGCGGCGGCAGCGTTCCACCACTTCCGCGCCCATCTCGCCCGCGCCGGGGTAAATGCCAATCGCCTCGCTCGGGATGCCCGCTGCGGTGAACGCTGCCGCCATGCGATACGGCGTCCACGGCTCTTGCGGGCCGGGCTTGAGGATGAGGCCAATCTGCATCGTGACGACCGGCAGCCAGAGCGTGTGAACGCCGGGCGAGTTGGACGGGAGCACCATGCCGAGCACGGGCGTCTGCGCCTGATAGCTCACGACCACGCCGCGATTTTCCATGCCGTAACCGCGCGTGAGAATGTCCAACGGCAGGCCGCGCGTGAGGCAATCGAGGATGCGATCCATGTTCGACAAAACGTAATGGTTCTTCGACATGTTGAACTTGCACATGTGCTCGGGCAGGCCGGTGGACGCGGATTGTTGCCGCGCGAAATCATCCGGCGACTGCACGCTGTCGCCCATCGGCAAGGTGCCGTCGCGATAATGGTCCGCGGCCTTCTTCATGCGCTGCACCAGCTCGGTGATGGGAATCTCGCGCAGCACCTCGCGGGCGTGCGCGGCCTTCTTCATGTCCTTCGCAAGCAGGCCGGGGTTGGCGCGGCTCACCTGGGCGAGCGTCTCGCCGGTGCCGAAGTGAATGACGGGATCGTTTTCCAAACATTCGTAAGGTTGGCCCCAGCGCAAGACGGGAATTTTGACCATAGCTTTTCCAAGTTGAGTTAATGGGAATTGAGTGCGGCCATTGAGGCGGGCGCGCCGTGGAGATTCAAGCAAATTCTTGGTGGAAATCGCGGGGGAGCCGGACTTTCTCCGCAGCGTGGTTAAACTTGAATCGCGCGCACGAGTTCCGGAAAGCGGCAGTCGGCGCAGACGGCGTTGGACTGGTTGCAGAAGTCGCGCACGATTTGGAGCAATCCCTGTTGCGCCGCCGCCGTTTTGAAATTCCGCCCGCTCGCGTCGCCGAGCAGACGCTGGCGCGCGAGCCGCAGCACGGCGTTGTCATCGGCGGCTGGCCACGCGAGGTAGCGTTGTTCGGCAACCTGCCGCAACGTTTCATTTTTGCCCGCCGTGGCGCGCGCCCAAAACCACGGCAGAATTACGTTCACGGCCAGATCGGTGGCGCGCGTCGCGCCGAGAAGCGGCTGCGGTTTGGCCATGCGCGCGGAACGGAACGTCCAGTGCCACGACCAGAATTCATCCCGCTCCACTGACAGAATTTCCATCAGCGAACCCAGCACGACGGAACCTTCTGACGGCGTGGCAAGCCAGTGTTCCAATTGCGCGGGGATACCGCCCTTGGCGAGCCAATGCGCGGCGAGAGCCAGCCGGCGTTGCGGATGATTGGCGGGCCGCAGTCCGTTGAATCGCCAGAGGCTGCGCGGCAGGATGAAATCCGCGAACCGCTCGCGTTCGCGCCACCACAAATCCCAGACGCGCCGAAGATAATCGTCCGCACCCGCCTGATTTCGCGTCAGGTCAGCGGGGAGCAAACCGCTCACGCCCAGCAACCGCGCTTGCAGGGCGAGCACGGAAAGCGGCGCTTTGCCTTCGCGCTCCAATAACGTCGGCAGCAACTCGGCCACGCGCCGCAACGGCCAGACGTTTTGTTGGTAGCCGAGCGCGGCAAACAGGCCTTCCCAAAGCGCCTGCTCCCAGCCCGCCTGCCGGACACGCGCGACGAATTGCGCGGCCTTGGCCTGCAACCGCGTGAGCGCCGCCTGACGCAGCAGGTCGGCGAGTGCCTCGGCGGGCAACTCTTTCAACGGCGCGCAGCATTGGCCGCGTACCGCGTCGGGCATTTGCTTCGCGGAATCGCCGCCCAGCCACAAACAGAGTTCCGACAACGGCGCGTCGAGAAACGGTTTAAGCGCGAGCATCGGCAGAGTGCCGGCGGATTTTTGCGGCGCTTCCCAGATGACATGGAGCAGCACATTTTTGTAGGCGGGATTCCCGGCGTGGGCGTGGTCGCGCCAGCCGCCGGGCACCAGATCGATTTCCACGTCGCCTACGCGCGGCGTTTGGTTGCCGAATTGCAACACGGCGCCCTGAAAGTCCGGACCAGCCGCATGATTCCAAAAGCCCGGATGCAACACGCGCAAGGGCTGGCCGTCGAAGGTTTGCAGTTGGTCACGCCGCAGGCGCTGGTGATACCAGACGGCTTGGAGCAAACGCTCCGGCGGCGCGTCCACGTCGTCGCGCAACACCGGCGTCGGGCCGCTCCGGTCGCGCCACTGCGAATACAGATTGGGTGAAATGAAAGTCACCTTGCGATTGCTTTTCAGCGGGTGCTCTTGCAAAATAATTTTACCCGCAACGCGAGCCATCCTGCGCCGGGCGCGGCAAAAAGTAAATGGCGCGAAACGCCGGGTGGAAAAGAAAATGAACGATTCGGCGGAACACGCGTCGATTGTGACCATGAGCAAGCGAACGAACCCATTCACTGGCCGACGCTTCCTGCTGACAACCCTGCTGATCTTCGGCGGGGTGCTGGGCGGGAACGCGGCGACTCCTGCGCCTGCGGCAGAGACGGACGCGCGACGCGACGCCACGGTGAACGCCATTGAGCGAGTGTTGCCGAGCGTGGTGAACATCGGCACGCGCACGCGGCGCGAACGGCGCGGGTTTTATTACGACTGGTTTCGCGACAATCTTTCGCCCTTTGTCCAGGAATTGCCGCCGCAGGAAAGCGCGGGATCCGGCGTCATCATTGACGAGGACGGCTATGTCCTGACGAATGTGCACGTCGTCGAGGAGGCGGATGAAATCTGGGTCCGGCTTTCGGACGGGCGCGTGATCCAGGCCAAGCCAATCATTGGCAACCGCAAGTCGGACGTGGCCTTGCTCCAGTTACGCGGCAAGCCAGGAGAGAAGTTTCAAGCGGCCAAATTCGCCGCCGCGGATGACCTGCTGTTAGGCGAAACCGTCATCGCGCTCGGCAATCCGTTCGGACTGGGTGGTTCGGTCAGCCGGGGCATTTTGAGTTCCAAGAGCCGTCGTCCGGCTACTGATGGTGGCGAGCCGCTCGAATTGCCGGACTGGTTGCAGACCGATGCCGCCATCAACCCCGGCAACAGCGGCGGCGCGCTCATCAACCTGCGCGGCGAACTCATCGGCATCAACGTGGCGGTCTTTCGCGGCGGACAAGGCATCGGCTTCGCCATTCCGATCAAGCGGGTGGCCGAAGCGTTGTCCGAAATTTTCACACCCGAAGCGCTCAAGCAACTTTGGTTTGGCGCGCTTATCAAGGCTGGCTCGCCACCGTTGAAAGTATGGGGCGTGCAGCACGGCAGTCCGGCGGAGTCGGCGGGCTTGAAACTGGGCGATGTGGTGGTCTCGGTCAATGGCCAGACGCCGAAGAGTTTTTTCGGTATGATGCGCGAATTAATCAATGCCGGGGAAAAAGGCGAGGCGGCACTCGTCGTGCAACGGGACGGCGAGCAAAAAAAACTGACGGTGAAGCTGGTGCCGGAGAAAACTTTCTTCAACGCAGGCTTGCTCCAAAAGAAACTGGGCATGACGCTGCAAGAGTTGACGCCGGAATTGATGGACAGCCTGGGATTCACCCGGGGCAGCGGACTGGTGATCGCCGCCGTGGACCAGACCGGGTCGGCGACGGAGGCCGGTTTGCAGCCGCGCACGTTGATTCGCGGCATCGACGGCATTGCCACGGCGGAACTGGTGGATGCGGCCAAAATCGTTTATGAGAAAAAAAAGGGCGAGACAGTGAAGTTGAATGTCGTAGTGCCGGTGCGTCGCGGCAATGTGGCGGCGTACCGCGAGGCCAATGTCACATTGACAGTGCGGTGATCCGATGGCCATGAGCGACGCGATGATGATTGAAGTGGACAACCTGACCAAGCGGTACGCCGGACGCACCGCGGTTTCGGGGATTTCGTTCTCGGTCGGCAAGGGCGAGATCGTCGGCTTCCTTGGCCCCAACGGCGCGGGAAAAAGCACGACCATGCGGATGCTTTCCTGCTTCATGCCGGCGACGGCCGGCACCGCGCGCGTGGCGGGTTTTGATGTGTTCACGCAAGCGGACGAGGTGCGCCGCCGCATTGGTTACATGCCGGAAAACAACCCGTTGCACCTCGACATGCGAGTGCGGGAGTATCTGAAATTCCGCGCACGGCTCAAGGGCCTGAGCGCCGGACGAAGCCGCGAACGGGTCGATGTGGTGACGGATCAATGCGGCCTGGGCGACGTGAGCGCCAAAGTCATCGGCCACCTTTCCAAAGGTTACCGGCAGCGCGTCGGATTGGCCGACGCGTTGGTGCATGAACCGGAGTTGATCATTTTGGATGAGCCGACCATTGGGCTGGATCCGCACCAGATTCGCGCCGTGCGCCGGCTCATCAAAGACTTGGGCAAACAACACACGGTTTTGATTTCCACGCACATCCTGCCCGAAGTGGAAATGACCTGTAGCCGCGTTATCATCCTGCACGAAGGCAAAATCAAGGCGGCGGATTCGCTAGACAACATTCGTAAGACACTGAGCGATGGTAGCCAGGTTATCGCGGAAATCGCCGCGCCGCCGCCGGACTTGAAACTCTGCTGGGAACAGATGGCGGAGATTGAGCACTTCGACATTTCACCGGCGGAAGGCGATTACCAGCGTTGCGCGCTGACGCCGCGGGCCGGTGTGGATTTGCGGCCGCAGATTTTTTCCCTCGTCCGCGAGCGCGGCTGGGCGCTGCGGGAACTGACGCGCAGCCGGCATTCGCTGGAGGACATCTTCATGCATGTCACCCGGGCCGATAAAGAGGAGGAGCATTGATGCAACCCTATCTGACCCTTGTGCGCCGGGAACTCGGCGCGTATTTCGTTTCGCTCACCGGTTACACCATCATCGCGTCGGTCCAGTTTTTGGTGGCGTTGAGTTTCGTCATTCTGCTGGCGGATCTGAACGGCAAGCCGTTTGACGTCCCGTTCACGGAAGCGTTTTTTAACAACGGCTTGTTCTGGTTGATTCTTCTGCTCGCCGCGCCGGTCATCACCATGCGGTCGTTCGCCCTGGAAAAATTTACCGGCACCTACGAAACCCTGATGACCACGCCGGTGAGCGATCTGCAAGTGGTGCTGGCCAAGTTCACCGGCGCGCTGCTGTTCTTTTTGGCCACGTGGCTGCCGTTGCTGGCGTATCCCTACCTGCTGCGCCGCTACTCGGTGGATCTCGCGCAGGTGGAAACGGGGACGGTGACCAGCACCTTCCTGGGGATTTCACTGTTTGGCAGTCTGTACATGGCACTCGGTTGTTTCGCCTCGTCGCTGACGCGCAGCCAGATCATTGCCGCGATGAACACGCTAGCGTTGGGCCTGGGGCTGTTCCTCCTGAGCTTCCTCTCGGTGCTCCTGCCGCCACAGCCGGGCTGGCAGACGAAATTGCTCGCCCATGTGTCAATGATCGAACACATGCGAGATTTCAGCCGTGGCCTGGTGGACACGCGGCATGTGGTTTTTTACCTCAGCCTGACGATCTTTTTCCTGTTCCTGACTTTCAAGGTGGTGGAAAGCCGCCGGTGGAAATGACATGACCTCCGATTCCCCCCAGCCGCCCAGTTTCTCCGCCAGCCGCAAATGGAACACCATGTTCCATGTGGCGGTTTCCTCGCTGGCCGTGTTCGCGCTGGTGGTGATGGTCAATTATCTCGGCGCGCGCCATTTCGTGCGCGCCTCGTGGAAAGATGAAACGCCGTTCAAACTTTCGCCGCTCACGCTGCAAGTGCTCCAGTCGCTGACCAATCAGGTGCGAGTCGTGGTTTTCTTTGATCCCGACGAGCCGTTATATAGTCCGGTGACGGAATTGCTCACCGAATACAAAAACGCCAGCCCGAGGATTTCCGTGGAAACGGTCAACTACGTCCTCGATCCTGGCAAGGCCGCCGTCATCATCGACAAATATAAACTGCCCCGCACGGCCAAGGACGTGGTGATCTTCGATTGCAACGGCAAGACCGAACTGGTGCAGCAAGGCAGCCTCACCGAACTGGACCTCTCCAAACTGATGAGCGGCACGAGCCGCGAAGTGACGCGCAAGGCGTTTCTGGGCGAGCGCTTTTTCACTTCGAAGATTCTCAGCCTCGCCAATCCTCAAAAGCCGACGGCTTATTTTCTGGCGGGGCATGGCGAGCATGACCCGACCGACGAGAGCAAGAACGATGGCTACGCGAAATTTGCCGGATTGCTTCAGGAAAAAAACATTCTATTGCGGCGGTTCGCGCTGTTTGGCACCAATGAAGTGCCAGCCGACTGCCAGTTGTTGATGATTACCGGGCCGATGAAAATCCTGGAAGCGGACGAACAGGCCAAGCTGGATAAATATTTAAGCCAAGGGGGGCGGTTGTTGGTTCTGCTGCGTTACCGTTCCCAGACCGGGCTAGAGAAGCTGTTGGCAAAATGGGGCGTGGCGGTGGAAGACAACGTCGTCACCGATGAGGATCATCGCAGCGGCGAGCGCGACGTGATCGTGACCGCTTTTGCCGGGCATCCCATTGTGAAACCGTTAACTCAAGCACAACTCCCCTTGCGCCTGGTGCTGCCCCGTTCCATCAGCAAACTGTCGGCCGCTTCGCAGAGCGCGGACGACGCGCAGGTGGTTGAACTCGCCACCACCTGCCCGCGTGGCGTGGTCGTGACTGACTTCCGCGACGGGATTCCCCGTTCCAATCCCGCGAAAGATCTCCAGGGTGCCATCCCCTTGATGGTGGCGGTAGAAAAGGGGCGCATCAAAGGCGTCAACGTCGGCCAGGGTTCCACCCGGCTAGTCGTGGTGGGTGATTCCTACTTTCTGGACAACCAGCTGATTGACCAGGGGGGCGGCAACTCGGACTTCGCCGGGCTGGCGGTGGACTGGCTGCTCGACCGCTCCCAATTGCTCGGTCAAATCGGCCCCAAAGCGATCAAGGTGTACAAATTCACCATGACCCCGGCCCAGATGATTTCGGTGCGTTGGATTCTGCTTGCGGCCGTGCCTGGCACCGTGTTGCTGCTGGGATTGCTGGTCTGGTTCCGCCGCCGTTTTTGATCCGATGAACCCCAAACATACTCGCGTGCTGGTGGCGTTGGCCCTGGGGCTGTTTGCCTTCATCTATTTTTACGAGCAGCATCTCTACGACGACAAGGATCGTCCGGCGGTCGCCCCGAAATTATTTCCCGATCTATCGGTCGCCAAAGTCAGCCGCATCGAAATCATCGCCGGAACGAATACTCTCCGCGCTGAACGGATCAACGATGTCTGGTCTCTGACCGCGCCGTTCAATTATCCCGCCCAACCAACCGCCATTGCTGCTTTTCTGAACGCGTGCAGCCAACTGACGACGCATTCAAAGATTCCCGCCGCGGTGCTGGCCAACCAGCCGCGCGGCCTCGCGGACTACGGGTTGCAACCGCCGGTGGCGCGACTGATTCTCCAGCACGGCGGTGAGCGATTGGAAATCAACGTCGGTGCCCGCACTCCGGTCGGCGAGCAGCTTTATTTGCAACTCGGCGACGTGAATCAGGTGTACGTCGTCGGAGCTGCATTCTTTGGCCAATTGCCAAGCACGATTTACGACTGGCGGGACACCGCGCTGCTTTCCCTGAGCGGACTGGCGT
>JBKJSC010000037.1:0-3309 GCA_046593035.1 Limisphaerales bacterium | reverse complement strand
TGGCTCACCCGCTGCGCCGGCACGCTCTTCATCAACCGCGAGCAAAAATCCGACGTCGCCCGCCTCGCGGCGGAGTTCGCACCGGTGGTGGCACAAGGCGTCGCCGTCGTCTTGTTTCCCGAAGGCACGAGCAGCGATGGCGCAGCCGTGCTCCCGTTTCGCTCTTCGCTCCTCGCACCCGCGACCAATCAAGGCTGGACGGTGACACCCGCGTGGATCGGCTACACGCTCACGGACGGCTCGGTCGGCGACGAAGTCTGCTATTGGCGCGATATGACGTTCGCGCCGCATTTCTTGAATCTGCTTTCCAAAAAAGAAATTCAAGCGCGCGTCGCCTTCGGCTCGCCGCTCGCCGCCGGGCCGGACCGCAAAGAACTCGCGCGCCAACTGCACGCCCAAGTTTGTGAACTGCGCGAACGCTTCGGCGTCCCACGTCCTTCCTCGCCCGACGCAACGAGCGCGAACCCAACCGCCCAACTAACTCCATGAACTCACCCACCTCAAATTGTCCCAAGTGCCAAGCCGACATTTCCGCCGCGCTGGCGGCGAATCAATCCAACTGCCCCGCCTGCGGCACCCCGCTCACTATCGGCAATGCGCCGCCAACGCCACCCAAAACCAACTGGCCGCTTTTCTTCGGACTGTTGCTCGCGCCAGCGGTGCTCAACCTCATTGCGGCGTCGGTTGATTCGTTGGCCGGCACGATTTTCTTCACACTGCTCGGCTCGGGTTTGGCTGGCGTTAAGTGCGCCGACATAATGGCGCGGCACTTGGGCGGTTCGCGGGCCGTTCAATTTTTTCTTAACCTTGTGTTCTTACCGCTGTTTGCGGCGGTCAGCTTTGGTCTTTGTTACGCCGGTTGCGCACTCCACACTCGCCTCCGTTAAAGGAATCTTCCATTGACCCATAATTCCTGTGACACCACTCATTAAACCACTTTCGCCACCGCTCCGCTTTGCCGACGAATTGCTCAAGCGCACCACGTCGCGTTGCCCGGTTTGTCACGCGCAATGCCCGGCCGAAGTCTGGCGCACCGGCGGCATTCCCTCCAAGGTCCTGCTCAAACGCACCTGCCCCGAACACGGCGAAGCCAGCGTGTGCATCGCCTCCGACGCGCGTTTCTACTGGCTCGCAAAGGGCAAATCCGAAAACGGAGCCTGCTGCGGCAACACTGATGGGGCGAGCGTCCCCGCGAGCCGCTCGCTGTCTTCCGCAACCACTGGCTCGTCAGTAGCCTCGCCCCACCAGAACACCTGCTGCTCGGCGGATGGATCAAACTCCGGCACACTCGGCCGCAACGCGCATCCCGGCGACGCGCTCGGCGTGCAGGAAAAACTCTCCACCTGCCTCGCACTCATCGAGATCGTCAACTCGTGCAATCTTGCCTGCCCGACGTGCTACGCCGATTCGCCCGTCGGCACCGGTCAAAAAGTGGACGCTGTGCCGCTTGCCGATTTGAAACGCCGCATTCAAGGAGTGATTGACCGCAAAGGCGGCATCGAGATTCTCCAGCTCTCCGGCGGCGAGCCGACGCTGCATCCGCAATTCTTCGAACTGCTCCGCTGGCTGCAAGATCATCCCAAAATTGATTACGTGCTGCTCAACACCAACGGCGTCCGCATCGCGAACGACGACAGCTTCGCGCGCGAACTGGCCGAGGCGTTTCACTACGGTCATTTCCAGCTTTATCTCCAGTTCGACGGCACACAGGAAGCGGGGCAACAGTTCCTGCGCGGCGCGGATTTGCGCGCGACCCGCGAGCGTTGCCTCGAACGCTGCCGGGAAATGAATCTGCCCGTCACGCTCGCCATGACCGTGACGCCGGAGAATTTGCCAAGTCTCTGGCAAGCCATCGAGTTCGGCCTGCGCTGGCCAAACGTGCGTGGCATTTCGTTTCAACCCATGTTCACCAGCGGACGAATTCCCGGCGAGCAACGAGCAGGCGCCAACTTTCTTCTCCCTCGCCCCGCGACGAAGGAGGAGAGAGAGGGTCGGGGTGAGGGGCTTCTGATTAAAATGACCTCCTCACCCCAGCCCTCTCCTCCTTTGGGGGAGGAGAGGGAGAAAGCCATGGCGTCGCGGGCGAAAGTCGCCGTTTCAGGTTCGCAACGACTAAATACCGCCGACATCATCCTGGCCGCCGTCGGACAATCTGCGGGCAAATTGCGTTTCGATGATTTTACACCCTTGCCATGCGGCGATCCGAATTGCGCGACCATCGGCTACCTGCTCAAAGTTGGAGTTCAGCCTTCAGGCTGTTCCTATGCCGCGAAAGATTCTGCTGACAACCTGAAGGTTGGACTCCAACAGGTGCGATCCGTGAGCGACTTCATTGACTTCACGGCCGTGCAGGGATTTCTAAGCGACAAGATTCGTTACAAGCTGGAAGACCTGATGAAGTGCGGCTGCGACTCGGAACCACTGGGCGAACTGCTCAAGCAATTCGAGCTGGACGAGACGCACACCTTCCGGATCTTCATAAAGCCGTTCATGGACGCCGCGACGTGGGACGAAGACCGCATTGACCGCTGCTGCACGCATGTCATCCGCCCGGATGGGAAGCTGGATTCGTTCTGCAGATATTACTCCGGCTTTGCGGATTGCAATCACTCAACGTAACCTTGAACTCGTGCTTAACACTTCTAAACACCCGTTGAAGTGGAACCTGGTTCTATTCGCACCCACTTTTCTCGCGATCTTGGTAGCAACGATTAGTCGCAACGCCGATTTCGCTGACTCACCACCGCTCTTGATTACGTGGCTGGTCACCAATCTAGCGTGCTCCTTCTGGTGCGCAACCGAATATGCAAAAAGTAAGGCAACGAGCGCATTGCAGCGGAGAATCATCCTTGGTGTAGGCTTGCTGTTCTGCATGCTCAACGCTGGGCTATCATTCTTCTTTGGCTGCAATTGTGCGATTGTCGCCAGCACTATCTTCAACAGATGACAACTCCATCCACCGCCTACGGCTGGCTGATGCTCGCGGGAATTTTCGTGAGCGTCCTCTTCTGGTCGCGGCTGGCGCGGCGCGACGAGCGGCTGGTGCTCATTTATGTGGCCGCGCTGGTCTCCGCGTTCCTCGGCGCGAAGCTAGTCTATCTCGGCGCGGAAGGCTGGTTGCATTGGGGCGCGCGCGATTTCTGGCTGCAACTCGCCACCGGCAAGAGCATCCTCGGGGCATTGCTCGGCGGCTACGCGGGTGTGGAAATCGCCAAACGCCTCCTCGGTTACACTGGCGTCACCGGCGATTGGTTCGCACTTATTGCCCCCGTGGGCATCATCCTCGGCCGCCTCGGCTGCTGGTTGCAT
>JBKJSC010000243.1:0-35810 GCA_046593035.1 Limisphaerales bacterium | reverse complement strand
TCCATCGGATGGAGGAGAGGGTTGGGGAGAGGAGGCGCGTTTTTGTTTGGGATTCCCCTCTCCTCAATCCTCTCCCCGCTCGTTCCTCGCGGAGAGAGGAAGAAGACGTGTGCAGTCCAACACATGTGCAGATTCCAATGGCTTCAGTCCGGTGCCAGTGAGAGGGCAGCGGGCAAACTCGTATTGGAAAACACGCCCTGACCATGCCCTGCACGCGCGCAGACCTTGAAGCCCGCGAGCGGCAAATCCTCGCCCCGTACGCGCAGTTCTCCGCCGACAGCCGGGGCCGCAAATACCCGGAAGTGCCGCCAGAGTGGCGCACCGAATACCAGCGCGACCGCGACCGCGTCATTCATTCGCGCGCCTTCCGCCGGCTCGAATACAAGACCCAGGTTTTCCTCAACGGCAGCGGCGACCACCTGCGCACGCGGCTCACGCACACGATGGAAGTGGCCGCCATTTCGCGCAACATCGCCCGCGCCCTCAAGTTGAATGAAGACCTGGCCGAGACCATCGCGCTCGCGCATGACCTCGGCCATTCGCCGTTCGGCCACAAAGGCGAGAAGGTTCTCGACCGGCTGATGAAAGAGCACGGCGGCTTTGAACACAATCGCCAGAGCCTGCGCGTCGTCGAGGAACTGGAACAAAAGTATCCGGGCTTTCCGGGACTGAACCTGACGTGGGAAACGCGCGAGGGATTGGTCAAGCATTACACGAGCTACGATCATCCCAGCAAACGGCGGGGCTTCGACGCGAAGTCCTCGTCCTTGGAGGCGCAAGTCGCCAACCTCGCCGATGAAATCACCTATCAGAGTCACGACCTGGATGACGGGCTGGACGCAGGATTGCTGACGGAAAAAAATCTGCGACGCGACGTGCGCATCTGGCATCAAGCGGCCCGCACCGTGCAGCGGCAGTTCGGCGATCTGGCTGATGAATGCCGCCGCTACTTCATCATCCGCTGCATCATCGACGGACAGGTGCGGGACGTGGTGGAAACGGCCGAGCGGCGCATCCTGGACGCCGGGGTGAAGTCCGCCGACGAAGTGCGGCTCCAGCCCAAGGCACTCGTGCAGTACAGCGTTCCGCGGCGCGCGTTGAATGCGGAGCTACGGAAATATCTTTACGCGAATCTTTATTTCAATCCGGTGGTCCACGAACCGAACCAGCGCGCGGTGCGGATGCTGGCGGAATTGTTTCACTACTGCCTCGCGCATCACGCGGCGATTGGCGAGCAATCGCGCAAGCGGGCGCGCCGGGCCGGCTGGCCGCGGGCGGTGTGCGATTACCTCGCCGGCATGACCGACCGCTACGCCATGCAGGAACACCGCCGGTTGTTCGGGGCGACGGGTTAGTGATTTACTATTGGTGGTTAGCGAAGACGCGCGGCAATCAAACGCCCTCATCCGCGACACGATGCCGGAACTGTTCCGCCGGGGTGAAGTGCTGCCGGAAGGGAGAAGCACGGAAGAAGATGTGCGGCTGATTGGGGCGGATCAGCGGGGGCAAACCGGTCAACAGCTCGGGGCCGCAGTTGTTGCGTGCAGCGCCTTATTGCCCCTTGCGCGGTCCGTGCAAGGGACAGTGTCTCCTCGCGAGACGTGGCCTGAGGTGGCGTCGACAAATGCAGACACTGCGAACGTCTGCTGATCGAACGACCAGCAAGAGAGCTTCGGCCTGCGGATAGTCACCATCGGCGCTAGCAACCCGGAGGAGCTTCACGGCAGCACGTCGCGAAGCGATAGATTTCCGGCCCAGCAGGAGAACCGCGAGATGGTACATGGCTTCCTCCCGGCTGAAATCCGTGATCCGCTTGCATCCAATGGCAGAACGATACACCCGCTCCGCCAACCTTTCGTCTCTTGCAACACCCACACCATGTTGAAGGTAATAGCCCCAGTCGGTCATGGCGTCGCCGTCGCCCTGATCTGCCGCCTTTTTGTACCATCGAGCCGCAAGCCGGTACTTTCCCAAGATGCGATACGACGCCGCAACGTTATACATGGCATCACTATCCCCACGCATGGCAGCGGGACGCCACTTGCGGATGTAATCACTCTCCCGTTGAATCGCGCTCATAGGTCCTTATCCGGCCAACATTGTTATTCTGCGTCCGAAGTGACGCCTTGTAAAGCAGCCTTCCAGCGGATTCCTGAAACCCATCAAATAGTTTCCTCAACAATCTTCTGCGAGCACCGGTGACATGTTTCGTCCTCGTTCGGTCTGGCGCCATAAACGGGAGACAATGTCTCCTCGCTCTTCACGCGCGCGCGAAAACCGGGTTTATGAAAAGTGAGCCGACGCAGTGCGCGGTGGGGCACATAATCGTGTTCATGCAATCTTGTCCATTACTGCCCGCTTGAACCACGCGGGCATCTGGTCGGTTTTCATTTCCAGAAGCTTCCCGTCCGTTATCGCGGCGATCCAGATGCGCTGCTGATTATCACCGGAATTGTCGAATACATAGGCCCGGTTCGTGTGCCGGATGGCTGCCATCAGCAAATCAAGCGAACGGTGGTAGCGCGTGACGATCCGATCTTCCGGCACGGCGTGCCCACCCTGTTTCACGCGGTTGCGGACCCGGGAGATGTTGATGGCCGGATCCTCCGTGGCGATGTAATATAAATAGGTTCGGTAGCCCAATCCTTGCGCGGCCTCCAACAGCTCCACTTTGCCGCAGTGCGACATGACCGTTTCAAACGTGAAGGAAGTCCCTTGCTTCAGAAGTTTCTTCCGGAGAAAATCCACCACCACCGATGCAAAATAGGCATTCACCTCCACGTTCGCAAAACCCAACCGCCCGCGCTCAAAGCCAAGCCGCTGGGTCGCGTCACTGTGTCCGGCGGAAATCAACAGCCCGGAACTCCTCATAAACGGCAACACCTCCTCAGCGGTGGCCGTGACTCCATACGCTGAAACATCCAGGAAACCCTGTCGGCGAATCTCCTGCTCGATCTCGTCCGGATTCAGATATACTCCCAGCAATTCCAGCGGGAGGACTGATTTCAGCGTGCTTTTCCCTGAACCATTCGGCCCGGCAAACATGCGCAGCCGTGGCGGTGAGACATTCACGGGATGATGACTTTGGAACCGATGAGGACAGGCGTGGGTGGCTCGATGTCCTTCACGCGTTTGCGGCTACCATCCGGGAAGACCTCGTAAATCACGCCAGCCTCGGATTGCAGCACGCTTTGGCCGGATGCCAGAACTTGTTTGCGGGCTGCGGCGAACGCAGAGCCGGAGATGGCGGGGAACTGGTTCTCTAATGTTAGAATGTCGTTTTCTTCGTCTGGCATGTTCGGCCTTTCTGTAGCAAGAGCCTACCTTGTCGTTTGAATCAAAGCAATCGCGTCTTCCGGTGGCGAAGGCAGCGTTTGAGCGCGGCCGCGAAACCCATCAAATTATTTCCTCAACAATCTTCTGCAAGGACAGGTGACGTGTTTCGTCCGCATTCGGTCTGGTGCCACGAACGGGACATGCTGACCGCCTGTTGAATGGGAAACCTCACCGCTTCTTCGGCGAATCGGATTCCGCCAGCTTGCGTTCCATCAGCCGCGATTTCAGAAACGTGTCGGGTTGCGCCTGTTGCCACGCGGAATACCAGAGGTCGCCGAGCATTTGCCCGGCTTTGCGCAACTGCCCTTCCAGAAAAGCCTGGCCCTGCCGGCCCAGTTCATCCTTGCCCGTGAGCTTGCCTTCCTTGTCCAGCTCATACAACGGCTCCACCAGCCGGTATTGCTCCACGAGGTAATTCATCATCAGCGGAAACACGTCGTCGTGCTTCGCCTTGGGGTCGCCCGGCCAGAGCATTTTGGCGGGCGCAACGCCGGCCAGAAGTGTTTCCCGGCGCAGCCCCACTTTTTTCAAGTAACCACCGTCGATCCACGCGTGAAATCCCTTGCTGGTGGTGAAGCCGCGCGGATTCTCGCCCGTCCAGCCGTTGTAATGCCGCGTGGTGTGCAGCGGTTGCGCGGCGTCGCCCACGTAATGCCCCATCGTGCCCATGACGTAGAGGATGTTCTGCTGCGCGTTGGCGATTTCCTCCGGCGTGCCCAGTTCTTCAAACACTTTCAAGTACGAGAAACCGGATTTGAGTTTGCTGTAATGCTCGGTGATCGCCCACGGCAGAAAGCCGGGCAGTTCGCGGGTGCGGTCGGTGTTTTGCGCCGGATCAAGAGCGGGAAACTTGCCGGGGTTCGCCGCACGCGCCGCGCCCATTTGCGCCGTGAACACGTAACGAAACGGAGAAAGGTTCGTTGCCGTCATCTGATACAACGCCAGGTCCTCCACGTCGAAGTAATGATCCGGCCCGTTGAAATGGCGCAGCGGTTGATCGGGCGTGTTGCGCCAGCGATCCGGCTCGCCGGAAAGAAAGGCGATGCGCTCGCGTGCGGCGGGTGTCCGCGCGAAATCCGGAAAGTTCGCCGGCAACGTGGCCAGCGCGATCTGGTTCACGAGCCGATGGCCTTCGTAATCCCAGGCGAAGGCCGGGAGTCGGGCGAGCAGCAACGCAACGAGGATGCAACCGGGGGAGCGAAAAAATGTGAGCATCACGGGATGAGAGCGCAAACGAGGCTACGCGGCAAGCGTGGGAATGGCTTGGTAAAATATTTCACTGCTCCGGAATGCACCGGCTCAGGGGTTGGCGGCGCGATAAGCCGGGTTCCAAATGACCTCCGGGTTGCGGACTTCAATCGCCGTCCCGGACATGGCGGAACCATTGGTGATGACGTATGTCTTGTAGAATTGCGCGTGCCCGTCGGCGAAAATGATGTTGCCGCCGGATTTGCTGTGGCGCGTGGCAAAGCTGCGCCAACGGTTGGCCGGGTTGACGGAGTTGAACTGGGGCGAACCGTTGACCACTTCCTCGGTCGTGTTAAACACCGAGTCGTAGAGCATCACCGTGGCCGACGGCTTGAGCAAACCGGACAGCCGTGGCATTTCGGGATACGGCAGGGCGGCGGTGAAATTCGGCGGCACCTGATCCCGCTTCAAGTCAATGTTCATCACGTAACTGAAGAAGCCGTAGCGGCCTCCGCCGTTGAGGATCGCCAGGTCGGAAACCGACATGCGCGCCGCCGGGCAATGCCACATCCGGCTTTGCGTGCCGGGAAAGGGCAGCGTCGTCCGATTCTGCTGGTACGCGTTCGTGCCGGGGCTGCTCCAGTAATTGGAGAGCGGCTTTTCGCTGACGTATCCCGGCAGCGCATTAAACCAGGCGATGGGATCGGATGGATTGCCGGTGGTGCCCGTGTTGCCGTAGGTGCCGGTGGCACCGTTCATTCCGTCGCGGGGCATCTGATCGTCGGAATCACCGCCGTAAAGAAGCAAGGCGTGTCCCCATTGCCGGAGGTTGGAAAGGCAGGTTGCCCCCTTGGCCTTGTTCTTCGCCGAGGCCAGCGCCGGTAGGAGCAGGGAGGCGAGGATGGCAATGATCGCGATGACTACCAGCAGCTCAATCAGCGTGAAGGCGGCTAGATTTCGGGAGCGAGTTTGAGTTTTCATAGTAGATCCATTCACTATTACGAAACAGTTATGACATACTCCAAGGAAAGACAAAGGGCAAGCCGGTTAAGATGCTGTTACGTCAGCGTAACGGACATCTTGAACGGGCATTTCAAGTTTCGAGAGTGCAGTCCGCCCTTGGGCCATGGCGAAACTCCAACTCCCGCTCAAAGACCGAGCCGAACAAATCCGCCTTCTTTTGTGCGGCGGCGATTTCCATGTCCACCGGATCACGGGAGTCGAGCGTCACCACAACCTTCCCCCCGGAAATCCGAACGGCAAGATCGTTCACCCGTTGCAGATGGCGGCGATCCAGTCCGTCGGCCACGCGGAGGAGGGCGGCAAGACGCGACACTTTCGAGCGATCTTCCGCATTCAATGCCGCGAAATCCTCGTGTTCGAGCTTAGGCGGTGACTTGCGATGATAACGCGCGATCAACGCGATCATTTCGACCTGCGCCGCACTGAAGTTTTCCCAACGTTGCGCGCGAATCAGCCGGGCTGATTCCTTGTGATGCTTCGCCCCGTCGGGTGCCACACTCCAACCGAGGTCGTGCAGGCAGGCCGCCGCTTCCAATAGCAAACGCTCCTCGTCGCTCAACCGGTGCAACACGGCCAGTTCATCGAACATTCGCAGAGCCAGCCTGGCCACGTGCAACACATGGGGCGGCTCGGGTTCGAGCCGGCGCATGACGGCGAGGAATTCGGCGCGCGCGGCGGCGGTGTTCACGGGTACGATTCGGAGGCGGGTAAATCCATCAACGCGGCGTAGCGCAGCCCGCGCGTGGTGACGCGTAAAGCGGGAAGATCGAACTGCTCCATCACGGCTTCGTAGATCAGCACGCCAAACAGAATCACGTCGGCACGCCGGGCGGGCAGGCCAGGAAGTTTTTGGCGTTCGTCCAGCGGCAAACTCCACAGGCGTTCGCGTTCGTTCTGAATTTGTTCGCGGCTGATTCGCGTCGCTTCGATGCGCTCGCGGTCAAACTCCTCCAGTTGCAATTGCAGCCGGGCCAGAATGGTGGCGGTGCCGCCCGTGGCGGTGAGTTGCACCCGCCGGGTAACAAGCTTTTGGAGTTCCGGCCCAAGCGTAGGTTGGATCTGGGTTTCCAGAAAATGGCGCAACCAATCGCGGCAGCGCGCGCAATCCGCCGCTCCCGGCGGATCGGCGGGCGGGAATTGTTCGAGCAAGCGCACCGTGCCGATGGGAAAACTGCTGCGGAAAAGCTGGATCGAACCCTCGCCAAGGATGAACTCGGTGCTGCCGCCACCGACATCCAAAATCAACAACGGCTGGACGGCCAGGCTCGGATCGCTGGTGACACCATGAAAAACCAGGTCCGCCTCTCGTTCTCCGGAAATGATCTCGACCCCCAGGCCGGAGGCGCGCTGGATCGCATCGGTCAACTCGGCGGAATTGTTAGCATCGCGCACCGCGCTGGTGGCGATGACGCGAAGAGAAGTGGCTTTCAGACTTTGCGCGGTAGTCGCGAATTTCGCTACGGCCGTGACGGTTTCGGTGATCGCTTCAGGTTGCAGCCGGTGCGCTTGGTAAAAACCGCGGCCCAGACGCGTCTGTTCACTTTCTTCCAGCAACGGACGGACGACGCGGCCCGCGACTTCGGCCACGAGCAGTTTGACCGAGTTCGTGCCGATGTCGATGACGGCGCGCTTGGTGGGCATGTGCGGGGCGGACATGGACAGGCGGTTCACGGACTCACCCTTAGCCGCTACTTTGTTTCCTTCTTTGCGAGCACGGCACCGCCAGTGATCCCGGCGTCGTCGCCGAGTTTCGAGGCGATGATTTCAATGCCCTTGTCCGTACCGGGCAGGGCGTAGTCCCGGGCGGTTTCCACGATGATCGCCATCATTTCATCTTCGAGCGCGTCGATGACGCCGCCGCCGAGAACGACGACCTCCGGGTTGATCAGATTGATCACATTGGCCACGGCGATGCCGGTGTATTCGGCGGCCTCCTCAATGACGCGCTCCACGAATTTGTCGCCGCGCTTGATGGCTTTGCGCAGGTCGCCGCTGCGCAAATCATTCAGATTGTCCCCCAACATTTCCGTGAGCACGGTCTTCTGCCCTTCTTTGACGGCGGCGAGAATCTGGCGAAAGATCGCCGTGCGGCTGGCCAGTGCTTCGAAGCAGCCTTTGTTGCCGCAGCCGCATTTAGGGCCACCTACTTGAATTACCATGTGACCGATCTCGCCAGCGGTACGGTTGAAGCCGGAATACATCTTCCCTTCGAGAATGAGGCCGGCGCCGATGCCGGTGCCGAGAAAAATGCCCACCATGTTGCGCGGCTTGGGCTGGAGTTCGGTTTCGTACACACCGAGCGCACAGAGATTGCAGTCGTTGCCCGCGAAGACCGGCACGTCGAGCTGCTTTTCCAACGACTTGGCGAGCGGGATGTCTTCCCATTTCAGATTGGGCGCGAAGATGACTCTGCCCGTTTCGGGATCGACGGCGGCGGGCGCGCCGATGCCCAGGCCTTTGACCTGTTTCAAGTCGAGGTCGCATTCGTCCACGACCTCCTTGACGCAGCGTGCCACGCGTTCAATGACACCCTCCGGCCCGCGCTCGGGCTTGGTGCTCATTTTGATCCGGCCGACGCACTTGAGCTGCGCGTCAAACACGCCGGCAAGAATCTTGGTGCCGCCGAGATCGACCCCGACGAAGTAGTCCTGTTTGTTGCTGGTTTCCGCCATAGCTCGCGCAAGGTTAAACTGCGATTACTTTTTGAAACCACGCCTGCGGTCCCGTTATTTGCCCGCGAGTACCGACTCAATCTTCCGCCGCAATTCCGCGTTGATCTCGTCCGCCGAACGATGGCCATCGACGATGCTGAAACCGTAGGTGGCCTGCAGGCGTTTGAACTGTTTTTCCATCAGCGCCTGATACTGGAGGAAGCTGTCAAACATGTCGCGCGACAGCCCCAGATCCATCCCGCTTTCCCAGAAATCAAGCGCCTGGTTCTTGGAAAAATTGCGCTGCACCAGTTGCTCCGGCGCGACGTTGAGGTAACAGACGGTGTCGGGCACGAGCGCTACACCGTAGAGATTTTTCAGCCAATCTTCATCCATACCGCGCACCAGATCGCGCGCCATCAGCGTGTAGATGTAACGGTCGGCCAGCACCATGAAGCCCGCCTTCAACGCCGGCAAAATGATGTTCTCCATCTGATCCGCAAAATCCGTGGCGTAAAACAGGCTGAACGTGGTGCGGCTCAAAATATTTCCCTTCTGCGCCAGGTCAAGTTCCTCGCTCACCAGCGTCGAACGCTTCAAGCCGACTTGCACGGTGGCGTGGCCGTTGCCTTCGAGCCATTCCACCAGGCGGGCGATTTGCGTGGAACGGCCGGAACCGTCTGCGCCTTCCACCACTATTAATTTGCCGGTGAGCTTCGCCAACTCCACGCCGGGAATGCCGTGTCCGTAAAAACGTTTCCGCGACACCTTGGGAATCAGGATGGCGGAATCGTGTTTGCGCCTGGCAGGGCTGGTAGTTTTCTTGGCCATGAAAAATTTGGGTTGGGGGAAGCGCGCGGGATTATTTTTGGATCGCAAACGAAGGCAGGTCGATTTTTCCTGCCACCAACTGACGCACCACAGATTGCTGCGTTTCCACCGTTTGGTTGCCATCCATGACATGGAAATTAAACTCGGTGCTCATCGCCAGGTACTGTTCCAGGATGCGGCCTTGAAACAAACGGAAGCTCTCGTACGGATCGCCCGACAGGTGCATGTCCATGCCGGCTTCGAAGTATTTCAACTGCGGACGGTTGTCCAAAATGCGTTGCAGCGAGACCTCCAGCCGGGCCTTGAAAAAAAAAGTCAGGTCGGGCTGCGCCGCGAAACCATACAGCCCACGCACCCATTCGGGCGGGCAACCCCGTACCGTGTCGCGGGCGAAGGCGGTGAAAACGTAGCGGTCGCACAGCACGAGATAGCCGGCGCGCAACAACGGCACGAGCTGGCGCTCGTAACGGTCGGCGAAATCGGTCGCATGGATCAGGCTGAACGTGGTGGGGGTGAGCAGTTCGCGCTTTTTTCCTTTGCTGGTCGCCGTCTTGACGATGGTGGAGGAATTCCACTCCGTGAAAAAAACTTTAAGCCCCTGCAATTCGAGCCAGCGTTTGAGCAGGTAAATCTGCGTGGACTTGCCGGAGCCGTCCAACCCCTCCACCGCGATCAAGCGGCCCGGAAAATTTAATTCAGCAAAGGTCTTCATTGTCGCCGGACGGAAGGCTAGGTCTTGTCCGCTGGAAAACAACTTTTTTTCGGTGACATTATTCGGCGCGACCGACGATGCGCCTCACCGCAAATTCTCGTCGAAGAGCCGGTAGGCCATCATGCGGATCTCGGGCGGGAAGGCGTGCCCGCAGTCGGGATGGATGACGCGCAGCTTGTTGGCCGCTCCATGCAATCGGTAAACCGGCAGCGCGGCTTGGAAAATGTCATCCACACTGCGCCACTTGAAGTTGGTGTCGCCCAGCGGCGCGCTGATGAAGCAAGCCCGTGGCGCGAGCGCGCCAATCATTTCGTGGAAGTCGAACGGAATTTCCGCCAATGGATAATCCAGCAACTTCGGCATGTAACGTTCGCTCGTCCAACCCTTGATGTTACCGTCGTAATAATCGCGGTACGAATCCAGGCCGCAACTGGACACGATTACCTTGATCCGCTCATCAAAGACGGCGGTATAGACCGAGTTGTGTCCGCCGAGCGAATGACCAATGGTGCCGAAGCGGCCGCGCTGAACGTACGGCAGCGACTCCAACAAATCCAGCCCGCGGATATTGTCCCAGATCGCTTTCATGGTGCCACTCTGGTAGCCGAGCGCCTTGAGGTCAGGCTGGTAATTCGCCAGTTGCGGATACGCCGGAGCGAGGCAGATATAGCCACGCTGCACCAGCTCCACGCCGTATTCATCGTTGGGGCTATTGCCCAGACCGACGACGACTTTTTGACCGAGCGAATGAGTTTGGTGCAGGCAGAGCACTGCTGGAAATTTCTTTTTTGCCGACAACGCTTCCTTGGGAATCAGCAAATACGCCGGCACGCGCGCGTTCGGCTCCGGGGCATAGGTGATGAACCGACGGACGTATGAACCACAATCCACTTCCTCCTCGATCTTCACGTCAAGTGGGCAGCGCTTTTCCTTTCCCGGCAGTGGCCCCATGACTTCCTGCATTCCTTGGAGCACGCTGGCGCGGCGCTTCTGCCAGTCGCTTCGCGACTTGACCGGCACAACGTCACCCTGCTGGTTACGGTAGATCAGCAGGTTGGTTCGATCCAAGCGAGACGGACGCTCGGCGGCGAAAATCGGCGCAGCCAAGCGCACCATCACGAGGGCGAGCCAGGCGCTGATAACAATGCGGCGAAGTATTCTCGATGGTTTCATTGGGTTCTTCATGGTGTGAAAGCCGGTGGCCCCGCCGGACACAATTTCCGCCAGCCCCATACCGTCAGCCAGAGCAGCGTGAAGGGCAGGCAAAGGTATTTCAATTCCGACCACAACACCCGCGCGCCCCATTCGCTCAAGAATTGTCCCGCCGTCAAGGGCGATACTTCCACCGGCGTCCACGGAAAGAAGTATCGCGTGGTATCGAACGGCGAAAAGAACGCCACGCCCAAGCCGCCGTTGGTCAAGGCATCAAGCACACCATGAGAGGCCGTCACCACGAAGAAAAAAGCCACCAGTCGCCACCACGGTCCGGAAAAGCGGACTGTTGATTTGAATTCGCAAACAACCATCAACAGGCTCCAAAGCAGGGCGAACAGCAGCGAATGGGAAAAGCCGCGATGGCCGAACATGTCCTCGTACTGGATGCCCGTGCCGAAGGTGATGACGTCCGCATCGGGAAACAGCGAGGACACGACGGTCAATCCCCAGAAGCGCCGGGGCATTGCTTGGCGGAAGCAACTCTTGCCGAGCGCCACGGCCACAAACGCATGTGCAAAGGCGGAAGCCATTGGTGAATGCCCACTCTGCCCGAAGACGATTCAACAAGCCACATCAAAAACCCACCCAGTAAATATTTTTCCACGGTTCCTGCTGGCTAAAATAAAACGTCCGGGTACCGTTCTCTTTAACGAAGCATGTCAGCGTGCAGGTCTTGCCGACAGCTTCTTGAGACAATGTTGAAGCAATCAAATCTCGCTCGCGCCGAAGCGTTGACCCTGTCAGGGGACGCGCAATCGCTTGTGGAACAGCTTGGCTCCGTCGCGGGGCTGGCTGCCCTCGGTGCGGACGTCGCGGCGTTCCCGGCGGGACGCATTGACAGCCTGCCCGCGCTGCGCGATTTTCTGTGGCATTACCAGGCGCAAATCCTCGTCCCGCTCGAACTACCGGCGATTTCCCGCGCCAGCGTCCTGACCAGCGAGGGAAAAACGCGCGAGCTGATCGCGTTGGATCAAAGCCTGGCCGGTGAACCGGCGCTGCGCGACTTCGCCGCCGCCAGCCGGCGCGCGGGCCAAAGCCAGCTTCGCCGGTTGCGCCCGCTGCGCGATCACCGCGTCGTGCAACGCTATTTGCGCACCGTGGAAAACGGCGAAGCGCACGGCTGGCACACGCTGGCTTATGGTGTGACGCTGGCGGTTTATTCGCTGCCATTGCGGCAGGGGCTGCTGAATTACGCGCAGCAAACTGCGTGGGGTTTCATCCAAGCAGCGCACCGCACCGTGGAGTTTTCGGAAAGTGAAGGCACGCAATTGCTGGGCGAACTCAGCGCGCATTGGCCTGCCGCAGTCGAGGCCGCGCTGGCGGTAATTCCCAGCCGGTGATGGCGGATCTCGTTACCGGAAAGTCAGAAGCAATCCACATTTTTCCTCGTCTTCGACGCCCGCTCACTTCAGTAATGAAGCGACAAACATTGCCCGCATGAACTATTTCAACGCCGCTGATTGGACGGTCATCCTGCTGTACCTCGGCGGCATCATCGGGCTGGGGATGTGGTTCGGCAAGGACCAGCGCAACACGCGCGACTATTTCCTCGGCAGCAAAAACATCCCGTGGTGGGGCATCGGCATGTCCATCGTGGCTGCGGAAACGAGCGCGCTCACGATCATCGGCGTGCCGGCGATGGCCTACGGCGACAACATCACCTTCATCCAGATCATCATCGGCTATGTGCTCGCCCGCATCATCCTCGCCGTCGTCATGGTGCCGCATTATCTCAAGGGCGAAATCTATTCGCCGTATCAACTGCTGGAAAATTCCTTCGGCCCGGCGGCGCGGCGCACGGCGGGCGGTTTCTTCCTAGTCAGCGAAACCCTGGCCGCCGGGGTGCGCGTTTATGTCGCCTGTATTCCGATCAAGCTCATGCTCGGCGACAAGATTCTCAGCCTGGGCACCGGCGATCCCATCCTCGGCGCGATCTTGCTCTTCGTGGGGCTGTCGCTCCTCTACACCTACATCGGCGGAGTGAAGGCGGTGATCTGGACGGACGCGGTTCAATTCGGGCTGTTTCTCGCGGGCGGATTGTTCACGTTGTTCTATGTGCCGACGTTGATTGAAGGCGGCTGGTCGGGTGCGTTCAGCAAGGCGGCGGCAGCAGGCAAGCTGCATTGGTTCAACGGCGGCTTCTCACTGGCGCTGCCGTTCAACATCTGGATGGGCATCATTGGTGCGACCGTCGTGGTGCTGTCGTCGCACGGCGCGGAACAACTCATCGTGCAGCGCGTGCTGGCGTGTGGCACCGTGAGCGAAGGGCGCAAGGCGCTGGCGTTGAGCGCGGTGATCATCCTCCCGCTTTTCTTGATTTTTCTGCTGTGTGGCGCGTTGCTCTGGGTTTTCTATCAATCGCACCCACTGCAAATCCCGCTGCCCGACGCGAGCCCCGGCATCAAGAAGAACGACTTCATTTTCCCCATTTTCATGATGACCGAGGTGCCGCATGTGCTGAAGGGTTTCCTCATCGTGGCGATCCTTTCGGCGGCGATGTCCTCGGTCAGTTCCGCGCTCACGTCGCTGGCGTCCGTTTCGACGATGGATTTTGTGAAGGGGCTGACGAAGGGTGAAAAGAGCGAGGAATATTTTTTGAAATTCAGCAAATACTCGACGATCTTCTGGGCGGTCGTGCTGATCCTCGTGGCGTATCTCAGCCGCGAAGTCGTTTACGTGTTGAACGCCGCGTTCACCTTGCGCGGTCTTACCAGCGGCGCGTTGCTGGGTGGCCTCATCATGGTAGTGCTCTGGCGGAAAGGCAGTCCCCGGCCGCTGATCACCGGGATGGTGGCGTCGCTGTGCGTGATGATCGGCGTGAGTCAGCTCGAATGGAAAGCGGTCGTCAACGGAAGCGAAGTCGTGCAGAAGATCGCGTGGCCGTGGTTCACGCTCATCGGCACCACGGTGACATTGAGTGTCGCATGGCTGACGCGCTGGCTGATGGGCGACGGGTCGATCAGTAAACCACGTTGATCCGGCTAAAATAGTTTACCCACCACCGAAGTCAGCACCGACAACGGCCCGGAGTCTTCGAGTTCCTCCGTTGCCTTGTCCACTTTTTGCAGCGTCATCTTGATGTTCTTAAACATGCTTTCGTCGTTGACGAGCTTGCCCACGGAACCCTGGCCGCGATTGATCTTCTCCATGATCTCCCGCATGTTCATCACGGCCGTGGTGGTCTCTTTGTAAAGTGTCTCATCCTTGGCCATTTTGCCGAGCGTGCCTTTGCCGGCATTGATGTCGGCGACCACAATCCTCGCCTCTGTCAGCGCGGACTTCGCTTCGCTGACCGCCGATTTGGCACCCACAATCAATGACTTTGCCTCATCAAGCGTACCCTTCACCTCGTCCGCGGTTTTGTTGAGGTTGTTGATGGTGGCGACGGCCGAGTTGTGCAGTTCCTCGTCCATGATGAGTTTGCCCACCGTACCCTCGCCGTCGGCAATTTTCTTGGAAACCTTCTCAAAGTTAAAAATCGAGTTGGTGAGTGCCGGACGGACATCCATCACGAAGCCGATGATGGGGCCGAGGACGTTTTGGATGCTGTCGCCGCTGAAACTGGCTGTCATTTTTTCAACGCCGCCGACAGCGTTGTCCAACTTCTGCATCAAGGCGCTGAAATCGGACTGCTCGACGACGGTAATCCTCATAGCATCCTTTATTTCGCCGGCCTGAAGGAAAACCGGTTTGTCCGGCGAGCCGAGGTTGATGGAGACAAAATGCTGGCCCATCAATCCGGCGAACTTGATGGTCGCAACGCTGTCGGTCTTGACCTTGTATTTCTTCTCCAACTTCATGACGACTTTGATCTTGTTGACCTCGTCGCCCGCGAACTCGATGCTCTTCACCTTGCCGATCTGCTTGCCGGCCATTTTCACCTGATCGCCTTCTTTCAGTTCGAGCACGGTATCGAACTGTGCATATAGAAAGTAGCTTGGCTTGAAGAAGTCGGTGCCGCCGACGATTTCAAAAATGATCATGGTGGCGATGAGCGCGAGCGCGAAGAACAGGCCCAGGCGGGTTTCGAGTGAGTTTTTCATAACAGGGATCGTTTATTTGGGTTTGAAATCGGCGGTCAAAAATCTTTGAACAATCGGATTGGGTTCGCGCCGCACGGCTTCCGGCGTGCCGACTTGGATGATGCGGCCTTCGCTGATGAGTGCGATCCGGTCGGCGATGCCAAAGGCGAGGTCGCGGTCATGAGTCACCACGATGGAAGTGACGTGAGTGCATTCCTTTAATTTCAAAATCTCCTCGCCGACCGTGATGGCCATGAGGGGATCGAGTTCGCTGGTCGGTTCGTCGTAAAGCATCAACTGCGGCTCGATCACCAGCGCGCGCGCGATGGCGACCCGCTTTTTCATGCCGCCAGACAGATCGCCGGGCAGGCGATCCGCCGCTCCTTGCAGGCCGACGATGGCGAGCTTCTCGGTCACGATGCGGGCGATTTCCTCCGGCGGTTTGAGCCGGTGTTCGGTGAGATAGAGGCCGACATTCTCGCCGACAGTCAGAGAATTCAGCAGGGCACCGGACTGAAACACCATCGCGAGACGGTAGTGCTCCAGGACGCCGGGAGCCTGGATCGACTGGCCTTCGATGAGAACCTCGCCCTCGTCGGGCGTTTCCAAACCGATGATGTGTTTGAGGAGAACGCTTTTGCCGCTGCCGCTCGGTCCCATGATGACGAAGATTTCGCCGCGGACGACTTCCAGATCGACACCCTTTAGGACAGGCTCGCCATAAAAACTTTTGCGCAGCCCGCGCACTTGCACGCTGACGCTGTGATTGTTATTGGCGGCGGGAGGATTCATTTCAGGATGGAAAGCAAAACGCGCGTGAGCAGGTAATCGAGCAACAGAATTACCACGATGGAATTGACCACTGCCTTGGTGACGGAACGTCCGATGCCGCGCGGCCCGCCGATGGTTTGCAGCCCCTGATGGCACGAGATGATCCCGATGACCACGGCGAACGCCAGGCTTTTGACGAGGCCGTTGACGATGTGTTTGGTTTCCACCATCTCGCGCAGGCTGTTGAAGTAAGCCTGAAACGAGATGGCGATGTCATGGTTGAACACGGAGACGAACGCGCCCCCCAGCCAGCCAATCAAGATGGAAAAAATCACCAGCAGCGGTAGGGCGCAACTGATCGCCACGAGACGTGGCAGCACGAGATAGTGGATGGGGCTGATGTTCATCGTGCGCAGGGCGTCGATTTCCTGATATACGGCCATGGAACCGATTTCCGCGGCGATCGCGGAACCGATGCGTCCGGCGATCAAAATCGACATCATCACGGGCGCGAGTTCTTTGCACATCGACAGCCCGACCATGCCGCCAATCAAACCGGAGAAACCACGTTCCACCACCACCGGCCCGGTCTGCAGGGCGAGGACGCCGCCGATAGAGAGCGACAGGATGCACGCCACGAACAGGCTGGCATTGCCGATCTCGAAGAGCTGGTCGAAAACTTTTTGGCGGTGACGCCACGTCAGCGGCAACGCCCGGACCGTGCGCCAGAAAAGGATCAAAATTTGGCCGATGTCTTGAAACATAATGCGGTCAGGACTTGGGCGGAGTGGCCGCTGTCTTTTGCGATTTGGTTGTTGGCAGATAGAACCAACGCCAGTGATGGCCTTCCGGTGTAGATTGATACTGGATTAGTCCGAAGAAAATCGAGCGTTTTTTTGACGCGGCTGTGGTGTCGCTGCGGTAGAGGTTCCAGAGCAGGGATTGGCTGGCGGCCCCGGTCTTTGCGTTGGCTTCCGAACGCCAGAGCGACCAGAGCGGCGACCAGTTGCGTTCGATGCTTTTGTTGTTCGCGATGAGTGGCTCGATCGGGGCGAAGATTTGCAGACGCCGGTTGCCATCCAGGTCACGGTGAGCGGTGAAGAGCGGCCACAGGTCGGTGCGGCGCAATGCGTCGCCCGTCCGGGGATTCTGCATTTTCAAATCACTGAACAAGAAGAAGAGGATGCGCGTGCGCTCGCGGTTCAACGAGGTGTCATGGGCGCGATTGTATTTGTAAATGGGCCAGAGATAGAAATCGCTTTGGAGATTTGCGGAGTTCGTGGCGTGGCCGAACAGCGGCCAGACGCGGTTGGCGGTCTTGCCTTCGCCCCGCGCGAACAGGATGAAGGGCCAAGGCGCGGCAAACTCATGATATTTTTTCTCGCGGTCGTCCGTGAAGACGAAAAACGGCCAGAGGTAGGTGGAGGAATCGCGCTTGGGCGACCGCATCAGGCTGTAGAGCGGGAGCAGTGCGTGGGTGGTCTCTGGATTCTCCGTGCCGATGCCAAGCTTGGTGGAAAAATAGAGCGGCCAAAGGGCAAAGAATTTGTCGTGGCCGGCGACGGTTTCAAGATCTTCGAAGCGATTGGTGTGAGTCGTGATTTCTTTGTGCTCGTTGCCGATCAGCGGCCAGAATTGCCAGCCCCGCAAGCCGTCCCCGTGTCGGAGGTGGAAGATGGGCAATAGATAATTATCCGTGACCACGTCGCGCTTGCGCGTCTGCATGTAGAGCGGCAGGAGGCAGAAATGAATCTCGTCCCGGAACAAGCGGTCCTTGATGGTGCCGTAGAAGGGCAGGAAGGCGGTGTAGTTGTCGTTGGAGTTGGCGGAGCGCTGTTGAAAGTACAAAGGGAACAGTGTGAACCGGTCTTTGCGGATATCGGCCTGGGTTTGGCCGCCGGAGAAGCTGAACAACTGGAGAATTTGAAACCGGTATTCCGCGCCAAAGCGGTCATAGGTCAGGAGCGGGTATAAAAAATCGACCTCCGCCGAGTCCGTGCCGAAATCCTGGACGCGGGAGAACAATGGCGGGATGGCCCATTGTGAGATTTCTTCCTGGCGCTCAAACTGAAAGAACGGCCCCAGCGCTTCCGTGCGGGTGCCACGGGCCAGCGTCAAGCCAAACTCCTGGTAAAACGGCCCGGCGGAAATTCCGCCAGCGGCCCGGCAGGGCAATAATCCACCCAGGCCCAGGCCGAGGCTGAGGCTGAACATCAGGACGCACTTGCAAATTTGAACGGACACCGGGTGTAATTTCACCTTGCGGCGGATTGTAGGGTGCGTTTGAACCTCGTCAAGTTTCACAGTACCCGCCGACAATTCGACAGGAAAAATTGTAACCTCAAGAAATGTCGATAACGTTACCGATCTGTTTTTGCCACAGTTTTGTTGATTATCTGGATTCAATATAAGGATTTGACATTTGAATTCGAGGTGGCTAAGGTTTCCCAAGTTGATTGAGGTTTTTTACCTCGGTTCCTCCCACCCAGTGGCGATAGTGCATTATTGCCGCTGGGTTTTTTTTAACGACCAGCCGTAACGCATCATCAAGTTCAACAGCGCCGGCAAAAAGGTCAGTGCCGCTGTCATGCAAGTGGCCGTGCCCACCGCCATCACATAGCCCAGGCTTTCGATTCCCTGATGTTTCGCGAGAATCAAACTGCCAAACCCGGCAATCGTCGTCAGTCCGGAAACCAGCACGGCTTTGCCCGTACTTTTGGCGAGGATGCTGGGATTATGTTCCTCGGCGAAGCGATTCAAAATGTGGATGCCATTGGTCACGCCGATGCCGATAACCAGCGGAAGGGTCATGATATTCGCGGGGTTAAATAAAATCCCCGTCCAGCCCATGAAGCCGACCATCCAGATGGCACCGATGCCCACGGGCAACAAGGCCAGCACCACGCAGGTCAGCGAGCGAAAATGGATGAACACCAAAATCGCAATGGCTCCCAGCGAATACCACGCGGCCTCTTCGTAGCTGTCTTTTAACAGCTTCGTGTACTCGAGTAATTGTACCGGCGTGCCGGTCACGTTTTCATCGACGGTTCGCAACTGTTGCACAAACGCCTCCTGCTTTTCCCGCTGCCACACGTCCTCCTTCGGGTAAACTTGGATTAGATATTTTCCGGTTCGCCCCACGAAGCGGTTGCGCAATGCGGGGGGCAAGTCCTGCGCCCGCAAACCCGCGCGATCATCCTGGTTCTGGATGGCGGTGAATGTGTCCTGCAAATCATCGAGCAGCGCGTATTGAAACGCCGCCAGCTTGGGGGCGGCTTGCGCCGGGTCGGCGTTCATGCGCACGCGCCACCGGTCGATGGCTGACCGCAACGACAGTAACTGTTTTTTCAAATCCATGTCCCCTTCCTTCTCGACGACTTTGTCGGCTTGTCCCAAAAGGCCCTGCAAGACGTAAAGCGTTCTGCTCAGTTCGACGACATTCACCGGGAGCGAGTCCAGTTCCAGAAATTTGATGGCTTGGGCCTCCCGCTTGACGTCGCGCACCAGGGCGAGTTTGCGAGTTTGATCCTCCGCCAGAAAGGAAGTCATCGACTTCACATTGGCCACCGTGGTGAGGTTGGTGAGCCGGGTTTCCAAGGCAACCGCTTGTTCCAGATTGGTGGCCAGCACCGCTCCGAACAAGACCGAGTTGGATGCAGAATTGATGAGCTTCTTCTCGAAAACCACCGCCGGCAAGCCCGCCGACTGCATGTTGCGCAGGTCGTAATCAAAAGTTACCCGGGGAAAGCGCACCAGCGCCAGCACGCACAACGTCAGCACCACGCCCGTGACGAGAGCAGGTCGTTCCAACCACAGCCTCTCAATCTGGGCGCGGCGATCCACTTCGGGCGACAACTGATGATCCAAAATATTTTGCCGCCCGCGCAGCAGCAACACCGGCAGCAGCGTCATCATCGGCACCAGGCAAATCAGCAGGCCACCGCCGGAGATAATCCCCATTTCCTGGATGCCCTTGAAGTTGGTGATCGACATGGCGAAGAACGCCCCCGCCGTGGTGAAGCAACCGGTGAAAATCCCGAGGCCCGTGTTGACAATCGCCTTTTGCAGGGCTTCGTGCTCGCTCTTGCCGTGGCGCAATTCCTCCTCGTAACGGGTGACGAGATGCACGCCGAAATCAATCGCCATGCCGATCAGCATCGGGGCGAAGGTAATGGTCAAGATGTTCAGGTGTCCCACCACCAGGGTCGTGTAGCCCATCGTGTAACCCAGCCCGACGATCAGGCAGATCGTCGCCTTGACCGGCCGCCCGGACTCGCGATAGCCATAAACAAAGATGAGTGCGCACAACACCAGTGACACGATGGTGGCGATCGTGGTGTCGGACTGCGACTGCGCCATCTCATCGACTTCCAACACCGGTTCGCCGGTCACGCCGACGTTGACGCCCGGCACTTCCGTCTGGGTTTGACGCACCAGTTCGCGCAGGCGTATCACTGCCTTTTCATTCAATTTCTCTGTGCGTGCCTGCGCCGTCACCAGATAAATCCGCCCCTCGGCAAAAGTAATATACATCTGCTGCTCCGCCTCCTGGCCGCCACCGCCAAACAGCGCGGTGACGCCGGGCGACGGCGGGGTGCCGGGCCGGTTCAGACTGTCCGTCGCCTCGTTGACGATGCGTTCCAGCACCGGGAGCGCATTCGTCAGCGATCGATTTTCCGCGTTATCCTCCTGCTTGGCATTGAGGAACTGTTTGTTGATGAGTTGGAAAATCGAAACCAGATTGGTGGCGCGGGAAAAGTTTTGGATGATGGGCCGGTAATCTTTCAATTGCTTTTGCATCTCGCGCAAATCCGCCTCCGGGACGAACAGCAGCGCCTTGTTGCCGAGCATTTTGAGGTCGCCCTTGTAGAAGACATCCGTGAAGAGGTTCGTTTCCACTTCCAGCCGCGCGCCGAGCCGTTCGACGAACTGCCGGTTCTTCCCCATGTCGTCGCTCTCGATCACCACGACCAGGTCGTCCTGGCCGGGGAACTCCTCTTTGTATTTTAGGTAATTCTTGTGATACTTCTTGTCCGATCCCACGAGGTTGTTGCGGCTGGCATCAAATTCCAGATGATGCGAACTGAAGGCCGTATAGTAGATGCACGCGAAAAAAAGCAGCACCTGCGGGTACACAAACCACCGGGGATGCCGGATGATGCCGTCCGTGAGGCGCTGCAACAAGCGTTCGGCGAGGGATGGACGTGGAGGTGTCGTCATCAGGTCAGCCACCGGTTCTTCAAGGCGTTTCGTAACATGGGCGGCTACTCCGGGAACTCCGCATTCGCATAAACTTCCTTCACGTCGTCGTGGTCTTCCAGCGCTTCGATCAAACGGGCAACCGCCGTCGCCGCCGGCTCGACCAGCGGCACCGTGAGCTCCGCCAGTTCCGTCACCTGCGCCACGTCGCACTTGATGCTCTTTCCTTCGATCAATTTATGCACCGCCTCGAAATGCGCCGGATCGGTGATGATTTCATAGCCTTCCGGCTCGGCCTTGAAGTCCTCCGCGCCCGCTTCCAGCGCCAGTTCCATCAACTGGTCTTCGTTGGCCGCCTCACGCGCGACGATGATCTGCCCTTTGCGATGGAACAGCCGCGAAACGGAGCCGGCCGTCGCGAGGTTGCCGCCGTTCTTCGTCACCACGCTGCGGATCTCCGCCGCCGTGCGGTTCCGGTTGTCCGTGCTCAACTCCACCAGGAGCGCGACGCCGTGCGGCGCGTAGATTTCATAGGTGAGGTCCGCGAACGTCGTCCCTTCGCCGCCGCCGGTGCCCTTCTTGATCGCGCGGTCGATGTTATCCGTCGGCATGTTGGCCGCGCGGCATTTCAGCAACACCATGCGCAGGCGCGGATTGAGCGCGGGATCACCGCCGGCCAACTGGGTGGCGATGGTGATTTCCTTGCCGAGCTTGGCGAAAATCTTCGAGCGCTTGGCATCAATGCCGCCCTTGAAGTGTTTCACCTTCGACCATCTGCTGTGTCCGGACATAAATAGAAATTGGAGCGTTCGATCAACTGGTTGACCGAACGCACTCAATCATGTGCTCCGGATTGAACACAACTCGCCGGGGAAGCAGAAGCTAAATTTTCAAAACGAAAACCACGCGGGTGTGATTAGAAGGGGTGAGGCAATGGCATCTGGTGGCTTGCGGAGAAATCAGGGTCGAGCGGCAGCTCGGCCCTACCAAAGCAGGGGTAGGGACGCGCTGCGGCGCGTCCGGAATGGCTCATGCCCATTCGCGGTGAAAATCAGTGGAATGCTTCCAGGCCCCCTCCTCTCCCGCCCTGCGGGCACCCTCTCCTCCACTCGGAGTGGAGGAGAGGGTGCCCGCAGGGCGGGAGAGGAGGGGCCTGACGGCGAAATAACCGTTCCTCATTGGGAATTGGTATCACTTCTTCCGCGCGTCGTAGGCTTTCCAGAACTCGGCGGCGGGCAGGAGCCCCGGCCAGCCATTCTCGGCCGAGGTGAAAGAGATGAATTTCAAATCATACAGGTTGCGCAGTGGGTCCAGGTTCGTGAGGTGCCGAGGAACACCTACTTTTCCCAATGTGCGGCAGTACGCCAGCGGGCCAAGGTCTTTGATCAACTTGCAGCCGGACAAATCCAACTCACCCAATGGCATGTCTTTGAGGACGCTGAGATCGCTGACTTGTGTGCCCGATAAATACAGTCCAGACAAGGGCGCGCCTTGCAGCGGGCTGAGGTCGCTGACGCCGGTGACTCGAATGAGGCTCAGAATGTTGAGCGGCATTCCTTTCAAGGGAGTCAGATCCTGAACCTTCGTGCCATTTGCATGGAGATCGGTCAGTTTCTTTCCCTGGAGCGGACTGAGGTTTGTAACCTGACAGCCGTTCATTACCAGAAAGGTCAGTGGAACACCCTTGAGCGGTGTCAAATCTCTCACTTGGGTGTCAGACATGTACAGTCTAGTGAGACGCAAATATTGGAGCGGAGTCAGATCCTTGACGGGCGTTCCCTGAATGGACAAATCGGTAAGGGGTGAATCTTTGAGCGGTTCCAGCGAAGTAACTTTTGTCCCGTCGATTTTGAGGGTGGTCAGTGGCGCGCCTTCCAAAGAACTGATATCCGTAACTTTCGTACCTGACATTTGCAGAGTTGTCAGCGGCATCCCTTTCAGAATTCCGATGTCGGCTAATTGGGTTGAACCAATGTCGAGATTTCGAAGTTTCATTCCCTTAAGAGGACGGAGATCGTTGATTTTACTACACTGGAAGATTTGCAATTCTTCCAACGGCATGCCTTCTAGTGCGCTCAGATCATTCACATTACAACGTGTGATATCCAGAAGGCGAAGAGGCATTCCCTTGAGCGGGTTGATGTCGCTAACCTTCGTGTCGCCAAGTCGCAATCCCGAAATTGGCATTCCCTTGAGCGGTCGTAAATCCTCCAGATTCTTACAATTTCTTGCATCTAATTCATCCAGTAGCATGCCTTTGAGCGGGGTAAGATCGGTGACATTGGTACATCCACTTAATCGAAGTATCTTGAGCGGCAGTCCTTGCAACGCGGCGAGATTCGTGATGGCTGTGCCACCGGAGAACGCTAGAACCTTCAAACTGCTGCCGCGTAACGGCGTCAGATTCGTAATGGAATGCTTGGTCAAAGTGATGTCGCTTAAAGGCATGCCCTTGATGAAACCAAGGTCATTGGCCAATGGGTCGTCAATCGTTAGACTCACAGTGTTGTCGGGATTTTTGGTGAGCCTTCCTTTCCAAGTGGTCCGGTCAAACACGGCTTTCCACTTCGCATAAGTATCCTCCGTGCTTTTGCCGGAACGCTGGCCCAT
The DNA here is from genome assembly GCA_046593035.1 of Limisphaerales bacterium. Taxonomy (GTDB): domain Bacteria; phylum Verrucomicrobiota; class Verrucomicrobiia; order Limisphaerales; family JAYTXL01; genus JAYTXL01. Next base: position 12,252 of record JBKJSC010000243.1, on the reverse strand, counting down.
CGCGATGGCCTCGGTGGAGCGGCCTTGCGCCAGCATGGCGGTGCGCAGTTCGTCCAGGCTCTCCGCCGTGAGTTCCTTCGCTCCGGGATTATCCTTCAGCAGCTTCTCGCACAATCGCCGGTTCTCCAGCGCCTGCGGATGATCCCCTTTCAGTTGCAACGCTTTCGCATAGGCATCACGCGCCTCAGCCAGCTTCAACTGCGATTGCAGAATGTTGCCTTTGAGGGCGTGGTAGTTGGCCTCGCGCGGCTGGAGGGTGATGGCGTAGCCGATGCGTTCCAGCGCATTGGTCAGGTTCTGTTGCTCGATCAACGTCTGCGCCTCCCGATAAAACGTCGGCGCGGTGCCGCGCAGTTCGGACAACGTATTCGTCACCTTCCATGTGAAGACCGCCGCCAGACTGAGGATGATTATTATCGCCGCCGCCGCGAGCGAGAACACGGTCTTGTGCCGTTTGATGGAGAGCAGCATCAATTTCCACGCGCCCGCTTGTTCAGCGCTCGTGGCAAACCCGCCCTGATACGCGGCGAGGTCCTGTTGCAGGTCTTCCACCGTCTGATACCGCGCCTCCCGCAGCGTCGCCAGCGCCTTCATCGCCACCGCCGACAAAGCCTCCGGCACCTTCCCGTCCGGACAATGTGCCAATGCAATCGTCTCGCCCTTGGTGTCCTTCCTCGACTGATTGTAATACACCGGCGGCGCGATATACCCGCTCTTGATGTTCGCCAGCATCTCCGCCATCGTTGTGCCCGTCGCCGGTGCCCGCAACGTGAGGATCGAATACAGAATTCCGCCCAGCGCAAAGATGTCCGTCCGCCCGTCCATCTCGTGGACCTTCCCTTCCACCTGCTCCGGCGCCATGAAGCTGGGCGTCCCCATGATCGCCCCCTCCATCGTCTGTAATCCATCGCCCCCACCCAAATCGTTCTGCTCACGAAAGCCTTCCAGCGCGGGGCCGTTTTCCATCTCCCTCTCCTCCCCCAAAGGAGGAGAGGGTTGGGGTGAGGAGGCCACTTCTTTATCAATTCCCCCTCTCTCCGACTCTCGCCCCACTTGTTCCTCGCGGGGCGAAGCGCCCGCGCCACTTTCGGAGAGGATTTTCGCCAGGCCCCAGTCCATCACCAGCACTTCGCCGAATTCGCCCAGCATGATGTTCTCCGGCTTGAGATCGCGGTGGATCACTCCCTGCGCGTGCGCAAACGCCATCGCGTCGCACACCTTCTGAAACACCGTCAGCAACTGGCTCAACGGATGTTTGGCGAGCGTCGCCGCGTGGCCCTTCTTGATCTCCGACAGCACCTGCCGCAGCGTCACTCCCTTCACCAGTTTCATCGTGTAGAACACCTGCCCCTGCTCGTTCACGCCCAGCTCGTGGATGGGTACGATGTTCGGATGTTCCAGACGCCCGATGACTTTTGCTTCACGGATGAATCGCTGACGGCCTTCGCGCTCCACCGGCCCACGATCCGAGCGGATCACTTTCATCGCTACCGCCCGTTCGATCTTCAAGTCTTGCGCGCTCAGGATCGCACCCATCCCGCCTTGGGCGATGGCCTTGCCGATTTGGTAATGCCGGCCTTGGAGGGCTTCTTCTGGTTCGGGGGTGGAGCTTTCCGCGGGGATAAAACGAAATTCCAACGTCGCATTGCCCAGGTGCACTTTCTGCGCGGACGACAACAACGTCCGTTGCGTCACCTGTTCGCCGTTGACGAACGTCCCCAGCGTGCTGCCCAAATCCTCGAGGTGAAACTGGCCCTCCCCGACCACCAATCGCGCGTGCTGGCGTGACACGGTGTCGCTGGCCACGCGGACGTGGCAGGCCGACTCATCCCGGCCAATCACGTAGTCGCCCGGCCCCAGCACATGACGCACCGGCATCTGGCCTTCGATCTTGATGAGGATTTCCGCCCGTGCTGTCGCCATGTTCGCTCCAGTGCATCCCCACTGCGGGGAAATGCGCTCAGTTGGAAAAGTTCGCCGGAGTGTAATGGAGGAGGCACGAATGTCGAGCGGCGGTTTTGCGAATTGACGAACTGCGCCGCGCCTTTCATTTTGTGGTAGCTTAAAGCGAACTCGGCAGGCAGGCAGTACGCTGCCATCGAACGAGTGCTTCGGATTGCTGAAACGTTATGTCCAAACTGCGGTTGGCGCTTATCTTCGGAATGCTCGGTCTGGTGAGCCTGTTGCTGGCGCTGACTGTCCGCCTGCTTTATGATAAGCCAGCCTGGCTGGTCAACTGGCTGGCCCCCAAACCGCTCGAACAATCGAAAGTCTTCAAGAAGTTTCAGAAGGAAATCTATCCGTTGCTCACGCGCGGGCAGGAGGACAGTTGCGTGAGCTGCCATGACGTCGATGCCAAGTCATCGCTCAAGTTTTTCGGCAACGTCACCAATGATTTCAAACTTCTGCTCAACGACGGCTATTTCGCCACGGAAGGTTCGGACACGTTGCTGGGCCGGATCGTCACCGACAATCCCAAGAAGCGGATGCCCAAGGGCAAAAGCGTCAAGCCGTGGACCGCCGCCGAAGTGCAGCAGTTGAAAGCCTTTCTCGCGGAGTTGAACAAGTATGTCAAAATTGACGGCCAGAGCGATGAGTTGTTCCCCGCCGCGTTGCTGACGGCCTATGCCGGCCCGGTGTCCGATTCGCTGGACAACCAGTTCATCACCTACCGGCAGTTGCGCGGCAAGATCAAGGCGATCTACGACGACGACTGGATGCGCGACGGGCGCGACCGGTTTCAAGAAAACCTGGCGATGTTCGGCGGCGCAGACTTCAAGGAGCGTTTCAACGAAACGAGCAAGGCTTCGTCCTCCTTCCTGACCGGGCTGGAAATGCTCGCGCGCGATGTCACTGCGCGCGCGTACACGCAAAAGACCGGGCCGTTCGCAGGCCGGCCCGACTCGTATCCGTCGCCGGAGAACATGAAGAAGCCCGACGCGTTGTACGAAAAGGAAATCACGCGGCTCTACCAAACGATCCTGTTCCGCGCGCCGACGGAGCCGGAGCTGAAGCAATCCTTTGCCCTGATCCAGGGCGTCTATCAGTCGAAGAAGGAAATCCTCGGCAGTGATGTGGAGCTGCAGTTCAAGCTGACGGTGCAGGACGAGGCGGCCAAGCTGACCTCCACGCGCACGGTTACGCTGCCGGTGAGCGGCGAGTTTCGCGGATATTATCAGGAGTTGATCGACCAATCCAAGGCGGCGGATAAGGAGCGGATCGCGAAACAAAAGCTGGCGAAGAAATTCACATTCAAGCCCGGCGACGCTGGCCAGTGCGTCAAGATCAGCAACCTCCACACGATTGGCAACGTCTCGTTCCACGCCATCGAAATCCAGAAGGCCGGCGCGGGCGAAGCGAAGAAAATCGCGGTGACCGATCCTTCGGTCCAGGCGGACGGCGCGTGGAAATTGAAGACGGTCGATGGGCAGACTTGTTTCGAGGACGGCAATCAGGACAAGGGCAGCAGCAGCATTTTGATTCCGATCCGCGTGACCGACGCGGGCCAGTACGAAGTCACCGTCTTGTGGGAAAAGGGCGCGGAGAACGCCAGCGGCGTGCTGGTGGAGGTGCTCTCCGCCGACACGAGCAACACGGTGGCCCAGCCTGCGCGCCCGCCGGTGCCGCCGAAGGGACAGGCGCACTTTTTCTACGACGCCAGCGCGGACAACGTGGAATTTGCCGAGCTGCCGGCGAGCTTTCAATTCGGCCCCGGCGATTACGTCGAAGTCAACAACCAGGGCACACGCAGTCGCGTCACTGCGAGCGTCGTAAAATTCAAGTCCAACCAGGGCACGAACAATTTCTTCATCGTGGACAGCAACTTGGCGGACGGCAAAGACAAGTGGACGAAGTTTGAGGCGGGCCGGTTCCAATCGTTCAACCAGGCGGGCCGGACGCTGTTGACCGACGACAACAAACAGAAGGGAGAACTGTCCCTGCGGTTCAAGCCGTCGAAGAACGGCGGGTTTCAGCCGAACCAGTTTTACCAGGTGATGATGGGTTATCCCGCCAAGGCCGGCAATGAAGTCCGCACGCCGGTGATCGTGAAGGCGCAGAAATCGGCACCGATCATCCAACTCGCCTATCCCGCCCGCGCGCGGGGCGAAGCCAGCGTGGAGATCGACGCGTCCGCCACCTACACCGTGCAAGGCAGCAAACTCAAGTTCTCCTGGCAGCAGACGGGCGGGCCGTGGGTGAAGATCGACAACAAGCAAACGCCGGTTTTGAAATTCATCGCGCCGCGCCGCAGCGTGCAACAGGCCGCGTGGGAAGCGCTGGGCCGCGCGTTGTTGCGCCATCCCGATTTCATGTTCACCCGCCCGCCGTCTCTCGCGCTCGTGACGGACAAGGCGGAGAAGCGGCGGTTGCAGTTGGTCAAGATCGCCCTCGACTTGGTGGGCCGCTCGCCGAAGAAATCCGAGTTCAACAAACTGGCCGAAGGTGCCCCGCTCGCGCAGATGATCGACGACTATTTGCAGACGCAGGAGTTCAAAGATTTCTATATGCACCGCATCCGGCTTTACTTCGAGAGTCAGGGTGGCGAACAGGACGAGCCAGCGCGGCTCTGGTGCCACGTCGCGTTCAACGACCGGCCGTTCCAGGAGATTCTCACTGCGGATTACACCGTCGATGCCAAAGGGCAGAAGCAACCGCGCCCGGCGTACTACGGCAAGACCGGCGTGCTGACCACCAAGGGTTTCATCGAAGGCAAACCGGGCCTGCCGCATTACAACTACGCGGCGCAGGTCTCGATGCTGTTCCTCGGCTACATTTTTGAAGTGCCGCCGGAAGTGATCGAAATGCGCGAAGGCATCACCGCGTCAGGCACCACGGATCCCAGTTCGCTCTGCTACAGTTGCCACAAAATCCTCACGCCGCTCGCGCTGCAACGGACGCATTGGGATGACGACGGGAAATTTCGCACGCACGACGAATATGGCCTGGCGATCGACGCGAGCGACAATCAATTGGTCGAGGGCTATCCCTTCGCCGGCGAGGGTCTCGAAGCCTTCGCCACACAGGCGGTCAAGAAAGAGCGCTTCATCCGCACAATCATCAACACGCATTTCACCTTCTACTTTGGCCGCGAAATGCGCTTTCGCGACGATGAGCGGTTCCTCTACCGGAAACTTTGGGAACAACTTCAGACCGACAACTACAAGATTCGGAGCCTCATCAAAACGATGCTGACCTCGCCGGAATACTTGGAGGGGAAGCCCCAGTTAAAACCGCAGGGCCGCCTCGCCAGCCAGTAGAAAGTCGCCGCTGTAAAGCGGAACTTCACCGCTTGATTCTTCTTCTGCCGCGTGGCTACCATCCGCCGCTTATGGTCAAAACTACATTTGCTTTCGCCCCGCGCTGGAGCCTGGTTCTTGCGGGTGTACTGCTCTTTGGCTTCTCCTCGCCCGCGCCGGATTTGCCGTCCGGAAAAACCAATGCGCCCAAAATCGCCGAGGCTTCCAACGAAGGCGAGTTGGCCATAAAGAAGTTCAAGGTGCCGGCGGGCATGAAAGTGGATTTGATCGCCGCCGAACCGCATCTGGCGAATCCGGTGTCGTTTTGTTTCGATGAGCAGGGCCGGATATACGTCGTGGAAACCTTCCGGCTGCACAAGGGCGTGACGGACATTCGCGGCCACATGAACTGGCTCGACGAGGAACTCGCGGCCAAGTCCACCGCCGACCTCGCGAATCTCTTCAAGAAATACGACGTGAAGGGTCTGACCGAGGAATCCGAGCGCGTGAAGCTGATTTATCCCGGCACCGGCGGCAAGGCGGAGCGTTCGGTGGTGTTTGCCGACAATTTCAACGGCAGTCTGGACGGCATCGCCGCCGGCGTGCTGGCGCGCAAAGGCAACGTGTGGCTCGCCAACATCCCCAATCTCTGGCTGCTCCGCGACACCAACGGCGACGGCAAGACCGACGGTGCCAGTGACGTGCGTAAATCCCTCCACTACGGCTTCGGCGTGCGCGTCGGTTTTCTCGGCCATGACCTGCACGGACTGCGCATCGGGCCGGACGGCAAATTGTATTTCACCATCGGCGACCGCGGCGGGAGCATCAAAACGCCCGAAGGCAAAACCGTGGACAATCCGGAAATGGGCGTGGTTTATCGGTGCAATCAGGACGGCTCGGACCTGGAGATTTTCGCGAGCGGCTTGCGCAATCCGCAGTGCCTGACCTTCGACGAGCACGGAAATCTTTTCACGGGCGACAACAATTCAGACGGAGGCGACCAGGCGCGCTGGGTTTATCTCGTCGAGGGCGGCGACAGCGGCTGGCGTGTCGGCTGGCAGTTCATCGAGAAACCAAATTCACGCGGCCCGTGGAACTCGGAGAAAATGTGGCACCCGCAAAACGACGCGCAGCCGGCCTACCTCGTCCCGCCCATTGCGAACATTTCCAGCGGGCCGTCGGGGATCACTCATTATCCAGGCACCGGTTTACCTGAGAAGTACGAGGGGCATTTCTTCCTCAGTGATTTTCGCGGCGGCAGCGGCAACAGCGGCATTCACACGTTCACTTTGAAACCGAAAGGCGCTTCCTTCGAGTTGGTGGGCGCCGAGCAGTTCATCTGGAATGTGCTCGTCACCGATGTCCAGTTCGGCGTGGATGGCGGCATCTATCTCACCGACTGGGTCGAAGGTTGGGGCCTGCCCGGCAAGGGGCGCATTTACCGCGTGCATGACCCGGTGCTTGATCAAGACCCACTCGTGCGCGAAACCAAAAAACTCATCGCCGAAGATTTGACGAAGCGTCCGGTGGCGGAGTTGGTGAAATTACTGGCGCACCGTGACCAGCGCGTCCGGCAGGAGGCGCAGTTCGCGCTCGCGGAAAAAGGCACGGAAGGCGTGAAAGCATTGACACAAGCCGCCGCGAAGAACGAATCACCGCTCGCCCGGCTGCACGCGATCTGGGGCCTCGGCCAAGTCGCGGCGAAATCAAAAGTTAAGACTTCCAAGTCCGCGCAAACGACGCAACCACTGTTGCGGTTGCTCACGGACAAGGACGCCGAAGTTCGCGCCCAATCGGCGAAGGTGCTGGGCGATGCGCACAATCCGCAAGCCGTCTCTGGATTGATCAAACTCTTGCAGAACGAAAGCCTGCGCGTCCGCTGTTTTGCCGCCATCAGCCTCGGTAAACTCGGCGACAAAAAGGCTGTCACCCAGCTGCTCGAAATGCTTCGCGCCAACGCCGATCAAGACCCGGTGGTGCGCCACGCCGGCGTGACCGGCCTGGTAGGAATCAACGATCTCGGCGCGATTCTCGCGGCCGGCAAGGACGCTTCGCCAGCGGTACGCATGGGATCGCTGCTGGCGTTGCGCCGATTGCAGAATCCGGAGATTGCGATGTTCCTTGCCGACGCGGAGCCGAAGCTGGTGCTTGAAGCCGCGCGCGCCATCAACGACGTGCCGATCTATCAAGCCATGCCGAAACTGGCCGCATTAATTACTAAGCCAAACTTGCCCGAGCCGCTGGCCCGCCGCGTTCTTAACGCCAATTTCCGTTTCGGCATCGACGACTCGGCCAAGGCGCTGGCGAATTTCGCCGCCGGCAAGAGCGGGGCCGAAGCGCAACGCGCGGAAGCGTTGGCCGAGTTAGGCGACTGGGCCAAGCCTTCCGGGCGCGATCAAGTCGTTGGCCTGTGGCGGCCGATGTCGCCGCGCGATGGCAATGTGGCCGCCAACGCTTTGAAGCCGGTGCTCACGGGCATTCTCCTGAACGCGCCGGAAGCGGTGCGGCTGGTGGCGGTGCAGGTCGCGAACCAACTCGCCATCAAGGAAGCCGGCCCGGCGCTGGCACAGTTGGTGGCCGATAAAAAAGTTTCCGGACAAGTCCGCGCCGAGGCGTTGAAAGCGCTGGAGGGCTTGAACGACGCGAAGCTGGAAGAGTCCGTCAAACTGGCGCTGGCGGACGAAAACGAAACCGTGCGCAAAGAAGGCAGCCGGCTGCAGGCCAGGTTGCATCCCGATGATTCCGCCACGCCGTTGCTGGCGACGTTGGAAAAAGGCTCCGTGTCCGAGCAGCAAAACGCGCTGTCCATCTTGGGCACCGTGCCGGGCGGGGCCGCTGACGAAATCCTGGCCGGCTGGCTCGACAAATGGTTGGCGCAAAAAGTGCCGGCGGAATTGCAGCTCGATTTGTTGGAGGCGGCTGGAAAACGCGCCGCGCCTGCCATCAAGGAACGGTTGAAGAAAATCGAGGACGCGCGCGACAAAAATGATCCGCTGGCAGCATACCGGATCGTCTTGGCCGGCGGCGACACTGCCGAAGGCAAGAAAGTATTTTTCGAACGCGCCGAGGTTTCCTGTTTCCGCTGCCATCAAGTGAATGGCGAGGGTGGCGAAGTGGGACCGATCTTGACCGGCATTGGTTCCAAGCAGAAACGCGAATACTTATTGGAGTCGCTGGTTCTCCCCAACAAAGTGATTGCCGCCGGCTTTGAAACGCTGCTGGTCACCATGAAGAACGGCACGATTTACGCCGGACTGGTGAAGAGCGAAAGTACGGATGAACTCGTCTTGAATTCACCGGAGGACGGCATCCTCAAGATCAACAAGAGCGACATCAAAGCGCGCGCAAAAGGCGCATCCGCCATGCCGGAGGGAATGGTCGAGGTGATCTCGCGCCGCGATTTGCGAAACTTGATCGAGTTTCTGGCCTCCTTGAAGTAGGCTTAAGTTTCCCAAACCAAGTGGCGACCGGAAGGAACTCAGCCCTCGGAACATGGCTTCGTTCCGCCATCACCGTCTTCACATAATCCGACTGCACCATCATTTCGTGTGTAACTCCGGTGCCGCCAGAGCGTCGTCAGTGGAATGGCTGCACTTTGAAATGCAGAGGCCGGGGCGTCGCGGCCACAGACGTTTTTTGTGCAACTTTGTTCCACGCCGCCGGGTTGTTGGACATAATCCTTGGCTCATGCCTGAGTTTGACAATTTCGGCGGAATAGTAAATTTTGAGCGCGCATCAACCTTCACTTCGACCTGACAATTATGAACATACGATCTCTTCCGATTTTGGCCGGGGCGCTGGGCGTCACCCTGGCTTTCACGGCGTTGACTCTGGCCGACGAACCTGAACGGAAAGAGCGTCCGCAAGTCGAGAAAGCGCGCCGGGAAGCCGAAGCACAGCGCGATCGTGCTGAGGCCGATCGTCGCGATGCGGAACCCCGCCGCCCGGAAGCGCGACGCGAAGGGCGCGAAGGTGAAGCGAATCGGCCCCGTGCAAACGAGGCGGAACAATTGCGCGCCCAACTGCGGGAATTGATCTCCGCCGGTCGCACGGAAGAAGCCGAGCGGCTCAAGCGGCGGCTAGGCGAAATGGAAGCGCGCGCGGGCGAGCCGCAGAATCGTCCGTTTTCTTCAGGCGGCGAGCCGGAAGATATTGAACGACGGATCAAGCATTTGACCGCCGCCGCCGAAAACCTTCATGCCGCCGGAAACCATGAACTGGCGGAGAATCTTCAGCGCCAGGTGGAGCAAATGCGGCGGCACGCGCAGGAGCCGCGCGGCCCCGGACTTCCCAGTCCTCATCAACCCGGATTCAACCAACCTGGCCAACCCGAACCCAATCAAATTAGACCCGGCCAACCTGGGCTTAGACAACCCGAACCTGATCAACTCAGGCCTGGGCAACCCGGCCGCGGGCAGCCCGGCGTGGATCCGCGAACGGAAGAGTTGCACGCCACCGTCCGACGGTTGAACAGCGAGTTGCAGGAACTCCGCGAACAAGTTCAGGAATTGCGGAAGCACGCTGAACCACGGAAAAAATAGATATGTCGAAACCGTTTAACTTAAATTCAACCGGGGAGGACTCCTCTTTATGATCATGGCGGATACATTGTCGTATTTTTTGTTAATCGTGGGAATAATGATGGTGTTCGTCAGCTTCTGGCTGACCGCAGAGGCGCTCTTTCCCGAGATGGTGGTGCGCGCGCGTGCGCAATACAGCCGCCCGGTTCGCATCACGTTGATCGGCCTTGCGCTGGTGGTGCCGTTCATTGTCGTGGTGACGCTTTGTTTCCAGGTGAAAAACCCGGCGTTCCAATTGCTCGGCGTGACGTTTATCGCCCTGCCGGTGGTGTTGGGTCTGCTCGGCTCCAGCGGCCTGAGCCAGCGCATCGGGATCGGCCTGCCGTCGCTCGTCGATGAGCGCCAGCCGTGGCGGCGGGTGTTGCGTGGCGGCATCGTGCTGGTGCTGACGTTTCTGCTGCCGTTTGTCGGCTGGTTTTTCCTGCTGCCGCTGACGCTCGTCAGCGGTCTGGGCGCGGCGGTGTTGTCGTGGTCGCCACGCGGGAAAGCCGTTCCCCCGCCAGTGAGTCTGCCCGCCGAGCTGGCTGCCAAATGAATTTTTCGCGCCGCCATTTTCTCAAGGTAGGCAGCGGTGTCTCTCTCGCTGCGACCGCTGGTTGCGGCAAATTGCCGGAGGCCTGGCAGGTTTGGAAACCGCAGTCCACGCGTGCCCACGGACCATTCCAGCCGCCGGCGGCGGAGTCGATTGACTTGGTCAGCCACGCACTCAATCGCCTGACGTTCGGCGCGCGTCCGGGAGATTATGCGAGAGCGAAGGCCTTGGGAAAAAATGAAGGCTCGGCGTTTCATGCGTTCGTGGAGGAGCAACTGCATCCGCAGGACATCGACGACGGCGTCACCGAGTACGCGCTGCGCCGGTTCGACACGTTGAACCAACCGCTCGGCGAGATGTTTGAATACAAGGAGCATGTGCTGCTCGACGAGATGACCCGCGCCACGCTGTTGCGCGCCACGATGTCCGAGCGGCAACTCTACGAAGTGATGGTGCAGTTTTGGACGGATCACTTCAACATCGACCCGTCCAAGGGCGATTGTCGGTGGCTCAAGGCCGCCGATGACCGCGAGGTGATCCGCAAACACGCGCTGGGAAAATTTCCCGAACTGCTCCGCGCCTCAGCGCTCAGTCCGGCGATGCTTTGGTATCTCGACGGTCGGGAGAATCGGAAAGTCAACGCCGCCGACAAACCCAACGAGAACTACGGGCGCGAACTGCTCGAACTGCACACGCTCGGCGTCCACGGCGGTTACTCGCAACGCGATGTGATGGAGGTGGCGCGCTGCCTCACTGGCTGGACCGTGCGCGACAAGAAAAAATTCCAGAAGGCGAAGGTCGAGTTCAAACCGTACCTGCACGACAAAGGCGTCAAAGAAGTTCTGGGCCATGTCATCCCCGCCATTCCCGACCACGCGAACGCCGATCAGCAACGAGAACTCGGCGAGGCCGAGCTGGATCGCGTGCTGAAAATTGTCAGCCTGCATCCGTCCACCGCGCGGCATCTGGCGACGAAGCTTTGCCGCCGCTTCATCGCGGACACGCCGCCGGAGGCCGCCATTGCCGCCGTGGCCGGGGCTTTCCTGATGACCAAGGGCGACATTCCCAATACATTGCGCGCGCTTTTTGCCACGCCGGAATTTCAATCCACGCGCGGCAACAAATTCAAACGCCCGTTTAATTTCATTGTCTCCGCCCTGCGCGCCACCAACGCGGTCACCGACGCGCGCCACGAGATCGTGGAATATCTTTTGCGGATGGGCCACGCGCCGTTTCATTATCCCACGCCCGACGGCTTTCCCGAAGAAGCCTCGCCGTGGCTGGGCACGCTGCTGTGGCGATGGAATTTCGCCGTGGCTCTCAACGAGAACCGGTTCAACGGAGCCAGGGTGAATCTCGATTCCCTCAAAGAGAACTTTGGGGGCGACGCCGGGTTGATGGCGCATCTGCTGGGGCGCAAGCCGACGGCGGAGGAAACCCAGAGTTATCACGAATCCGGCGCGGGCCTGGCCTTGATGCTGGCCTCACCCGCATTCCAAAGGTGCTGACATGGCGCAACTCCAAACCTACGCAACCGGCAACGGCGACAATCCAAAATCGCTCGTCGTGGTCTTTTTGCGTGGCGGTGCGGACGGCCTGAACATCGTCGCGCCGCTGGAAGACGCGGGCTATTACAAGGCCCGTCCGCGAATCGCGATCAAGAAGGCGGACGCCGTTCCGCTGAATGGCTTTTTTGGATTGAACCCGATTTTGAAGGAGCTGGCCCCGGCCTACCACGATGGCGCGCTGGCCATCATTCATGCGGCGGGTTCCGAAGATTCCACACGCTCCCATTTCGAGGCGCAGGATTTGATGGAGCACGGCGGCGTTGCGGCGGGTGGCTGGCTCGGGCGATTTCTGCGCGCGCGCCCCGCGCCCGCGAGCGGTGCGCTGGCCTGCGTGG
>JBKJSC010000208.1:0-8732 GCA_046593035.1 Limisphaerales bacterium | reverse complement strand
CGGCCCAAGCCATCGGTCTTGATTACCTCTTCATCCACCAACGTCGTATTTGTCATAGCATTACGCTACGACGTCTACGACTCTGTTGAATAGAGGTGCTCGGGGTGACGCTTACGAAAAAGCGCTGTGAGTTGAACTAAGCGTCAAGGCCACACCAGAAATACGCGCCATGAATCCCACCGGCACCACTTCGGGCTTGGGCCTCCTCAATGAACTTCAGGTAATCAGGCGTGCCATAATCTCAGGCGTGCCATAATCAGTCCAGTGCGCCACGAGCCATGTGAAATGAAACGGGTCCGGTTCTTTGCCCGCCGCGCCAAATCCGGAAAATGCTTGGAGAGTCAGCGCCGCCGTCAGTAGCAGTTTCATTGCGCAATTCATCGGCGCACTTCCTCGCCGCGCATATCATCCAGAAACGGCAGCGCGCGGCGGTATTCCTCGAGCGCGGTCAGATCAAGGTCGGCGCTGATGACGCCTTCGCGGCCTTCGGCGTCGGCGAGGATTTCACCGTGGTAATTCACGATCAGGCTGCGGCCCGGATGGTTCAACTTGGGATCGCGGCCGATGCGGTTGACGCCGATGACGTAGGCTTGGTTCTCGATGGCGCGGGCTTGGAGCAGTTTCACCCAATGGCCAATGCGCACTTCCGGCCAGCTCGCGATGACGGTATAGAGGTGCGGGCGCTGCCACGCAGCCATGCGGAAAATCTCCGGGAAACGGAGGTCGTAGCAAATGAAAGGGGCCACATTCCAAAGACCGCATTGAAACGTGTGGACTTGTGTTCCGGCGGCGTAGGCCGCTGTTTCGCCGCCGGGTGTAAACGGATGCAGCTTCGAATAGCGGGCGATTTCCCTGCCTTCCGGAGAAAACGTCAACGATTGATTGCGGCTGCGGCCATCAGAACCGAGGCAGACCAGGCCCGCCTGCAAATAAACTCCGTGGTGACGTGCCAGTGCGGCGAGACGTAGTTCGGAGTCACTGCCCGCAGGTTCGGAGATGGCACTGACGTTCATGGAGAATCCGCTCAGACACATTTCAGGAAGCACGACCAGCGCACCGGGAGGCGGACTGGCTTGCGTCAGCAGCGATTCGGCTTTGTCCAGGTTGGTGCATTTGTTCTCCCAGACAACATCGAATTGGCAGCCGAAGACTTTCATGTCGCAACGCTGCCAAAAATCACGCGCTACCAAAAGCGGAATCTGCAAATCCACAATGCCGCCGCTGCTTCAAGGAAAGACGCCCACACGGGTTTCCGCGGGCTTGACACCCGGCCACCTTGGATTTAACTCGCCGCCATGAACTCCGACGCGAGCAAGCCCACGAATCCCACCGACCTGCAAAAATCACCTTCGATGAAGGGCCGCAAGGTTGTCGTCACCGGAGCCGCCGGAGATTTGGGTGCGGCCATCGCCGCAAAATTCATCGCCGCTGGAGCGGAAGTTTTGATGGTTGATATCCGTCCGGAAGTCGAATCGCGCGCGGCCAAAATCTCGTCCCATGCGCACGGCCTGATCTGTGATCTAGCGCAAACCGATTGCGGCGAGCGCGTACTGGCTGCGGCCGTCGCCCGGTTGGGCGGTTGTGACACGCTCATTCACAATGCGGCGTGGAGCATGCACAGTTATCTGGAGGCGACGAAGCCGGACGATTTGGACCGCCTCATTGCCGTCAACCAGCGCGCGCCATTTCTTCTGACTCAAGCATTCGTTCGCGCCCTCGACGAACTGGCTGCTCCGCCGGATGATCCTTGCATCGTGCATATTTCGAGCACCAATGCGGTGAGCGGTCATGTGCGGCTCGTTGCGTATGCTGGAACCAAGGGCGCGCTCGAGTCCATGACTCGCGCGCTGGCCGTCGAACTCGCGCCGCGCGGCATCCGTGTCAATGCCGTGCGGCCCGGCCCGATTGACACCGACCAATTTCGCCAAGCCTCGAAGGAATATGACATGGAGTCCTATTGGAAGGACTACCTGGTCAAAAGCACCATTCCTCCCGCCGACGTGGCGGAAGTGGTGGCTTTTCTGTGCGGCCCTGCGGCGCGCCACATCACTGGTTCGGTGTGGCCGATTGATGGCGGTGTGGGTGCGCACTGAAGGTCCGCATCTCCTGCCGTTGCGAGCAAACCGGCCGACTCATGGAAAATTCTAGTGTTGCAAAATCGCCAGTATTCATGCGGTGATAGCGCCTGTCCTTACGCCATTAACCGAAACAAAAGAACCATCATGAACTCGATTCACCGCTATTTTACAACCTTGATTCTCGGCGTTGCCGCCTGGGCCATGACGCCGACGGCACTGGCTGCCGTGGGCGTGGGCGCGTCGCCGTTGCCGGGTGCCGAGGTCATCATTGACGGCTCGCGCAAAATGCTGGACGAGAAATGGACTTACTGGGAAGGCCCGCGGTTCGCCTCCGCGCTGCCCATCAAATGGAAGATCGTGGAAGACCCGGTGGACAAAGGCACCGTGGTTATGACCGACGATCCCGTGGCGGCTGGCGGCAAATACGGCACGGCGGACATTGTGACCAAAAAGGCCTATCGGGATTTCCGGTTGCACATTGAATTCATCGTAATGAAGGAACGCGGCAACAGCGGCGTTTATCTTCAGAACCGTTACGAGATTCAGATCATGGACGGCGACAAAACCCCGCACGGAATGGGCGCGGTGATCAATGAGAGCGAATCGCCGTATCATGCCTACAAGGGCCTGGGCAAATGGAATTCCTATGACATCAATTTTCGCGCCGCGCGGTTCAAGGACGGCAAGCGGGTGGAAAAAGCGATGGTCACGATGTATTTCAACGGCCTCAAAGCGCACACGAATCAGACGATCAATCAGGTGTGGGGCGGCCCAAACTCCGGCATCGATGGCGGCAACGACGGTGGCAAAGGAATCACGGATATCCCCGGCGGCCTCAAACTCCAGTGCGAAGGCCACGATGTGCGCTTTCGCAATGCGTGGATCAAGGAAGTGGATTTGAAGGAGGCCGACACGGATTTCAAGGAATAGTGGACGTGATGTGGACTCAGGTTCGCACCGGGCAAGATGAGCAAGGCTTTCACGCGGGAATCGGATGAGGAAGCCGAGTTGCCGATGCTGCGGCAGCCGTCATCGTTGCCGCCGGGGGCGAAGAATTACCTGACGGCGGCGGGTGAACGGCAATTGCGCGAGGAACTGGATCGCCTGCTCCACGAGGAACGTCCCAAGTTCGCCGCGTTGCCGGAGGACAGTGACGCCAAACGGCGGCTCGCCCTGTTGGATCAGCAGATTCAGCACCTCCAGCAGAGCCTGCACTCGGCGGTGCTGGTGCCGCCGCCCGCCGTACCGTGGGAACAAGTCCGCTTCGGTGCCACGGTCGTCGTGCGGTCGGGCAGTGGCGAGCAAGAGAGCTATCGCATCGTGGGCGTGGACGAAATTGATCTCGACCGCGGCTGGGTAAGCTGGATTTCCCCGATTGCCAGGGCACTGCTCAATGCCCGTCTTGGTCAGCGGGTGCACTTCAAGTTTCCCGCCGGAGAAAAGGAGTTGGCAATCGTGGGGATCAGTTACGAGTGAAACTGGTATCCGAAGTTCAACCACGAATCCACATGAATTACCAAGGTCGGCTCATTCTCTCGGGAACACGGCATTGCCGCGCGATTTCCCTTTGCTCTATCGCTCCTGCTTTCAATCTATTGTTTCGGTTGCAACAACATCTTCTTCCGCTCCTCCGACAGCGGCGCTTGCTGTATCCAGGCGCGCGCGGCCTTCTCGTCCTGTTGCAGCCAGGTGCGCGCGAGGTTTTCGACGCGATAGGAATTGCGGTTGTTCTGTCCGGGTTGCTTGCTCTCGGCTGTCGCCAGTTCCATCACCCACTTCGCCGCCAGCGCCGGCTCCTGATAAGAGACGTTGTTGATGAATGACTCGGCGGCTTGTTCGCGCGACTTGCCTGCGGGGATGGTGTCCAGCCATTTGCTCGCGCCCTGCGGATCGTTTTGCGACCAGCCGTTCATCACGTTCTGCATTGCGCTGTCGCGGGTCTGTCCTTCGGGAAACGCGCCCACCCACGCCGCCGCCGCCGCCGGTTCCTGATAGGCCCATGTGCCGACGATGGAAAGTGCCGCGTTGTTTTGCGCGTTGCCCGGCGGGAGCGTCGCTACCCAGGCGACCGCTTCGGTCGGGGAGTTTTGCGCCCAGGCCTGCGCGACGCTGCGCTGTAAATTGCCGGACGGATCCTGACTGCCGAGATTCGCCGCCCATTGCGCCGCGCCTTTCGGATCGTTCTGCGCCCAGGAACTGGCCACCGATTCCAGCGCGCGAGTCTGCGCCTGGCCGGCCGGCAGACTTTGCGCGAAACTCGCCGCCGCTTGTGGATCGTTTTGCGCCCAACTGGCCGCCACGTTTTGCATGGCACGGTCACGCGCTGCACCTTCGGGGAGCTGCCGCGCCCAAGCCATCGCGCCCGTCAAATCGTTCGCCGCCCAGCGCGAGGCCACAGAGCCTACCGTCTCCGCTTGAGCCGAACCGGACGGCAGCGACAACGCGAACTCCGCCGCCAGCTTCGGATTCGACTCCGCGAGTTGCCACACCACACTGCGCGCGGCGTCGTTCTGGCTCCGGCCTGTGGGCAGATTTTTCACCCACTCCGCCGCGCGTTCCGGGTCGGTCTGCGCCCATTGACTCGCAATGTTGCTAAAGAGATAACTCTGCCGTGACGATCCCGGAGGCAACGCTTCCAGCCAGGCTGCGGCCGCCGCCGGGTCGCGGTAGGAAAGATTTTGCACCACGCTTTGCAACGCGTTGTTCCGCGCCTGGCCGGACGGCAGGGTTTGCGCCCATTCCAGCGCGGCTTTGGAATCCACATTCGCCCACGAGGAGGCAATGTTTTGGAGGAGGTTGTTTTTCAATTGTCCTGACGGCAGATTGCTCACGTACGCCGCCGCTGCTGTGGGATCGCGCCGCGCCCACTCGAAGCCGAGCGATTGCAACGCCTGCTCACGCGAACGGGTGTCCGTCAAATTTTGTGCCCATGTCAACGCAGAGTTCAAATCGGTCTGGCTCCACGCGGCGGCGATGCTGGACACTGCGTCTTGTTGCGCCTGGCCCTTGAGCGACTGCGCGAATTGCGCGGCGGACTGCGGATTCTGGTTGGCCATTTCGCCCAGCACCGTGCGCAGGGCGTTGCGCTTCGCGTTGCCGTCCGGCAGCGATTGCGCCCACGCCAGCGCGGCGGCTGAATCCTTCGTCGCCCATTGCATCGCGATGCTGGTCAGAGCCGCGTCCCGGTCGCGTCCCGTCAATTGCAACGCGCGCGCCGCCGCCCCCGCCGGGTCGTTCTGTGCCCACGCGTAAAAAATGCCGTTCACCGACGATGATCCGGAGCCGAATTGGTCGGAACTTTTTCCCAGTTTCAGTTGCAGTTCTAAAGCGCGCTCCGGGGAACTCAGTGCCAGCTCGGGCAACACTGCCGCCCACGCGCGCTGGCGGTCGTCGCTTTGCTTCAAACGCTCGATCCCGGCGATGGCCGCTTCCACGTCGCGCCGCGCCCAACCGGAGAAGACCGCCGAGATCGCCATTTGCCGCTCGTTCACTCGCGCGAGCGATTGTGCAAAGGTGAGCGCGGCTTCCGGGTTTATCTCCGCCCAGCGCGGCATCAACGCGGTCAGGACGGCATAAAAATTCCGCTGACCGCCCTGCGTTTTGAGTCGTTCCAACACCGCCGGGATGTCCGCCGGGGCAATGTGCTGCGCCGTCTCCATGATGGTCTGATTTACGCGCATGTAGTTCGGGTCGGCCATGGCCTGGCGCAGTTTTGCCACCGCTTCGTCCAGGGTCAGCAGTGCGCCGCTCGCCGTGCTCGCAGACATGCTCGTGAGCGGAGCGACTGAACTACGTGGTTTTGTCGCGGCTTTTTTCGCGACGGCAGGAGTGGTGGACGCAGCCGGGGCAGGGGAAGGTTTTGCCGACGTGGGCGCGGAAGTTGAACCCATTCGCCCGGCGAAAAAACCTCCGGCCAGTCCGACAGTCAACGTGCAAATGCCAACAACCCAAGGACGAACCGGGGGCTGTTTATTCTCCGTGGTGGTCATGGGGGCAGCATTAGCCTGACGGTTTCCGCTGTCAAGTTTCCCATGCTTGGCGTTGCTTCCGGTCCGATTTTACGGGCCTATGATGTGCCTGAGTAAGGTGAGATATTGCCCCGGAGCGCCCCTGCCATTCGGAACTACTTTGCCGCCTTCGTCGCCGGCCCGCTCGTGATGGCGGTGACCAGCCGGTTGTTGCAGGCCCGGACATCGCGGGCCAGTTGCCGGGCCATCGCATACATGAACGCCGACGCCAGCGCGATGTCGGTCTGGCAAAGTTTATCAAACTCGCTGCGCGTTAGGACGGCGGCGCGCACCGGCGTCGCGGCACGGCACGTCGCGGAATGAACTTCCGCGTCGAGAAACGTGACCAGACCGAAGATTTCGCCGGGGTGCAGCACGCGTGCGACGGGAACCTGGCTGACTTGCGGTGAGTCGGAGGCGACGGAAACCTGGCCCTCGAGAATAAAAATTACGGCGCACCGGTCGTCGCTGACGCGGGTGCCCGCCTTCCAGAACACATGCCCCTTGCGATGCTCTTTGACGGGCATGGCCACATGCAATTTCTCGACCTGTTGCGGGGAGAGCAGTTTGAAAAAGTCCAGCGATTCCAGCTTTCGGGTCTCGCTGGGTGCGCCGGCTTTCCCTGGTTGAGCCGCCAGCGCAGGATTGTTATCCACTCCGCCGCCCCGGTTGAGCAGCTGAAGCATGGTCGTGATCATCCCCGCTTCGTCCGTGGGAGCGGGTGCGACCAGTTCCAGTCCGGTGCGGCCGAGTTGCACCAGCCCTTCGGAAGTGCGGTTGAGCCGTCCGGCGAGATCACGGGCAAGCGACGAGAGTAAATGCAGTGCGCCCGCCGGATGTTTTTTAATGAAGGCCAGCAACGCTTGATGCGAGAACTCCAGAATGGTGGTAGCCCCGCAGGTGCGGACGTTGGCCGAGGCCGGGCCGGGATCCAGCAACGAGATTTCACCCACCCACTCGCCGCTCTTGATCTCCGGCAGTTCAATCCGGTGTTTCGCCTGGCCGACCGTAACCCGGAGCGCGCCGGAATAAACGATGATCATCGAAGCCGCGTGTTGGCCCTCGGTGATGAGCAACTCTCCGTCCTTAAGCTCGAAGACGCACATCAGGAACCCCAGGTGACGCTGGGACGCTTCTTCCATGCCGTGGGTCAATTTCGACAGCGCCTGGTTGAGTTTCTCGTCCATAGTTTTGAAAGTTGGAATTCGTTTCGTTCAACCACCGTCCTGGGGAGCCTGTTCCTCAGGGTTCGATCCGGTGCATGGCTGCGAGGCTACAGCAAAGCCGTCTTCTGACAAGCCCGATTCGGCGACACTATTTCCCGTGCTGGTCGGGAAATAAATGCGCAAAGGAAAAACTGCGGCGTGATGGAACTCGATTTAGTGGACAAGCATTGAGTTCCTGAGGAATCGTTTTTTTTGGATTAAGTGGCTTCAACGACCACGAGTGACTTTTTGCCATGGGTGCTCCTGAAACGCTGTGCTTGCCGCTCCGACGCCCGGCCCGTTATCATGAACGCCGATAACCATGCCACGCATCCTCATCGCCGAGTGCAAACAGGAAGTTTCGACGTTCAACCCGGTGTTGAGCGGTTGCGAGGATTTCACTATTCGGCACGGCGCGGAGATTCTGGACTACCATTGCCGCGTGCGCAGCGAGGTGGGCGGGGCGTTGAGCGTGTTCGATGCGATGCCAGGCGTAGAGCTTGTGCCGACGTGCAGTGCGCATTTCATCACGTCCGGTGGCACGCTGGCGGATGCGGCGTTCAGGCGCATCGCGGATGAGTTGCTCGCGAGCATCAAGGCGGCTCCGCGCGTGGACGGAGTTTACTTTTCACTGCACGGCGCGATGGCGACGGAGAGCGAGGGTGATCCTGAGGGTTATTTGCTGGCGGAGACGCGCAAGCTCGTGGGCGAGCGGGTGCCGATTGTGATCTCGCTGGACCTGCACGGCATTCTCACGGATCGGATGCTGGAGCAGAGCGACGCGGCAGTGGCGTTTCACACGTATCCGCACGTGGACTTTTTCGGCACGGGTGAACGCTCGGCGAAATTGCTTCTCCGCATCGTGGCGGGCGAGGTCAAGCCGGTGACGGCGAAAGTCACGGTTCCAGCGCTCGTGCGCGGCGATGAACTCATCACGGGGACCGGCTCGATCCGCCATGCAGTGAATGCGGCGAAGGCCATTGAGCAAAGTCCCGGCGGACTCTCGGCAGCGATGATGTGGGGCAACCCGTTCACCGATGTGCCCGCGCTCGCGTCGAACAGTTTCGTCGTGACGGACAATGATCCAGCGCGGGCGGAGCGCGAGGCGTTGCGCATCGCGAACCTGTTCTGGGAACATCACGAGAAGATGCAGGTGCCGCTCACGAGCCTCGCGGATGCGGCGCGCATCACGAAGGAGAACAAGTCGGGCACCGTGGTGCTGGTGGATGCGGCGGACGCGACGAGTTCCGGAGCGTCGGGCGACAGCAACGCCATCTTGCGCGCGCTGATCGAAGTCGGCTACCAAGGCAGCGCGGTGATTCCCATCGTGGATCCGGGCGCGGTCGAGGCGGCCTTTGCGGCGGGTGTGGGCAATGTGGTGCGGACGACAGTGGGCGGCGCGCTGGATCGCGGGCGGTTCATTCCGTTACCCATCAAGGGCC
>JBKJSC010000207.1:0-4312 GCA_046593035.1 Limisphaerales bacterium | reverse complement strand
CGCATAGTTACAGTAAATCCAAGGTCAACCTGGCCGCCAGCAGCTTGTTCTTCATCGCCAAGAAATGTGGCGGCGAACTTGTGCCAGAATCACAATCAATACCTGTTTAGCAATCCCGCCGTGCCGCTTTGCAGCGCAGTATGATGACCAGTTTTTCAACAACACGCTGGGCACGCTCCGCCATATTTTGGAGCGAGCGGGTCTGGGACGCGATGATAACCCGGCTTTCAAGGTCAAGCGGCTTGGGGTGAAACCGAAAGAACTGAAACTGCCAGAGGCGAACCAGTTCACCGAGTTGCTCCATTTCATCGAAACCGCGGGCGGCGGGCGGTCGCAACATTGCGCGGACTTGTTTCGCTTCTTGGCATTCTCCGGTTGCCGTATCAGCGAAGCGCGAGCAGTCCGTTGGGCGGATGTGGACATGGGGCGCGGAGAAATTCGCGTGCAAAGCGCCAAACGAGCAAAACATCCGGCGCGGCCCCGGTGCGGTTTGTGCCGGCAATCCCACCCATGCGCGAATTACTGACGCGATTGAAGCAGGCCAATCCTTCGCCGGAAGCGATTGTCTGCCGCGTAGGCGAGTTCATTCCTCGCACGGAAATCGAACGCTTCTTGAAGAACTCCACAAGCGCGGGAGGCCACCATGCGTAATCTGATTTACCGACCACCTTGCGACACCAGCGGCGAAATTGCCGAATGGTTGAACGCGCTTCGCAATCAGTCTGGTGCGTATGTGATCCGCAGCCGCCGCAGCCATGAAATCCTCTATTGTGGGGAATCTCACACGGGCAATCTCGCCAAGACGTTAAAACGCCATTTCTACGCCTGGAAAGATGACCCCGAACGGAGCACAACACCTACGACCGGCATGCCGTCAAAGTCGCCGTGCGGTTGACGCCCCCAACCACGGCCATAGCCTATCCAAGCCAGCACTACAAGCGCGACGACTACGAACACTCTCACCACGACCGATCTGCGCTGTATGAAGTTTGGAAGTTTCATTTGGCACCAAGGTTTGTCAGGCGAGCATATTGCGCTTCCGCTCCGGTGTCCAGAGAGCCGCCATTTACTCCCGCATTTTCTCCGGATCCAATCCCACGCTCTGGCACCACGCACGATAGGCGTTCGGCGAAATTTCGCTGGGCTTGATTTCGCTGCGACCGCCCCAGAAGACATTCGTGTAGCTGACTTCGATGCCGCAGCTTCGGAGGTGCGCGTCGATCGCCGCCTTGTGCGCGAGCACGAGCGTCTTGTCCGTGCCGTGCGCCACGCCCATGACGTTCACGTTGCGAAACTCCGGCCCGCCCTCGCGCCAGTAAGCGTGCGTCATGATGTGATGCCGACCCACTTCGCGGCCCGCCTCCAGTTCGCGTCCCGGCGGTACGGCCCAATGAAACAGCGCATTGAAACGCGTCACGCGCTCGCCGTCGCTGTGCGGCTTGACGTGTTCGAGGAACGTCGAGAAGCGCCCGATGATCTTGCGGCGGTTGAAGTCCTCGGCGGTTTCATAAAACAACTCCAGCGGCACGCCCGCTTCCTGCGCGCGCGCTTCCCAAAGGTTTGGCACGATCTCCTCCGGCTCGAACTCACGTTTGATGGCTTCGAGGATGCGCCATTCCTGTTCGTTGAGCGACACGATGGAGACTTCCGTCACCTCGGCGGGTACGTCGGCCTTGCTGCCCGGTTCCAGGCCTTTGCGTCGAGTGTGGCCGACGCCGAGGGCAAAAAGCTTTTTCGCCGGGAGCAAAATGAATTTCACCGCGCCGGTCTGTTTGCACAAAAATTCGCAATGCTTCGCCAGCGAGAATCCCTGCGGTACCTTGAGCGTGGTCCACAGCTTGTACTGCGAGCCGGGCGTGGCGGCGTCCGTCGAACGTGTGACTACATGTCCGCTAAACGGGTCTTGCTGAAACATGTAATCGAACGCGGCGTCGAGCCGATCCTGCGGAGTCTCCCAGGCGACGAGCGCGCCTTGGGCGAGGTTCGTGGCGAGCAATGTCTGGCGCACGCGGCGGATGTTGCCGGCGCGCAGCATCGCCTGGATGCGTTCAATTACCACGGGCAGCTCGACGCCGGACTGCCGCGCGATGGCCCCGAGCGGGTCGCGTTGAAAGCCCTGGATGCGATCCTCGGACTCGGCGAGGATTTTCGCGTTGACGGAGTCGGCGAACTCGACCGGGACACTTGTTGAATTCATGCGGTGGAAAGTTTAGCACAAGCGGGCAGTGACTTGGCCAAACATTTTTTGTGAAAGCTTGACCGCGAATAGCTGGACGTTGCATTCGCCGCCCGTTAATTTCGCCGCATGACTTTGGAAGATCATTTGGGTGACATCATTCGCAAGGCGCGGTTGATGATGAACGTTTCTCCGGAAGCCGCCGCGCAGGCCGCCGGAATTTCCGCTGCAGAACTGGCCGCGCTGGAGGATTCCGGCCAGACCGCACAACGGCTGGATTTCAAGGCGCTCGGCACCTTGCTTGGCCTTCACCCCGCCAAGCTGGAAGGCATCGCGCGGGGTTGGCTTCCGGTCGCCACGGACTTGAGTCCCTGGCGCGAACTGCGGCAAATCACCACGAGCGAAGGCGGCATGGCGGTGCATTGCTATCTCGTGTGGGACGAGGTGACGCGCGAGGCGGCGTTGTTTGACACGGGTTGGGATGCGCAGCCGATTTGCGCGTTGATCGACGAAAACCAGCTTCAGTTGAAGCACCTGTTCATCACCCACACCCACGGCGATCATGTGGCGTGCATCGAGTCGATCCGCACGAAATATCCCAAGCTCCATCTGCACACGGATGCCAAGAGCGCGCCACCGCAGCACAAGAACCGGCGCAATGACTGTCGGCATCTCGGCAGTTTGCGTATCACCAACCGCGACACCCCCGGCCACGCGGAGGACGGCGTAACCTACGTCGTCGGCAACTGGTCGGAGGACATGCCGTTCGTGGCGATTGTGGGCGACGCGATTTTCGCCGGGTCAATGGGCGGCGCGAAACAGTTTGGCGATCTGGCAAAACAAAAGGTGCGCGAGCAAATAATGACGCTCCCGGCCACGACGCTGATTTGCCCCGGCCACGGCCCGTTGACGACGGTGGAACAGGAGAAGCAACACAATCCGTTTTTTTAGCCGACCGTTCGAGATTGAAAATGCCGGTTGACCCTCCCCCGGTGGGTTGCTAATTTTCGCCCCTTTCGCGGCCCGAAGCGCGAGTGATTTATGCGACACACAATTTCAGTGCTGGTGGAAAACAAGTTCGGCGTGCTCACGCGCGTGGCGGGACTGTTCAGCGGGCGCGGTTACAACATCGACACGCTTAACGTCGCCCCGACGCAGGACGCGAACACCTCGCGCATGACCATCGTCACGCGCGGTGACGACGCCACGCTGGAGCAGATCGTCAAGCAGCTCAACAAGCTGGTGGACGTGCTCGAGGTGCATGATTTCGGCGAAGGCGAATACGTGGATCGCGAACTGGTGCTCGTGCGCGTGTCCGTGGACTCACAGACCCGCTCCGAGGTGATGCAGATCACCGATATTTTCCGCGCCAAGATCGTGGATGTGCAGCCCAAGAGCCTGACCATCGAAGTTACTGGCAACGAAAGCAAAGTTGAAAAGTTCCTGAACCTGATGAAAACCTTCGGCGTGCTCGATTTGACCCGCACTGGCAAAGTCGCACTGCCGCGGAAGTAGGTTCAAAGTTTACAGTTCAAAGTTCAAAGTAACGACCCCGAAACAAAACCAAACACCCCAACCCATGCCTGCCAAAGTTTATTCCGACAAAGACGCCGACCTGAGCGTGCTCAAAAACAAAACCCTCGCCGTGCTGGGCTTCGGCTCGCAAGGCCACGCCCACGCGCTCAACCTCAAGGAAAGCGGCTGCAAGGTCATCATCGGGCTTTACGAGGGGAGCAAATCGATTCCCGTCGCTCAGGAAAAAGGCTTTGAAGTGTTCCTCACCGCCGAGGCCGTGCGCCGCGCGGACGTCATTTTCGTTGCGCTGCCCGACACCAAGCAG
The DNA here is from genome assembly GCA_046593035.1 of Limisphaerales bacterium. Lineage (GTDB taxonomy): Bacteria > Verrucomicrobiota > Verrucomicrobiia > Limisphaerales > JAYTXL01 > JAYTXL01. The sequence goes on along the minus strand of JBKJSC010000207.1, from coordinate 296 downwards.
CCAGCGGCCTACGAGAAGGACATCGAGCCGAATTTGACGAAGGGCAAGACGCTGCTCTTCTCGCACGGTTTTGCGATTCATTTCAAGACGGTCACTCCTCCAAAAAACGTGGACGTGATTCTCGTCGCGCCCAAAGGCCCCGGCCACCTCGTCCGCAGCGAGTTCGAAAAAGGCGGCGGGGTTCCGTGCCTGCTGGCCATTCACCAGGATCCCTCCGGCAACGCCCGCGCGACCGGCCTGGCCTGGGCCAACGGCGTCGGCGGCGCGCGCTCCGGCATCATCGAGACCACCTTCAA
>JBKJSC010000054.1:0-14598 GCA_046593035.1 Limisphaerales bacterium | reverse complement strand
TCAGTTTTGCAGGCGCTGGAACGGTTTTGTTGTTATTCATCCCCTGCCGTGTGGCAGGGTTACACAGGACCTTCCAGCATTTTTCTCAACTTCCTGTGGGATGGCTGTGAAAGGAATTAATAGTGTTCCCGTCCCCTGTTTGTAGTGAAATGCCTATATCTCAAGGCATAGGTAATTTTGAACCTCGTGGTTGTGTTACCAGCCGCCATCGGGAAGCGATGACAGCACTCTGGAGGCGCTTCGGATTCAAAGAAAGCCCGCTAACGGTCATAGCGTATCGTGGCAAGCTAAATCCTCAGGACTGGGAAATACAAGAAGGCTTTAGATTCCGCCACCCGATTGAAGAAAACAAGGACGCGGCTTGGGACCGGTTTGATTGCGAAGCGTTGGAACCGCTTTGTGAACAAGCAGCGTCAAATAGCGGGGGATATTACGTCACGGTGTGGCCAAGCTATTGCGACGAAACGATTGTAGGAAGACTGCTACAAACATGGCGACCCGATTATGGTGATGTGTCCCTTTCAATGACCAACGCCTTCGGGCTTAACGACTGGTGTTGTTTACTAGGCGCCGGGTGTTTGGATTACCACGAGACTTGCATTGTCGGCTCGTCTGCCTTGGAAGCCCTCGGTGGAGATTTTGCGTGTGCGTTTGTATTTTAGTAGCAGCCACGAACCCGGATTTGACGTTCGACAGCACCGATAATTACGAGTGTTTTGTGGAAAATGCGTAAGCGTCACGCGGAGCTTTCAATTACCCACAAGTATTTCTGCCCAATAGAAAGCCCAAGTGGATGTCATTGAGCTTCGACATGCCACGCCACATGACCGTAAGCGTCACGCGGAGCACCTTCTTGACAGTGAAAGGCTACATCTTGGGTCTTTCTCGACTGAAAACGGGGTTTTAAGAATGGAATTATCCCGAGCCGACCGTAAAGGAAGTGGCACTGTTTGGTTTCGGATCGCTGATCGCACTTTGATTCGTGCGGTCGGGAACGGCGCGCAAGTCTATCCTGCCGAGGTAAAGTGACCTTCACCATTTGCTGACACGGTTAGAGCGCGCCTGGCCATCCCTCACCTCGGCTCCGGCCCGAAATCCATTTTGCCCGCCTTTTCCAGGCGGATCATTTCCGCCGTGTAGCCGAGACGGAAATTTGGGTGCCTGAACTGGTAGCCCAACTCCATTTTCAGCTTTCGATTCTGAACTTTCTTGTTCGTCAGGCCGCGCTTGCGCCCGGCGCTTTCCGCCTCGGTGGCGAACGGCGGCATCCACTTGCCGAGCGCCTCGGAGAGCCAGCGGAAAAAATGAATCTGCGCCACCGGCTCATCATCCACGGCGTTGTAAATCTCGCCCGCGCGCCCGTTCTTGAGAGCGGCGATGATCGCGCCCACCACGTCATCGCGGTGAATCATGTTCAGCAGGCGTGAACCGTCGCCGGCGATCCGCGCCTCGTTTTTCAAGTATTGCAGAAAGAGATGCCCCCGTTCCGGTCCGTAAATTCCCGCCACCCGCAAAATCACCGCCGGAAAGTTTTTCTCCGCCACCGCCGCCAGCAGCAGCCGCTCCGTTTCCACCAGCAACTGGCTGCTCGCGCTCGCCGGCTCGGTCGGGCTGGTTTCCTTGACCGCCGAGCCATCCGTCTGGCCATAGACGCTCGTGCTGCTGGTATAAACGAACTTCTTCAGCGGCGTCGGCGCGAGCCAATCGATCAGGTTGCGCGTGCCGTGCAAATAAACCTCGCGGTATTCTTCCGCGCCGCCCTGGGTGGAGGAAACGGTGTTCACCACCCAATCAAACGGGCTGGGCAGATTGGCCAAATCCTGCGGCTTCGTGACATCACCCGTGAGCGGTTGGATGCCGGCGGCGGTGAGTTCTGCTTCGCCCGCATTGCTTCGCCGTAGTCCAAATACTTCGTGTCCGAGCCGCGCCAGTTCCGCACCAAGCGGCACGCCGACATAGCCACAACCCACAATCAAAACGCGCATGAGGCGAGTTAAACGCAAAGAAGCAAAGGCGCAAAGTGGAATCGTGTCGAGTGAGCGTGAAGGGAAATGCGGGTTTGATGACCGACAAACTTGTTTTGTTTCGAGCGCCTTCACTGCTAGTCTGCCGGTTGAGCTATGCAGGATTGGTTGCACAGAGTTGTTTCGGGCATCGTTGTTGTGGTCGTTATTGGCGATACGTACCGGAGCGTCGTGATTACGGGGCGGGGTGAATTTAACAGGCTAATCGTGATTCCAATTTTGGCAATTGCGGCCTTTGGGTTGGGTTGGAACAAGCATAACCGAAATTGTCGGGCAATTGGTTGGGGCTTATTGACGATCATGTTTTTGGAAACGCTCCTTGCTAACTCTTAAGACAAAATAACTGAAGCAGTGATGTCCACACCGCAACCATCCGTACAAACGCCAAACGAGGAACCAACCCTTTGCGCGCGGCCCGAACTGCTCGCGCCCGCTGGGGACTGGGAGTGCGCGAAGGCAGCCGTCGAGAACGGTGCGGACGCGATTTACTTTGGGCTGGAACGCTTCAACGCCCGGATGCGGGCGCACAATTTCACCGAAGCCGATCTGCCGAAGTTGATGGAGTTTCTGCACCGGCGCGGCGTGAAAGGTTACGTCACGTTCAACACGTTGATTTTCCAGAACGAGATCGCCGATGCCGAGCAATACCTGCGCGCGATCATCGCCGCTGGCGTGGACGCCGCCATCGTGCAGGACGTGGGCATTTGCCGTTTGATCCGCCAGCTCTCGCCGAATTTCCCCATCCATGCCTCGACCCAAATGACCGTGACGAGCGCGGCGGGCGTGGCCTTCGCGAAGGAACTTGGTTGCAACCTCGTCGTGCTCGCGCGTGAGTGTTCGATCAAGGAAATCGAAGCGATTCGTGGGAAAGTGATCAGTAAATCAGTAACCAGTAATCAGTCAGACGGCGGCGCGCACACCACTGGTTCACTGAATACTGACTCACCGATTACTGATTACTCTTCCCTTCCCCTGGAAGTCTTCGTCCACGGCGCGTTGTGCGTCGCTTACTCCGGCCAATGCCTGACCAGCGAAGCGCTCGGCGGGCGCTCCGCGAATCGCGGCGAATGCGCGCAGGCCTGCCGGATGCCGTACGAACTGATCTCCGATGGCCAAACAGTCCCGCTCGGCGACCGGCGCTATCTGCTCAGTCCGCAGGATTTGTCCGGGCTGGAAGTGCTGCCGGAATTGATCCGGGCCGGCGTGGCGTCGTTCAAGATCGAGGGCCGGCTCAAGACGCCCGAATACGTCGCGAACATCACGCGCGTTTACCGGCAGGCAGTGGACAAAGTGTTCGCTGAACTCGACCAGTCACCCGAACGGGCGGACGCCGCGGCGCGGAGCATCCGGGCGCAATCGCGCTACGATTTGGAAATGGGTTTTTCGCGCGGCCTCCACACCGGCTGGTTTCGCGGAATCAACAATCAGGAACTGGCGCACGCCCGCTTTGGAAAAAAGCGCGGCGTGTTCCTCGGCGAAATCAGCCGCCTGCAAGGCGAGCGCGTCGCCGTGAAACTCGCCGCCGCCCTCAAGCCTGGCGATGGCGTGGTCTTCGACGCCGGCCATCCCGATCAGAAGGAGGAAGGCGGTTTCATTTACACGATTGAGCCGCGCGGTGGAGAATCGCTGCTCGGCTTCGGCCACGGTGACGTTGATTTCAGCCGCATCCACGTCGGCGATAAGTTGTGGAAGACGAGCGATCCCGAGCTCAACCGCCGATTGCGCCAGAGTTTCGCCGGCGACACGCCGAAGTTTCAGCGTCCGGTCGCGATGGAAGTTCATGGGCGCATCGGCCAGCCGATGATGTTGGTCGTGCGAGACGAGGAGGGCCATGTGGTTCAAGCGGCATCGAACGTGCCGCTGGCGAAAGCGGAAAAGCAGCCGCTGTCCACGGAACGTCTGCGCGAACAATTGGGGCGGCTGGGGGGAACCCCGTTTCAACTCGGCGAACTAAAAAATCATTTGGAAGGCGACGTCATTCTTCCGGTGAGCGAACTCAACCGCTTGCGTCGCGAAGCCGCCAGCCAGTTGGAAACTCTGCGCGCCCAGCCGAAGCGGTGGGCTTTGACGGGGATGGAGTCTGGCGTCTCGGTTCTGGGGAAAAGCGCGCCTGCTTCCACCCCAGACCCCAGACCCCGGACGCAAGAGCCGGCCTTAATTGTCCTCGTCCGCAACCTCGCGCAACTCGAAGCAGCGCTGAAATGTGGCACGCAGACGATTTACTGCGATTTCGAGAATCCGAAAAAATATCGCGAGGCCGTGACGCTCTTTCACACGGCGTTCGGGTGCGCTGTTTCCCCAGACCCCAGACCCCAGACCCGATCCCCTTCCATTTGGGTCGCACCGCCGCGCATCTTCAAAACCGGCGAGGAGTGGATCTTGAACCAGATTCGCTCCTGCAACGCCGACGGATATCTCGTCCGCAACTACGATCATTTGAAGTTTTTTGCCGACACGCGGCGCGTCGGCGATTTCTCGCTGAACGTGGCCAACTCGCTCACCGCTGATTATTTCAAGAATCGTTTCGGACTGGAGCGCGTGACGCCTTCGTATGATTTGAATTTCACCCAGCTCGAAGCGTTGTTGCAGGCCGCGCCGCCGGCATGGTTCGAGGTGACGATCCACCAGCACATCCCGATGTTTCACATGGAGCATTGCGTGTTTTGCGCGTTCCTGTCGAAGGGCACCGACTACTCGAATTGCGGCCGCCCCTGCGACACGCACGAGGTGCGGCTGCGCGACCGCGTCGGCGCCGAGCATCCGCTCAAGGCCGACGTGGGCTGCCGCAACACGGTGTTCAATTCGCTTGCGCAAACCGGCGCGGAATACGTTGCGCGGATGCTGGCGCTGGGCGTGCGGTATTTTCGTGTTGAGTTTGTCAATGAAACTCCCGATCAAGTCGAGCAAACCATCGCCAAGTATCGCCAGCTTTTGCGCGGCGAGATCACAGGCACGCAGTTGTGGCGTGAACTGAAAATCCTTAACCAGCTTGGCGTCACGCGCGGCCAGATGGAGCGAGCGGAGCCAGCCAGCGCCGTTGGCATCCAGAAATCCCGTTGACGCTGGCTTTGGCTTGCCAGCATTATCCGCGTCCGGCGGTTTGGCCTGCGTTGCATAACGGCGGAGAATCGCCTGTAACAAACACTATGATTGGAATTGGAACATGAACCTCGACTCCCTCTATTCGGAACTCACTCTTAAAACCGGCGCGAAACTCGCGCTGATCGTGCTCGATGGCCTTGGCGACATCGCTACCCAGGCCCAGGGCGAACTCACCCCGTTGGAAGCGGCCAAGACGCCGAATCTCGACGCGCTCGTCGCCAGTGGCGTGGCGCAAGGCCGCATGACGCCCGTCGCGCCCGGCATCACGCCCGGCAGTGGCCCCGGACATCTCGGCCTGTTCGGCTACGACCCGCTGGAATTTCAAGTGGGCCGGGGCGTCATTGAAGCGCTCGGTCTGGGCATTGAGTTGAAGCCCGGTGATGTTTGCGCGCGCGCCAACTTCGCTACGCTCGACAAAAAAGGCATCGTCACCGACCGCCGCGCGGGCCGCATTCCGACAGAGAGGTGCGAGCAGTTGTGCGCGTTGTTGTCGAAGAGTATCAAGAAAATTGGTGACACGCAGGTCATCATCAAGGCCGGCAAGGAACACCGCTTTGTCGTGATTTTCCGAGGCAAGGGATTGGAAGGCCCGCTGACCGACGCCGATCCGAACCGCGAAGGGTTCGCCATTCCCACCGTGAAGCCGCGCAATCCGAAAAACGCGAAGCAAAAGAAAACGGCAAAGCTCATCGCGGATTTTTACAAGGCGGCGCTGCCCTTGCTCGTGAAGCAGAAGCCCGCGAACGGGTTTCTCATGCGCGGCATTGCGCACCAGCCGGCGATTCCTTTGTTCGAGGACCGCTACAAACTGAAGCCCGCTTGCCTTGCGGTTTATCCGATGTACAAAGGGTTGGCGCAATTGGTCGGGATGAAAAAAATCGAGGGACCGCAGACCATTGCGGAACAATTCGAGCGTTACCTTGCCGAATACGACCACTACGATTTCTTTTTTATCCACTTCAAATACACCGACAAATATGGCGAAGACGGCAACTTCGAGGCGAAGAAGCAGGCCATTGAAGAGTTCGACGCCGCGTTGCCAATTTTGCTGAACAAGAAGCCCGATGTGCTCGCCATCACCGGCGATCATTCGACGCCCTGCTCGATGCGCGGGCACTCGTGGCATCCGCAACCGGTGCTGTTGCACTCCGCGTGCAGCGGCTCGGACAAGCTGGAGCGTTTCACCGAGACCGGCGCGAACATGGGTTCGCTCGGTGTGTTCGAGGCGAAGTTTCTCATTCGCCTCATGCAGGCCAACGCGCGAATGTTCGACAAGTTTGGGGCGTGATGCAGGCGTATTCAGGAGTCAGGAGTCAGAATTCAGAATGGCCCAACAGCCATTCTGCGCGGCTCAGGATTCTGAATACTGGATTCTGGATTTTGGATGCTTGCCGATGAAAGCCGTCATCCTCGCCGCCGGTAAAGGCACACGCATGCGGGAGCTTACCAACGAGCTTCCCAAGCCGATGCTGCGCGTCCGCGGCCAGCCCATCCTGGAGCACATTCTCGGCGGGCTGCTGGCGGCGGGCATTCGCGAGGTCTGCATCGTCACGGGTTGGCGCGCGGAAGTGGTCGAAGACCATTTCGGCGACGGTGCGAAATGGGGCGCTAAGATTTCCTACGCCCGGCAACACGTGCAGGACGGCACGGGCAAAGCGCCGGAGCTGGCCAAAGCGTTCGTCGGCACGGATGATTTTTTGCTCACTTACGGCGACATCCTCGTGAAACCGGAAACGTATCCGCAAATGGTGAAGCGTTTTAGCGCGGGCGATTTCTCTGGTCTACTCACAGTGACGCAAGGCCAGGACGTGACGCAAGGCGGGCTGAATTTCTTCGATGAACAGTTCTGCCTGAGAAGACTCATCGAGAAGCCCAGCGCGGCGCAACTCGATCAGCTTCGCGCCGAAGGCTGGCTCAAGCCCGGCCAGCCCGTGTGGTACAACGCGGGCATCTACATCTTCCGACCGGTGGTATTCGACTTCACGGCCAAGCTTCAGAAATCACCGCGCGGCGAATACGAATTAACCGATGCAATCAGCGCGATGGTCGAAGCGGGCCACCGGCTCGCGGGACTGGAGATTCCCGGCCGCTGGGTGGGCGTGCGCGATCCCGGAGTGCTGGCGGAGTTGGAGAAGGAACAGGATTGAATGCCCGCAGATTGCGCGGATCGACGCAAATTCAACAGGCCATTGGTTCATCTAAAACCCAAGGCACTTGAGCCATGAATTCAATCTGCGTCAATGCACGACCGTTGAACGCCTCTGGCACAAGAGCCAACTCCTCGCTGAAGCCCAAACTGAAGTGTTCATTCACCTGCTCAAAATCAAATGTGAGTCCGCTGCCGGGTGAGCCTTGTCCGGGCTTACTTCCACCGATAATTCTGCCGATCATGTGAAACCAGCCGCCGTAAGTGTGAAGTTCAGAAGGTCCGGGTCCATAGTGACAGATTTCTGCTTCCCGTGCAGGCGTTACGCCTAGTCGTTCAAAGAGTATAATGATCTCGGGCGGATAAACTTTGTGGCGTGCCGCGGCAAAATTCCTACATCCCTGACAGCCGCACTCCTCAGGAGCACCGATGGGCCGTTTTGCATAAGCAGCGCGCGTCGCTTCCGGGTCGCATTCAAGCTCCCATCGGGCAAAACGAACAATCTGCATAATCTGCCAGATATGACTCGAACCCCTTAACTGCTTTACACGCTCGCCGCCACATCCTCAATCTGCGCGTTCAATTGCAAAAAGTCGAGCACCTTGGCGGAAAGAATTTGCTCCTGGATTTCCCCGAAGCCGTTGCGCTCTTCGAGCTGTTTCACCAGCTTTTGCACCGGCATCTGGTATTGCTGCGCCATGTAATGGACGCGCTGCGCCAGCTCCTGCTGCTCCACTTTGATGCCTTCCTTTTGCGCGATGCGGTTGAGCAGGAACATCGCCTTGACCCGCTCCTTGGCGCTGTTGCTGGCCACGGAAAAAATCTGCTGCTTCTGCGCCTCAATGACTTCCTTGGTGACGCCGCGCTGCTGGTTTTCCTGGACGATGTTGTAAACCACGCTGCGGGTTTCCGCGCTGACGATGGATTCCGGCAGGTCGCAAGTGACGCGGTTGAGCAGTTCGCGCACAAGCTGGTCGCGCACAGCCCGGCTTTGCTTGAGGTTCAATTCATTTTGCAGGTCGGTCTTCACGCCCTCGCGCAGTTTCTCCAGGCTCTCCGCACCGAAGGATTTGGCAAAAGCCTCGTCCACTTCCGGCAGATGGCGCTCCTTGACTTGGTTGATCTCGACGGCATACACGCCCTTCTTGCCCGCCAATGCGGGTGCGACGAAATCCGCCGGGAAATCCACGGTCACCGTGACCTTGTCGCCCGCTTTGGTGCCGACCAATTGTTCGGTGAATCCGGGAATGAACTGGCCCGGCTGCACATGCACCCAGAAATTCTTCTGCTCCGCCAAACCGCGCGCGGTCGGCGCGATCTCGGTGATCGGCTGACCGTCGCAAGTGCCGGTGTAGCTGATGACCACGAAATCGTCGGCCTGTACGGCGCGATCCACGTCCTTGTAATCGGCGCGCTGATCCTGAAGCACCTTCAACGCCCGCACGACATCGTCCTCGGTGACGGCAGCGTTCTCGCGCTTGACGGCCAGCCCCTTGTATTCGGGCAGTTCAAACTCCGGCTCCGTCTCAATCGTGGCGGCAAATTGCAACGCCTGCCCGCGGCCAAATTGAATCTCCTCGATGTCTGGATTCACAACGACGCGCAGCTTTTGCTCGCTGACGGCCTTGCGGTAATTCTCGCCGATCAGCTTGTTTTTGACCTCGGCTTCGATTCGCGCGCCGTAGGCATTTTCGACCATGGTGCGCGGGGCTTTGCCGGCTCGGAAACCGGCCAGCGACGCGTGCCGCTGAAAGTCTCGCGTCACCGCGTCAAACGTGGCGTCCACCGTCTGGGCATCCACTTCCACGCGCAGCAATTTTTTGCACGGGGCCAAATTCTCAACAGTCACATTCACAAGCAAACCTTTCGACACAGGATGAAAAAGCCCCGCGCCCAATCAATCGTTGGGGTTCGCGCGGAGCAACGAGCCGGAAACAGTAGGTTGCGTCCCCGAAGGCGTCAAGTCCGGCGTCAGACCGTCCAAGGATTCGCGCGATTCCTTGAACCGGAGCGGTAAAGCGTCTAAGAATTGGCGGCGGCGGGTGTCCGCCTCCAATAATTTTTGCTTGAGTGATATGCTAATGACGAGTTTGCGAGTTGAATCCGCCCGCGGGAGGTATTGCCCGTTGTTTTTTGTGGCCGTTCTGCTGTTGGCTTTCAATGCCGCCTTCGCGCAAGCCTCGGCCAAGGCGTTGCCCGGCCTCGTCGTCACTTACACCAGCGACGGCAAGAGCGACATCTCGTCCGCGCCCAACGCCTGGCTATATCTGCCCGCTGGCGCTGCGCCCACGCCGTTCGTTCCAGGCGGAAAATTCACCGCCGTCTGGGACGGTTTCATCAATGCCGATCTGCGCGGCGACTTCCTGTTTCGCGCGGAAGTCAGTGGTCAAGTTAAGTTCGAACTGAACAACGCCGTGGTGCTCGACGTGAGTGGCGATGGCAAAGCCCCTTCCGCCGCCAGCAAACCGGTACGCTTGAACAAAGGCGCGAATGCGCTCAAGGCCACATTCACCGCCCCCGCGTCCGGTGACGCGATGCTTCGCCTGCAATGGTCCGAGAAGGGCGTGCTCTGGGAGCCGATTCCAGTGACATCTTTGACGCGCAGCCCGGACAATGCGCCGTTAGCCAAGGCGGATCAATTGCGGCAGGGCCGTGAATTATTTTTCGAACATCGCTGCGCGAAATGTCACGCTGGTTCCAGTGCGGACAAAGGCGCGCTGGAATTGACGATGGATGCGCCGGGTTTTGACGGCATCGGCTCGCGGCGTCACTTTGCGTGGATGGCGTCGTGGATTCTTGACCCGAAGACGCAGCGAGCCAGCGCGCACATGCCGAAGTTGCTGCGTGGCCCGACGGCGGAAAAAGATGCCGAAGCCATGGCGGCGTATCTGGCGTCGCTAAAGTCCGAGGAGAAGGCGATTGCCTCTGTAAAACCCGATGCCGAAGCGGGCAAGACGCTCGCGGTTAATCTGCATTGCGCCGGCTGCCATAACCTCCCGGATGCCAAGGAAACTGATGCGAAGAAAATTTCACTTGCGCACGTCAATTTCAAATTCCCGCCGGACAGCCTGGTCGCGTTCATCAAAAATCCGGGTGCGCATTATGCCTGGACGCGGATGCCGAAGTTCAAACTCAGCGACGAGGAAGCGCAGCAACTGGCCGCCTACCTCAGTTCAAACGCGCCGATGGCCAAGCAGCCCGGCGCATCGACGGAGGCCGCCATTCTGGAACGCGGCCAGAAGCTCGTGCAGACGACGGGTTGCTTGAACTGCCACAGTTTGAAGCTCGACAACCAATTCAAAACGAAATCGTTGGTGGAACTGAAGCCTGAACGTTTTCAGAACGGATGTTTGCGCGAATCGCCGGCAGGACAATCCGGCGTGCCTGTTTTTGTGTTCACCAAGGATGAGGTCGGGGCGTTGCAATCATTTCTGGCCACGGATCGCGCTTCACTCTCGCGTCATGTGCCGGTGGAATTCACCGAGCGGCAGACGCGTTTGCTGAACTGCAACGCCTGCCACGGACAGCTCGAAGGATTTCCCGCGCTGCCCCTGATCGGCGGCAAGCTGAAGCCGGAATGGATGCGGCAGTTCCTCGCGGGCGAAGTCGCCTACAAACCGCGTCCCTGGGTGCTGCATCAGATGCCCGCCTTTCCTCAGCGCGCCGAGGCGCTCGCCACGGGCTTGGCGATGAGCCACGGCTATCCGCCGCAGACGGCAACGGAGTCACCGGCTCCACCAGAACTGGTGAAGATCGGCCAAAAATTTGTCGGGGCGGACGGCGGCTTCTCGTGCATTTCGTGTCACGCGGTCGGCGAACAGAAGGCGACGCAGGTGTTCGAGAGCGAAGGCATCAACCTCGCGCGTTCGGCGGCGCGATTGCAAAAGGATTACTTCGCGCGCTGGCTGATGAATCCGTTGCGCGTCGAGCCGACGACGAAGATGCCCGTCTATTTTGATGAGGAAGGCAAGAGCCAGTTGGCGGACATTCTGGACGGAAGCGCAATGAAGCAGATTGATGCCATCTGGCAATATCTGCGGCAAGGTGAGAAGATTCAACCGCCCGGGGCGCAATAAAAAACTGGAGATCTGGGTTCCACCCCGCCCTCCCCAACCGCTAGTGGCGGCCTGATTTGAACTGATGAACTTTTTAGTTCAACTCAGGGGGATTTTGCTTTGTGGAGGGTGTCATATTGGGAGTCATATCGGTTAGCAAGGTGCACATATGTGAGCATCCGTCCGGCCGAGAGGTCGGACGCAACGAAAGGAAAACCGGTATGAAACAATGGGATGGAATGGTGGATGGGTATTAAGGCAAGGCGAAGCTCGAGGGCTGAGTGAGGACACGTTGAGGAGTGTGCGAGTGGAGTTGGATCGCTGGGGCTGCTGGCTGAAGCGGCGGCAGCCGCGGCCGAGTTTGGAGCAGGTGGATGGGGAGTTGCTGATCCAATATATCAAGAGCCGGACCCGTTTTCATGCCAAGGCGACGGTGGCCGGAGTGGTGAGCAAGATGCGGGGCCTGGGGGATTATCTTTTGGAGCAAGGAGTATGGGCCAAGAACCCGATGCGCTGGGTACGCGGGCCACGGCTGGATCCGCGCGGGCGACTGCCGCGGCGGATTGGAAAGGAGCAGATGAAACAGATCTGGGAGGCGGCTGGTCAGCGGCGCAACCGATATCAGCAACACCTGGCGGTAGCGGTGCTGGCACTGTTGTATGGGACGGGACTTCGGCGAGGAGAGTTGGAACGGCTGAACCTGATGGACTGGCACCGGGAAGAAGGAGTGTTGCGGATCGACGGGCGGAAGACGGGCCGGGAACGGAGCGTGCCTGTGACCGAAGCGATGGGCCGTTGTTTAGACGCGTATCTGCCACAAAGACAGAACCTGCTAGAGAAGCTGGGATTGGGGGAAGAGCCGGCGATGTTTCTGAACCGGTATGGCGTACGGATGAGTGCTCAGTCGCTGGCGTTGCTGATGCATCGCTTGGCGAAGCAGGCGGGAGTGCCCCTCGTGAGTCTGCATCAGTTTCGACACACATGTGCGTCGGACCTGCTGGAGGGCGGGGTGAGTTTGCCGGAGGTGCAACAGATTTTGGGACACGCGACGGTAGTGACTACGGCGCGCTATTTGCAGATTGCCGATCCGGAGCGAGTCCGAGCCATGCGGCAACATCCCCTGAACGATTATCTGATGGAAGTTACAGCCAGTGAAAGGAGGGCGGCATGAAAGCAGATCGCTTGGATCCATGGGTGGAGGGATATCTGGAGTATCAACGCACGGTGCGCCGGCTGGCTCCCAAGAGCATTATTGACCGCCGTTGCACCTTGAAACGGGCCGTGAGCGCGCTGGCCAAAACTCATCCGGGGGTGCCGCTATGGAAGTTATCGCTGGAGGATTATGTGCGGTGGATCAACCAACAGCGGGAGTCTGGCTACTCGGCACAGTCGCTGAACAAGGATCTGTCGCACTTACGAGGGTTGCTGGATTACGCGTGGCGGAGTGGGCGCAGCGATCGGAACGTGCTGGATGGATTCAGTCTGCAGGACGGGGTGCGCAAACAAGTGCCCAAGGCATTGAGCTTCGAACAAGCGCGGCAGTTGGTAGCAGCGTGTCCTGGGCAAACACCACTGCAAAGACGCAATCGCCTGGTGATCGTGCTGCTGTATGGGTGCGGCTTACGGACCCAGGAGTTGTGTGGGTTGGATGTGGGTGATGTCGATGTGGCGCGGGAAGAGATCGTGGTGCGCCACGGCAAGGGAGATCGGGCGAGAAGGATCCCGGTGCCAGCTGCAGTGTGGACGATGTTGCTGGCGTATCTGCTCGAGCGCAAAGGGCGAAGGGGAGCTTTGCTGCGCACGGAAAAGAAGAACGTGCGGCTACGGTCAATCGACATCTGCAACGTGGTGGCCGATGTGGCTCGGGCCGCGGAGTTGTCGGAGTCCATCACGCCGAAGACCCTGCGGCACAGCTTCGCGACACACCTGATGGATCGGGGTGTGGACCTGGCCGTGATCGCGTCCCTGATGGGGCATCGGTCGGCGCAAGAGACGGGGGTTTACCTGCACCGGCTGCCTGGCCGACAGGAAGCGGCGGTAAAGTTGTTGAGCCGGATGAAAGGAGGAACACCATGAAGTGGGATTACTGGATTGAGTTGTATGTGCAAACGCATTGCACGGCGCGTGGGTTGCGACCGCTGACCTTGCGCGCGTATGAAGCCACGTTGACCGGGTTTCGCGAGTTTGCACGGTGGCGCTTGGAAGACCGGAGCCCGGACCAGCTGTCGCCCCGGGACGTGCTGCAGTATGTCGACTATCTGCGGAAGGAGCGTGACAACGGAGATGCGGCCGTGAACCGGCAAGTAACCGTGCTCCGGAACTTCTATCGCGCGTTGGTGGCCATGGGACATCTGGAGATGCGTGAGAACCCGATGGCGAACTTTCCCAAGATCAAAGCGCAACGGCGCAAACTGCCGGTGTGCTTGGATGGGGAACAGGTACGAAAGCTGATCGAGCAGCCCCGCACGGATACCGTGCTGGGCTTGCGTGACCGGGCGATGCTGACGCTGCTGTATGGAACCGGCATTCGTGCGAGCGAATGCTCCGGGCTGAGAGAACAGGACATCGACTGGGTGGACCAGACGATTTTTGTGGTGGGCAAAGGCGGACACGAGCGGACGATCCCACTCAACGAAGAAGTCGTGCACATAATGAAACAGTATCGGCAGGCTCGAGGAATGGTGCGGGCACGAGACACGTTCTTTCGCAGCCGAGAAGGCGGAGGGATGTCGCGCAATGCGATCTACGAACGGGTGCGCACGACGGGGCGCAAGGCGAGGATCGAGCAATGGGTATCTCCCCATCGGTTGCGCCACACGTTTGCGACGCACTTGATCAAAGCCGGAGTTGGGCTGGTGACGTTGCGTGATTTGCTGGGACACCGGCAGATCACGAGCCCGCAAATATATATTCATCTCACCGCCCAGGATCTACGGAAAGCGGCGCAACGACATCCGATTGCGGAGCTGATCGCACGAGTGGAGGATCTGTTGCCCGATGTAAAACTACCACTCCAGAAAAGACCGGCCTGGTGTTTTGGCTAGTGGCAAAACACGCGGAGACGACGGATTGATCTTGAATCGGACTACGCGCCGGCGTAAAGGGAAGGGGTGTTTCCGCGCGTCCTCCGGTGGGGGTTTTTGTGGGGATGCATCAGCACGTTTGCCGTATCAAAACGACAAAATGGCGAACCGACAAACAACAACCGCTCGCAGACTGCATCGAGGAATTAGCCGATGGACTCTCAAACGCCGTGGGCACGGGCAAAATC